>JBJYWH010000346.1:0-4539 GCA_046259355.1 Anaerolineales bacterium
CAGGGCACCTTTCCTCTTACCGTTGCAGTAAACTCGCCGTTGAGGACCGCATCCCATGTCTCCTCGTAGGCGATTGCGTAGAAATCGGTCGCCTCGGGTTTCGAAAAGCCATAGCCGCCAAACGCCCCCCCGTAGGGAAAGAGAGGATTGGTCACCGGTGAAAAACCGCTTCCGCCGGGCATCACCAGCGACGGACCACCATAGCTGGCCGAGCTGTGATAGCGCTTGGTAATTGCGGCATTGGGGAGCCCGACATTGCCGGTCATCCAGCCAACCGTCATGAAGGCCTGGCAGAACTGCTGCCCTCTCTGGGTCCTGGCGGGAGCCGCTCCGCCAGAGAAGATCATCGGCTTGACCGTAGCGATTTCTTCAGCAAACTGGCGGATGGTGCGCGGATGCGTGCCGCAGATCTCCGACGCCCACTCCGGTGTTTTCGGTACGCCGTCGTAGGTGCCGAGGACGTAATCTTTGAAGTTTTCTTCCGGATCCGCTCCCTCGGGCATGTGATCGGAGTCGAAACCAAGCGTGTACGTGTCGAGGAAATCCTGGTCCTGGAGATCGTTGCTGATCATATGGTAGGCCATGCCGAGCAGCAGGGCGGCATCGGTGCCCGGCCGGACCGGGATCCATTCATCGGCCAGGGTCTGCACGCTGTTGCTGTGCAGCGGGCCGACGAAGATGAATTTCGCTCCCGCGTCTCGCGCTTGCATGTAGTTGTAGGTCGGATCGCCGGCGCTGCTCCATGCCGGATCCGAACCCCACAGAACGATCAGGCGTGCATTGCGGTATGACAGGCGATCGGGGGCGTCCGTGATCAGGTTTCCAGACATCATCGCGCTCGGAATCAGCCATGAGCCGTCCGAGCTCACCCCCCATGTTGCCACAGCACCTCCCAGAGCATTGAGCAGGATACTGGATGCAAACGTGGGAAGCAGGATGGATTTATTTCCATACGTATCAATGATGCGCTGGGTCTCGCTGGCGATGATGTCCAGTGCTTCATCCCACGAGATGCGTACCCAGTCATCCACCCCGCGCAGTTCCTTGTCGCCTCCCCCGGGTGACCAGTGGGCACGCTTCATCGGGTACTTCAATCGGTCAACCCCCAGAACCTGGTGTCGCTGGGATCGGCCGCGAGCACACCCCCGCTGCTGCGGATAGTTGGCCGTATCGGGATGGGTGTCGTCAGTCTTCTGGCGGACGACCACGCCATCCTGCACCAGCGCGTAGTTGGCGCACCGGCCGCCGCAGTTGTGCCAGCAGGCGGCGAAGACCCACTTGCCGGAGTCGGCCGCAGCTTCGGCCGCTTCGATCGAGTCAAAGCCGAAGGTCAGCTGGCTGGCCAGGGCAGCCGTCCCCCCAACCGCCGCGCTCCACTTCAGGAATGCACGCCGGTCCATTGGATTGGGTTTCCCCACCGCTTCATGCTTTCGTTGTTGTTCCATGGATTCCACACTCCGATCTGCTTGGCGGGAGGTCAACGTGACCTATTAACTGCGACGATTTCCCGCCCCTTTGCTCCGATATTCACAATATAAATCGTGCACCCACACCGGGTCCGTAACAGAGCATTAAATCCCGTTTAAATTGGTATTAACCCTGGACTTCAAGGGTTGTATTTATCTGGATTTGTTATCTCTGAAGAGGAAATTAATGGGGAAGACCAAATTTCCTTTAACTGGGTACGGAGAGAAAACGAAAGGACGAAAATACAAGCATGCGGATTACCCTCAGGAGGAACCAGCAGACCCATTCCTTAAAACGAGATTTCCCTCAGTCGATCCCCTCACGGGGCATACTCGCCCGATCGGGATAGCAGCAGATCCCTCCCTCTTCCAGAGACCAGATGGCCGTCGCAAACCGATCGATGAAGGCACGATCGTGAACGGCAACCAGGATTGCCCCCGGGAAGGCCATCAGTGCCTGCTCGAAATGCACCCTGGAGGGGATATCCAGGTGGTTGATCGGTTCGTCCAGCACGAGGCAGGACGCACCCTCCGCGATCACTTTCGCCAGCAGCAGCCTGGAGCGTTCTCCCGGGCTCAGTCGAGCCACGGACGTGAAGACATCATCTCCAGAAAAGAGGAAATAGTGCAGGAAGCTGCGGGCCTCCGTTTCAGACCATGCTGTGGCGGCCCGGATCGTTCTCAGCGGTGTGTCATCGGACGGAAGCGTATCTTGATCCTGTGGCAGGTAGCCAAGCTTGATGCTTGGCCCAATGTTGATTTCACCCTCATAGGGCTGAACCACGCCCATGATGGATTGAAGGAGTGTGCTCTTGCCGGAACCGTTCGGGCCCAACAGGACAACGCGTTCCGCATGGCGCAGCGTCAAGGACACATGGCGGTAGAGCCAACGATCATAGCGATGACCCACATCGAGCAGTTGAAGAACCTGCTGGCTGCCATGGGAAAGGCCCTCAAATTCGAGCTTCAGGTCCCAACCCGCCAGCGGTTTCTCTTCACGATCCTCGGACGCAAGGTATCGCCTCAGCTTCTTCTCGCGGGAAGCAGCCTTTCGAGCGACTTTCTTGGCATACCGGCGGACCCCCGGCTGGCGCGAGGTCGTGGTCTGTTCAACATATTTCGCCTGCGACTTCGTTCGGGCGATGTCCTGCTCCATGCGCCGTATCTCAGCCTGCTGGTCCTTCCAGGCCCCCCATTGGCGCTCCAGGCCGGCCTGCTTCTGCTCGACATATGCACTGTAGTTTCCCGTGTATTCCTGCAGTTGAGCGCCTTCCAATTCCAGCACCCGCTGCACAATCCGGTCGAGAAAGACCCTGTCATGACTCACCAGGAGCAGTCCGCCATCAAACGAAGCCAGCCAGTCTTCAAGCCATTCCAGCGCCTGAATATCAAGATGATTGGTCGGCTCATCCAGCAGCAGAAGGTCCGGTTGCCCCATCAACACCCGCGCCAGGTGGACACGTGACCGTTCCCCTCCAGATAGGCAGTCCATTCGTGCGTCGGAATCGAGGGCACCCAGACCCAACCTGGCGAGCATCGATTTTGCCCGGTGCTCCACCGGGTAGCCCCCGATCGTGTTGAATCGAGCCAGCGCGTGATCATAGGCGGTCATGATCGCGTGCAGATCCCGACCCTTTGCGTTCGTCATGGCATCAGCAAGGTTTTCGAGTTCCCGACGGAGTGCGTCCCAATCACCCACCCCGGAACGCACGACAGCGCCGACGGTTACATCGCCAGTAGGGGCTGGATCCTGTTCCATCCATCCCAGCCGTATACCGGATTCGAGGCTCACCTGGCCGCTGTCGGCCTGCTCCAGACCGGCCACGATTCGAAGCAAAGTCGATTTCCCGCTTCCGTTGGCGCCGGTGAGGGCCACGCGCTCGCCGGTGTTGATCGTGAAGGAAACCCGGTCCAGTACGGTTTTTATGCCATAGGATTTGGTGAGATTTACTACGCTGAGCATGGGACTCCCCTCGCTTCCAACCTGATTCTGACAAACGAAAAACTGCCGCAGCCATGTTGCGCCACCGCAGTTTCTCACGCCCGATGCAAGGAATATCTCTATGGAGGGAGCCTGCTCCAGGTCCTCCGCTGCAAATTATCCTTCCAGGGGCGTATCTATGCTCTGTCAGTCATCGGTTCGCTTGGGTTATCCTACCTCGAATCGAGGTGTTCCACGGACACCGATTTATTGTACACCGCAAACCAGCTGCGTCAAATGGCTTCTTCCTTTGAAGCCGAACCCGGGGCTGGGAGAAAACACCCTGAACGGGTGTCTCGTTTCATCCCTCGGCGCTGGAAGAAGCTCATCTTCCCGCAGCGTCTCACCAGGCACTTCCGGCTTTTTGCACCGGGAACTGGATCTCGGTGATCGTATCGGGATCTTCCTGGCTGCCTCCCCGGGCTTCCTGCAGGTACACCTCACGGGCAGGTCCGTTGATTCGGTACTCGTTTTCAGCGATCCACTTCATGATCGCATCATAGGCCTGCCCAATCGAGGTGAAAGGGCCATGGTGAATCACACACGCCATCGATTCGACAGCCGGTAGTTCCCGCACCAGAACAGGCTCCGACCCCTCCAGCGCCTCCTGGACTGGCTCGCATACTTCGATATCCCAATCTTTCTCCCGGTACTCCTCATCGTGGTAAATGCTCAAGCACGGGCCTGCCGGTTTAATCCCTTTCTGCGCCAGGACGGTTTCCAATTGATGCCACAGCCTTCCCTGTTGTGGAGGCAGCGGGACGACACCTCGCACGCTGGCAACTTTTACCGGATCGATCTCCTTCAGGACCACATCATAGGGCGTCATGCTCTGCTCCTTTTCGATCTCTTGCAGGCGGGCTTCGACTCGGGCGATCCGCTCGGACGCATCCTGCAGCTGCTGCTGGATCTCGGCCTTCCGCAGGGTCAGCATGCCGCGCAGCGCCTGGAGGGTGAGATCCTCAGCGATCAACCGGCCGATCTCCTCAAGCGAGAATCCGAGGTCTTTGAACGCCAGGATGCGATTCAAACGGGGCGGCTGCTCGTAGAGGTAGTAGCGGTAGCCCGTCGATGAGTCGACGTGCGCAGGCT
>JBJYWH010000347.1:0-11025 GCA_046259355.1 Anaerolineales bacterium
CGCTGGATACATATTGCTGCGCAAGTTCAAGGTGGGGCTTCTCCTTAAAAGCCTTAACCCGGAATGCCTGCATCCCCTCAAAGGTGCCTGCCGCTTCTCCCCGGTGGATATACCCATAGGTCGGATCGGGCCCCTGCGGTTTGATACCGAGCGTCACCAGGCTGCCTTCACGCGCCGCCAGGGATGCAGCCCGTAAAAGCTGCCGGAAACGATCCGAATTGCGAATAATGTGATCTGCCGTCAGGCAAGCCATAACCGCTTGCGGATCTCTTTGAAAGAGCCTCAGGGCCGCCAGTCCGATGGCCGCAGCATTGCCCCGGGGAGAAGGTTCCAGAAAATAGTTCTCTGCAGGAATTTCGGGCGATTCGATTTTTAACCCCGGTACCAGCTCCTGGATCGTGAGTACGATGATATGGTCTGGTTCAACCATGGGCTCAAGCCTGTCAACGGCCATGCGGTACAGGGTCGATCCATCGACAAGTTCGAGCAGCTGTTTCGGACGAGTGTGCCGGGACAGCGGCCAGAGACGGGTTCCCCCTCCCCCGGCCATGATCGCAGCGTAGAAGTGTTCATTCTCTGCCATCAATCTACCCTGTAGCCGATTCGGGGTTCTGCGATGCGAACAAAATGCATGCCACCCGTTCGGCGAACGCGACCATGTAATTCCAGCATGGTCAGGACAGCATTAACTCTTCGAGCGTGCAAACCCGATCGTGCTCCGATCTCATCGACATGAAGCGGTTCCGAGCCGAGCTCTTCCAGCACCGCACGCTCTTCCGGATCTGCAGGCAGGGCTTGCTCGAGACTCATTTGCTCGACAACCAGCCCAAGATTCAGCGTCTCCAGAATATCATCCGGCTCCAGCAGCGGGAAGGCCCCGCTCTGGATCAGCCGATTCGTCCCCCGGCTGGCAGCCCTATGTATAGTGCCCGGAACGGCGAATACGTCTCGGCCCTGGTCAGCCGCAAAATCAGCAGTAATCAATGCCCCGCTCCGTTCACCTGCCTCAACCACAACCACCGCCAAAGAAACACCGCTGATGATCCGGTTCCGTACCGGAAAATTGCGCGCCTCCGGTTCCATGTCCAGAGGGTATTCCGTCAGTACACAACCCGATCCAGCCGTACGTTCAGCCAGGTGTGCATGCTCCGGTGGATAGATTCGATTCAGGCCGGATCCGAGAACTGCAATCGTCCTCCCACCCGCATCCAGAGCCCCGCGATGGGCTGCACCGTCGATCCCTCGAGCGAGACCGGATATGACAGTAACCCGACGCGATGCCAGATATTGGGATATCTCCTGCGCAACCGCCAGGCCATACTTGGTCGGCCTGCGGGTTCCTACAATCGCTACGGCAACCTGGTCCTGCGGCTGGATCCCGCCCCACATGAAGAGCAGTATCGGTGGGCTGGAGATCTGCTGCAGGCGCTCCGGATAATCCGTGTCGATCATTCGCAGGACCCGGTACCCGCTGTTTTGAACTTTTTCCAGCTCAAGCTGGAGATCCATTGCCCGGCGTCCTTCAAGGACGGCGTGTGCCAGATCGGAATTTAATCCTGCCTGCTGCAGTTCCGCGAATGTGGCGTTCCAGGCCCGCTCGAGATCCCCGAAAGCGTCCAACAAACCGCGCAGCCTTACAGCACCAATTCCTTGTATTCGGTGGAACCCCACCCAGTACCGAAGATCATCCATCTCCCCCTCCACATTCTCTGCTCCGCCGGGTGGAAGCCGGCTGAGAATACCATAGCGCTTTTCGGCGTGTCAAGCTGGCTCCTTCCAGGCCAGCTGATTGGAGCGTCCAACTTAATGATGGTACAATGCTGCGTCGCCGGATACCGTTCAACCAAAACATGAAACACTGATCGGCGAAACCTTCTGTCGGGAGTGCTGCATTGCCGTCTGCTGGTTTGATGCCCATCATCTCGAAAGAGATGGTTTTTTGCTGCGATGAAACAAGACGACCTGCACGATATTTTGACACCCAATCGCTTACAAGGCCTATGGCGCCTTATGCGTGGCTACCGGCTTACCTACCTTGCCGCCAGCCTGGGCCTGGGTATCAGCGCGCTATCCCGAACCGGGACCTACCTCCTTCTTCAACGGCTGATTGACGACGTTCTTCCGTCGAATCCAACTTCAAGAAGTCTCCTGCTGTACGGCCTCTCCTTCGTGGCACTGGCCGTCGTTACGGGGGGCTTCACGTTCATTAGCGGCAGCCTTGCCGCCAGAACCGCTGAAGGGCTCGCGCGCCGGCTGCGCAACACGCTCTTCGACCACATCCAGCACCTTCCGTTCCGCTATCACGATGCCACGCCAACCGGAGAATTGATCGAGCGATGCACTTCGGATGTCGATGCCCTGCGGACATTCTTCGCGGACCAGGTGATCAATGCCGGGCAGATCGCCGTTCTCTTCGCCGTAAATCTTGGCGCCATCATGAGCCTCAGTCCGGTCCTGGCACTGCGGTCGATCTTGATCATCCCGCTCCTGGTCGGAATTTCAATCTTCTTCTTTCGCCGCATCTCGGTTGTCTATGAAGCGTACCAGGAGCAGGAAGCCATCCTCTCGACCACGCTCCAGGAGAATCTTTCCGGCGTGCGGGTCGTCAAGGCCTTTGCCCGCCAGAATTTCGAGATCGAGAAATTCGAGCGCGAGAACTGGGAGAAGTTCATACGCGGCCGCAAGTTCATCTTGATGCACGCTCTTTTCTGGCCCTCATCGGATCTGCTTTCGAGCTTCCAGATGATCTTCGGCTTGGGCCTGGCGGCGTTGATGACGATCAATACCGAGCTATCCCTCGGATCCTATGTCGCCTATGCCGGCATGATTCTGTGGATCATATGGCCGATGCGCAACCTTGGCCGGCTCATCGTCCAGATGTCGAGCGGCCTGGTCTCGTTTGGCCGCGTAAAAACCGTCATCAAGGAAGCCCGGGAACAGATGTCGGCCGGGATCAGCGCTCCAAAAGAGAGTGTGCACGGCGAGGTTCGGTTCGAGAAGGTCGGATTTGCCTACGAGGGCGGCCAACAGGTGCTGCATGAAATCGATCTCATCTGCCCGGCGGGACGGTCGGTTGCGCTGCTGGGGACAACGGGCTCGGGCAAGACGACGCTCGTCAACCTGCTGCCGCGCTTCTATGACTATACCTCCGGCAGCTTGACGTTGGACGGTGTCGAACTGAAGGAGTACTCCAAGGAATTCCTCCGTCGCAATATCGGCATCGTCGAGCAGGAACCGTTCCTCTTTTCGCGTACGATCCGTGAAAACATCACACTTGGTGTTGGCCGCGAGGTAGACGATGACGAGGTCATCCAGGCCGCACAAGCCGCTGCCATTCATGATTCCATCCTTTCGTTCCCCCAGGGCTATGAAACCCTGGTCGGCGAGAGGGGCGTGACTCTCTCGGGCGGGCAGAAACAGCGCGTGGCGATCGCCCGCACCATCCTGAAGGACCCGCGCATCCTGATTCTCGACGATTCGACCTCCTCGGTCGATACCCTGACCGAATTCGAAATCCGCGCCGCGCTCGAGAAGCTGATGGTGGGACGAACGACCTTCATCATTGCGCACCGGATCCAGAGTGTAATGAACGCTGACCAGATCATCGTCATGGAGCACGGCCGGATCGTTCAGCGCGGGACCCATACCGACTTGATCCAGCAAAGCGGGATCTACCGGGAAATCCACCGGATGCAGACCTACATTGAAAGTGCATTGGAGCAGGAGCTGGCCGATGTCCGCCGTTGAATTCATGGAAGAGGAATTCGAAACCCAATTCAACGGCCGGACCATGCTGCGGCTGCTCGGATTGACGAGGCCGCACTGGCCCATGGTGGCGGGTTTCCTGCTCGCCATCGCGGCGACATCCGGCCTTGACGCATACTTCATGTTCCTTGGGAAACGCATCATCGACGAGGGTATCGTCCCGGCCAATCAGGCCGCCCTGATGAAAATCCTGGTCCAGTACGGATTGCTGGTGCTGGTTCAGATGGTAAACGTGTTTACGTTCATCGCGCTCGCCGGGGTGCTGGGCCAGCGGGTTCAATACGACCTGCGTAAACGGACCTTCGACCACCTGCAGGTCCTCTCGCTTTCCTATTTCGACCGGACGCCGGTCGGCTGGATCATGTCGAGAGTGACCTCCGATTCCGAGCGCATTGCCCAGCTCGTCACCTGGGGCTTACTTGACGTCACCTGGGCGATTCTCAATATCAGCACCGCAATTTACTTCATGGTCGTCATCAACTGGCGCCTGGCCCTGATGGTGTTCTTGATCATCCCGATCATGCTGGTGATCGCGACCGAGTTCAAGAAGCGTATCCTGGTTCAATTTCGGCTGGTGCGGAAGCTCAATTCGAAGATCACCGGGGCGTACAACGAGCACATCGCCGGTGTCCGGGTGATCAAGGCGCTGAACAGGGAAAAGGAGAGTCTGCGTGAATTCGGTGACCTCACCGGGGACATGTACCGTGCCGGCTACCGTGCGGCATGGCTTTCAGCGCTCTTCCTGCCAAGCGTCCAAATCATCAGTTCTTTCGCCGTCGGCGCAGTCGTCTGGTACGGTGGACTTCAGACGCAGGTGGCGGGAATTACGATTGGTGGCATTCAAGCTTTCTTCACCTACATCACCTTCATGATGTGGCCGATCCAGGACCTGGCACGAGTGTATGCCGATCTCCAACATGCCATTGCCTCGGCCGAACGTATTTTTTCGCTGGTCGATTCGGAGCCGGAAGTCCGCAATCGTCCTGACGCAATTGCTGCTTCCACCCTCAAGGGCGACATTGCGTTTGAGCACGTCGGTTTTTATTATGAGCCCGATAAGCCAGTCCTGGAGGATTTCAACCTGCTGATTCGGCACGGTGAGACGATCGCCCTCGTTGGACCGACTGGCGGCGGCAAGAGCACGATTGTGAACCTGGTCTGCCGATTTTACGAGCCTACCTCGGGGCGGATCACGATCGGCGGCGAAGACTATACCCAATTCACCCTGGAATCGATCCAATCGCGCGTCGGCATGGTGCTCCAGACCCCGCACTTGTTTTCGGGCTCGATCCTCGAGAACATCCGCTACGGCAGGCTGGAGGCAAGCGAGCAGGATGTCATCGAGGCCGCGGAACTGGCCGGGGCAGGCGCATTCATCCGCGAGCTTGATAAGCAGTATGCAACCGAAGTCGGTGAAGGCGGAGTGCTGCTTTCGGTTGGGCAAAAACAGCTCATCAGCCTCGCCCGAGCGGTACTTGCCAACCCGGAAATCTTCATCATGGATGAGGCCACAAGTTCGGTTGACACCCTCACCGAGGCAATGATCCAGCGCGGCATGGAGACGCTGACCGCCGAGAGGACGAGTTTTATCATCGCCCACCGTCTCTCGACGATCAAGCGTGCCGATCGCATCCTCGTTATCGAAGGCGGAGCCATCATGGAGATGGGCTCGCATCAAAAGCTTCTGCAGGCTCGCGGCAAATATTACCGACTTTACACCGAGCAGTTCAGGCGCCAGCTTGAACAGGAAATGGATCCCTATCAACGCCTTAACCCGGCAGCAGCCTCGGCGGATTAGTCCGGATCGGCGATTCTGAAACCCGTCAAAACGAACGCGGGCTCTCCTTGACCCCAATGGAGAGCCCGCCACGTTTCAGCTCAAGAAGATTCCCGACTATGACTCGGGCTCGAAGTCCAGCGATAGCGAATTGATGCAGTACCGCAAGCCGGTTGGCTCCGGTCCATCTTCGAAAACGTGGCCCAGATGGGCATCACAGCGGCTGCAGAGTACTTCCACTCTCCGCATGCCGTGGCTCAAATCGATTTCCGTGCGTATGCTGTCGGGCGCCACCGGCTTCCAGTAGCTTGGCCAGCCCGAGCCGGAATCAAACTTCGCATCGGAATTAAAGAGCAGCTGCCCACAGCAGGCACATTCGTATACACCGGTAGCTTTGTTTTGCAGCAGGGCACCGCTGAATGGCGGCTCGGTCGCCTTCAAGCGTGTGACACGAAACACGTCAGGATCCAACTGCTCACGCCACTCTGATTCTGATTTCTTCACCTTATCCATGTCTACCCTCCACCATAACCATGCTCAGATTCTACCGCGCCGTCTTACGGGAGTTTGAACGCACCACTTTCATAGAACAGCTCACCATCGACCAGGATCCTACCCCCTTCACGCATATCGCAGATCATATCCCAATGCAGTAAGCTGTCATTCTTTGAGCCGCTCTCGGAATAGCCTGCACCCAGCGCCATATGGATGGTTCCACCGATTTTCTCATCGAAGAGAATATTGCGGGTAAACCGATCGACCATCGAGTTGGTACCGATCGCAAACTCTCCCAGATATCTTGCCCCGGAATCGATGTCGATTTGCGAGAGCAAAAATTCCTGGTTCTTCTGGGCTGTGGCGGATTCAAGCCGGCCTTTATGGAAGCGCAGCTCGACACCCGTTACTTCCCGGCCATCTTTGATGGCTGGATAGGTGAATCGCACCCAACCTTCAACCGAATCTTCAACGGGGCCGGTGAAGATCTCGCCATCCGGGATGTTGTATTCGCCGGCGCAGTTGACGAACGTACGTCCAGCGATCGAGAGATCCAGTTCGATGTTCTGTCCCTCGACCCGGATATGTTCCTTTCCATGCAGGTATTGTATAAGCCTCTCCTGCCTTTCGAACATATCCCGCCACGCTCGCACCGGTTCTACCTGATCCGCAAAAGCTGTCCGGTACACAAAATCCTCAAACTCCTGCAAGCCCATCTCGGCATCCTGAGCAAAGGCAGCTGTTGGGAAGAGCGTATACACCCAGCGTATTTCCTTGGTCCGGCTCCGGTCACGAAAGATCATCGAGATCGGCGCATTGGCCTGCCGGCGCTGACGCACAAGCTCGGGATCCACCGTGGAGAGATGACGCGTGTTCTCATCCGAATCGATCCGAATCCAGGCGTCCGCCGTCTCCATAGCCAGCTTGAGAAAAGGGTCGACTTCGGCGAGCTGATCGCCATTGGCGTAGCGGTAAAAGAGAAAATCCTGATCCTGCAGTCCGGGGCGTCCGTATGGATCCCGTACGAAGGTGTAAGGATTCGCTCCCCGTTCAAGGCTTACGCGATAGACTTCGAGCATAAGAGGAATGGCAGCCTCTCTGCCGAAGATCACGACCCGCTCACCGGGCTTTACAGCCGTCGAGTGATCGATGAGTATTTCGGCCAGATTACGAATGCGGCGATCGACCATGACACACGCTCCTGAAGTTGCCGGTCTGTGGTTCGAATCAAATTAAGGAACATTCGGGCACGGAGAGTGTAGTGACATCACGCCCGGCGCGCTACCGCCCGGAAGAAGAAAACCGCCCTTGCATAAAGGGCGGTTGGCGGGGATGACGGGATTCGAACCCGCGATCTCTGCCTTGACAGGGCAGCGTGTTTGGCCACTACACCACACCCCCGTGGGTTCGGGAAGTTTAACACAGTCGGGCGAAGTCGGTCAAGATTCGTTCTTCTTAACCGCGAGAATATCACGGCGGTTGATGGTCACCTGTTCGTAGCGTATAATCCTCTCTCATCATGGAGGTTAAATGAGTCGTAAGCGTCAAACCACCCCCTCGATCAAATGGCAGGGCAGTGCGGTTCTGCGGCAGTCCTTCCTCGATTTCTTCGAAGAGCGGGGGCATACCATCGTTCCGTCCATGTCGCTGGTCCCCGGCGGTGATCAAACGCTGCTGTTCACCAATTCCGGCATGGTCCAGTTCAAGGACGTATTCCTTGGTATTGGCAGCCGGCCCTATACACGCGTGGCCGATGCGCAGAAGTGCATGCGTGTGGCAGGAAAGCATAACGACCTCGATGATGTGGGGCGCGACGACACCCATCACACATTCTTTGAAATGCTCGGAAACTGGTCTTTTGGCGACTACTACAAAGCGGAGGCGATACCCTGGGCCTGGGAACTGCTCACGGAGGTTTGGGGACTGCCGCGGGACAGGCTTTGGGCAACTTGCTTTGAAGACGAACAAGGCCAGGTTCCGCGCGACGATGAGGCGGCCGACATCTGGCTCCAGCAGCCTGGCTTCCAATCGGAGCATCTGCTCTTCTTCGGCCGAAAGGACAACTTCTGGGAGATGGCCGATACCGGCCCCTGTGGACCGGACAGCGAAATTCATCTTGATCGCGGGCCGGAGTACTGCGATAAAGCGAATGTCGAAGGACATGTCTGCCGTGTCAATGGAGATTGCCAGCGATTTCTAGAGCTGTGGAACCTGGTTTTCATCCAATACAACCGCAGCAGCCCGACCGACCTAAAGCCGCTTCCTGCCAGGCATGTCGATACCGGGATGGGTTTTGATCGCCTCGTGTCCGTGATCCAGAACGTCGACTCGAACTACCTGACCGACCTCTTCCAACCGATGATCCAGAAGGTGCGTCAGTTGGCAGGGCACGACGAGAACCAGGTTGAAGAATATTTCACTCCATACCGGGTGATTGCGGATCACTCCCGGGCGGCTTCCTTCCTGATCGCCGACGGCGTTGTGCCTGGCAACGTTGGCCGCAATTACGTCTCCCGCATGATCATCCGGCGTGCAAGCCGTTTCGGGTCGATGATCGGTTTGAATGAACCTTTCTTAGCTCAGATTGCTGAAACGGTCATCGAAACGTACGGCGGTGCGTATCCGGAGCTGGAGAAGAACAGGAAGGCGATTCTTGAGACCCTGACCGAGGAGGAGGACCGCTTCCATCGAACCATCGACACCGGGATTGCCCGCCTGAATGACCTGATGCAGGAGGTCGTGCAAAGCGGACAGAGCATTCTCCCCGGGGATCGGGCATTCGATCTCTATTCGAGCTCCGGCCTTCCGCTCGAGATTACGCGCGATATCGCGCGGGAGCACGACCTGCAGGTCGACGAAGACGGCTTTCATGAAGCGATGGAAAAGCACCGCATTGCATCGGGTGGCGGCGACGCGATGGGCGAACTGGTCGAGCACGATGTCGAGACCTACCGCGACCTGCTCAAAACACTCCAGGAAGCCGGCAAGCTCCCAACCGGCGGGGTTGAATATGACCCGTATGATGAGTGGACTCGCGAGGGCGAGGTACTGGCATTGTTGAAGGATGGCAAGATCACCGATTCGGCCGGCCCGGGGGAGGAAATTGGCCTTGTTCTGCGATCGACGCCATTTTACGTTGAAGCCGGCGGGCAGGTCTCGGATACCGGCTTAATCCAATCCACCGGGGGTGAGGATTGGCAGGTCGAAGTAAACGATACCCGTCAGCCGGTGACGGGCTTGATCGTCCATTTTGGCCGTGTGCGTTCTGGTCACCCCGAGCTCGGCTCTCTGGCGCGCGCCAGCATTAACGCCGACCGCCGGCTTGACATCATGCGCAACCACACCGCTACCCATCTACTGCATGCGGCCTTACGCAGAGTCCTCGGCGAACATGTCAGGCAGGCAGGTTCACTCGTAGCACCCGATCGGTTGCGTTTCGATTTCACCCACTCACACGCCATGACGGATGATGAACTCGCACGGGTTGAAAAATGGGTGAATGAGGCCATTCTTGCCAACTACCCGCTTTCGATTGTCGAGAAACCGCGCGACAAGGCCGTATCTGAGGGCGCGATGGCGCTCTTCGGGGAAACCTACGGCGAGATCGTGCGCACCGTCAGCATCGGCCAGGATAACCGCATTTCTTATGAGCTCTGCGGCGGCACCCATGTCGAGGAAACCGGCATCATCGCCTCCTTCTTGATTCTGAGCGAAAGTAGCGTCGCCGCCGGCATCCGCCGCATCGAAGCCGTCACCGGTCGTGAGGCCTACGCCCTGATCCACGCGCGGCTTGCGAACCTGGATCATGTTGCAGATCAGCTGGGCGTGGGGCCTGCCGCGGTCGAAAATCGAATTGAGCAATTGCTCGAAGAGCGCTCCAGGTTGCTGAGTGAGATCTCGAATTTCAAGAAGAATGCAGCGCTTGCGACCTACGAAGGGCTCGAGCCCCATGAGGTTGCCGGCAGCGCTGTATTGACCGGGGTCGTGCCAGGATCAAACCCCGAGACCCTGCGCGAGTTAGCCGATCGATTCCGCAGCGCCCATCCCAGCAGCGTCGTCGTCCTGGGCACGATCGTTGATGAAAAACCGCTGCTGATCGCTGCGCTCAGTGACGACCTGATATCACACGGACTTCACGCCGGCAAGCTGGTCCAGCACATCGCGAAGGCCATCGATGGCGGTGGTGGGGGCAAGCCAGGTTTGGCTCAGGCAGGTGGCAAGCTCCCGGATCGTCTGCCGGATGCGCTCGCACAGGTCGACGGTTACCTCCGGGAACATCTGAAGTGATGCGCGTGAGGGGCAACCGGGTTCGTCAGTGAAAGTACAGATTATCCACCTTGACCCCGATGACGACCAGAATTCCGCACGCGAGAAGCTGCGCTGGACGAAGGCACCGCGCGTGGTTTTCGTCTGGCCAGGTCGCGGGCGCGTCCTGACGCGCCGCGTGGATTTAAAGCTCCTTCAGCGCCAGGGTAACCGGCAGAACGCCCAGATCGGGATTATCTCCCATGATCCGGATGTCATGCACAATGCCGATCAGCTCGGAATACCGGTCTTTGAATCGCTGGACGAAATCGAAACGGGCCGCTGGCATCCTCGCCCTCGCAGCCTCTCTCTCAACGACCTGCGTCCTAAGGACGGCGAGACGGAAGCTCGCCGTCATCCACAAAAAGCCATACAAGCGGGCCATCGTGCTTTACCACCATGGCTGCGCTATACGATTTTTTCGATCGGCCTCATCCTTCCGGCGGTGTCATTGCTCATTCTTCTACCTTCGGTGAAAGTGGTTATCGCCCCGAAAACTAGCACTGAGCAGATGAACACTGTCTTCACGCTGCGCGCGGCGAATCCGGCCGAATCAGATTCGGGCGAACTTCCAGCCCGGTACATCTCCGTCCAGGTCGAAGGGATACTGCGTATACCGACGACCGGATGCAGTTCTCAACCCGAAAATCCAGCTGAAGGAAGTGTGATTCTCAACAACATTT
>JBJYWH010000348.1:0-1930 GCA_046259355.1 Anaerolineales bacterium
AGCCGTGCGGATTTGTGGGAGTAAAGCGATAAGCTGCATACTGTCCGCCGCGAGCATCCGTTCTGGCTTGGCAAGTTCAGTCGCCACTCTGATGATCAGAGAAAACAAATCCATTGACTCAGCATACACCGATCCCACAGTCCTTTGCGAAACTAAAACGAAGGTAACCTGCGGTCGGGTAATAAATGCGGAGCACAGCCCACGGTCCGCTCAGGCGTGGGCCGCTTTTATGTAAGCGGCCATTCCAGGCCGTTATTGTTCAGCCAGGGCCAGATCGGATTTCATGGGATTGTGGGAGAACCTTGTTTTCCACACGCGTGGGGTTAAATCCAGGGCCTGGCTTGCCGGATGTTCGCTGATCCGTTGCAGTACGTCGACCAGGTAGGTATAGGGGTCCACGCCCTGTAGCCGGCAGGTCACCAGCAGGCTCTGGATCAGGCCGATCCGTTCGGCACCGATCTCGGTCCAGGCAAACAGCCAGTTCTTCTTTCCGAGCGGGATCGGGCGCAGGCCCCTTTCCAGGTGGTTCGTGTCGATGGGTACATCCGGGTCCGATAAGAACACCTGCAAGCTCGCCTGCCGTGCCATGGCGTATTTCAAGGCCTTCGACAGCGGATTCGATCGCAGCAGGTCTGGGCGATGACACTGGTCGTCACACCAGCCCCAGAAGGCCCTGACCACCGGCTCGCTGTGTTCCGTCCGGTAGGCAAGCTTCGCCTCTCCCGCGAGCTGGCGCTCGCGTATCACCTGTTCATGGCGGTAGAGCGTGCCGATCAGGGCCAGGGCCTCGGCGCTGGCGGCCGGCTCACTCTCCTGCGCCCGTTCAAAGTAGCGACGGCAATGGCTCCAGCATTCGGCATGCGTCACCTGTTCGCGTTTCGCCGCATAAGCGGCATAGGCTTCATAGCCGTCGCTGAGTAAGGTGCCCGTATACTCACCGAGGAGGCGTTCGGCGTGTTCGTGCTCGCGTGACGAGGCGTAGCAAAACACCATCTCGTCGTCTTCACCATACATCGGCCAGAAGTACGCCTGACGCATCGTGCCCTTTTTCTTCAAGCCCGCCTTGATCGGCGTCTCATCCATCGCCAGTACCCGGCTTTGCAACAGGTGTTGATGTTGGGCATCGACAATGGGTTTCAGCAGGTCAATGGCCCGGCTCGCCCACGTCGTCAAACTGCTGCGGCTGAGCTGGATACCGGCCTGCCGCAAGCGCTGGTGCTGCCGATACAACGGCAGGTGATAGCAGAACTTGTCGATCAGCATCCCGGCCAGGAAGCTCACGTCCACCGCGCTTTTCTCCAGCACGTTCGCTGGCGCCGGCGTCGTCAGGATCGTCAGGTCATCGAGCCGTTTGTACACTGGGCGCGTGTACTGCAGGATCACATAGCTGCCCGGGCGCTGCGCCAGGCGGTACGTCACCTTCTCGCCGATCTGCACGCGCTGGTCTTCGGGGATGGCTTCGATGTCCGGATCCTTGACCAGGATGACCTCGCGAGGCACGTCCTCGCCGAAACGCAGGCCCGTATCATTGACCGCAGCATCGCGGGATTTTTTACGGCGGGTATACGTTACGGTTTCGGTCGGCGCTTCCTTCCGGGGCGGCGTCGCCACGCCCAGGGCGCTGAGCAGGTTACCCTGAACCGTTGGGTCCACATCCAGGCGTTTCTCGGATTTACGCCCGAATAACTGGCGCTTGAACCAGTCCAGTTGTGAGGTGAGGGACTGAAGCTGCTCCTGAAGAGCCTCGTATTCAGCGCGCGGGAGCGTGATGTTTGCCGGTGCTTTTTGCGCTGAAGCCATGGTGCAAAATTATACCGCAGCGTGCGCGGTTTGTGGATGCATATAGCGCTTGTATTGCTTTCTTTCCCGCACATCAATGCCTTCGAGCAGCAGCTTGAGGCGCGTCCAGTCCAATGCCATCTTGTCTTCC
>JBJYWH010000349.1:0-5286 GCA_046259355.1 Anaerolineales bacterium
ATCTTCATCTCGATTGCAATTTCGGTCGCGATCTACGTTCTGGTGGGGCTCACCTCGATCGGCGCGGTTGTCCCTCCTGAGGGGCTCACCGGCTGGCAATTTCTGGGCGAGCAGCGTGAAGTGGCGATCGTGGAGGTCGCGCGGCAAACATTTCCTCTGGGCATTGGCGCAGTCGTCCTGCTGCTCAGCGGCTTGGCCTCGACCATGTCGGCTCTGAATGCGACCGTCTATTCCTCCTCCAGGGTATCGTTCGCCATGGGGCGGGATCACAATCTGCCCAACCTCTTCGGCAAGATTCACCCTCGCAACCGTACGCCATTCTGGGCGGTGCTGTTCTCAGGTGGGTTGATGGTGGTTATTGGATGGTCATTGCCGCTTGAGACGGTCGCCGCCGCGGCTGACATCATGTACTTGTTGCTCTTTCTGCAGGTGAATCTGGCGGTGATGGTGCTGCGGCACCGCAGCCCAGAGATGGAGCGCGGTTTCAAGATCCCATGGTTCCCAATCATGCCGCTCCTCGCCATCCTGTTCAATATGGCATTGGCGCTCTACCTCTTCACGTACAGCCAGCTGGCTTGGTACGCTGGCATCGGTTGGCTGGTTGTCGGCATGCTTGCCTACTATGTCTACTTCTCAAAGGTCGAGGCGATCGAGAAGCCGAAGGAGATCCTGCACGAAGAGGTGCTCGTATCTCGCGACTTCTCCGTCCTGGTGCCGGTTGCGACGGATGAGCAGGCGCGCATCCTGGGCGAGATTGGCGCCATTCTGGCGGCTGCCAACCAGGGAGAGGTGCTGGCGCTTCACGTGCTGCAGGTGCCGCCTCAGCTCTCGCTGGGGGAGGGACGCTATTTTCTCAAAGAGGGCCGCGGCCATTTAGAGGGCGTCATCAAGCAGGCCAAGCGCCGCGGGGTTCCCGTTCATACGATCATCCGCCTCGCGCGCAAGGTCGCCCAGGCTGTGCGCAAGACCGCAAGCGAGAACGCTTCGGACCTGATCGTGCTTGGATGGCCGGGATACACCAATACCGCCGGGCGGCTGTTCGGTTCCGTCATCGATGACATCGTCGAAGACCCGCCAGCTGACGTGGCGCTGGTGCGCTATCGGGCGAAAAAGCCCGTGCACAAGGTGCTGGTACCGGTCGCCGGCGGCCCGAACAGCCGGCGCGCGGTGAAAATGGCAACGGTGATGGCGGCGGCGGAAGAGACGCCGGCGCAGGTAGATCTGATCCACGTCCTGCCTCAGGGTTCGAAGAACTCGACACGCGTGCGCGCCCGGCAGATTACCGCTTATGCCCGGGAGGGCATCGATTACCCCCACATCTCGGAGAGCATCGTCGAGGGTGCGGACCTGGTGCCGACGATCCTCGAAGTCGCGAAACCCTATGACCTGATCGTTATGGGCGCCAGCGAGGAGCCGATCTTCCGTAACATCCTGATCGGTCCCATGACCGAACAGATCGCCAAGGCGGCGGATGTGACGGTGATCGTCGTCAAGCGCCGCAGCAGCCCGCTGCACTCCTTCGTCCGCCAGACGATGCTGCCGCCGACCGAGCCGGTCGAGCTTCCGCGAGTGGACAACGGGGACAGCTGAACCCCGCACCTGCTTTTCGTTCAGGCTTCCGGCACCACCCGGCACATCCTGCCTTCCACCCATCATTCGAGTTCCAGGCAATCCGCTCAATGAAAAAAAGGGCTCCGTGCGTTCCTGTTGCACACGGAGCCCTGGTCGTGAGAGGAGAAGGATTGATCGCAGGCGCGTCGTCAGCCCGTCAAGTTACTCGGCACCTACAATCTGGTTCCATCCGTCGACGATGTTCTTGACAGCCCCAGAGAAGGAGTCCAGGCTCGTGGGGAAGTACAGGTGTGGATATTCGCTCTCTGGCAGGATCTTGGCCGCGATATCGGATGGGAGATCAACAGGCCGCGTGGGATGTGCGTAGCCGGTGGCAAAAGCAATCTGGCCTTCGTCTGAGTAGAAGTAGTTGATGGTCAGCTTGGCGGCATTCGGATGGGGGGCGAGGGCATTGATGTACTGGGCGAAGATCATGCCGACGGTCGCATCCTGGGGGATGATGACCTCCAGCGGCAGACCGGTCGCATCCCGCTTGGCAAAGCCATCGAAGTCATAGACCAGCGAGATTGGGCATTCGCCTTTCTGCACGGCGGCGACGTTCAAGACCACCCCTTCTCGCCAGTTGCCACTATCCCGCAGCTCCTGGAAGAAATCCAGCCCGGGCTGCACATTGCCCTCGCCACCGCCGTGGGAATAGGCGGCAGCCAGGACCGACGCGGTGGCATAGGTCGACACCCGCGGGTCACGCGAGCAGATCATGTCGTGGTATTCGGGCTTGAGCAGATCATCCCAGGTGTGGGGCATATTCTGAACCAGATCGGTATTCACCAGGAATGAAATCGCACCCCAGTAGGCTGAGGCCCAGCGCCCTTCGGGGTCCTTGAATTGATCGGGGATCGTGTCCCAGTCGGGACTCTTATAGGTCATGGCCAGGTCATCGGCCAGCAACGTTCCGAGGAAGTCATATCCGATATCGGCTACGTCCAGTACCGGGGCATCCTTTTCGGCCAGCAGTCGCGTGATCTGCTCCGCACTGGTCATGTCGGTATCGGTGTGGACGACGCCATAGCGTTCTTCGATCGTCTTCCACATGTACCCCAGATTGACCCAGTCATCCGACATTCCGTAGCTGTTGATCTGACCTTCCTTCTTCGCGCCCTCTTCCAGGGAGGCGGCCGGCGCCTCGGTCGCTGCCTGGCCGCAGGAGGAGAGAACCAGGGCGATGATCAGCAGGAAGGCGATGGTCAGGCGGTGAGATTTCATCGTTCCGCTCCTTGTAGACCTTTCTAGGGGTCGGCAGTCAAGCCTGCCAACCCGGCGGGGGTTTAGGGGGCCTTTCGATTGTCGGGTCTTTCCTTTGCTTCACTCTCCTCTAATCTCGCGGCTGGGCGGATGCCGCCAGGCTCGCGATATCGGTACGCGAGATAAATGGGAATCGATGGGTTGGGATCAGCATGCATTCGCTGCGTGCATGGTCCGACTTCGACCTTCTTGTTCTATCGGGCACCGACTGCCTCCTCGCGCCTTCCGCCCACTCGTCCAGCGACCCATATCAGGCTCAGGGAGGTAATCCAAGCGATGATGAAACTCATTACTGCCAATGCACTGGCCTGACGGCCGTCAAAACGCGTGAATTCCACCAGGTAAATGGGGAAGGTCTTGTAGCGTGCACCCACCAGCAGGTTGGCCAGCGTGAACTCGACGAAAACAAGGGAAAAGACCAGCAGTCCGCCGCTGAGAATGCCCGGCATGATATTCGGGATGATGACGCGCCGCAGGATTGTGAACCAGCTGGCACCAAGCGTTTGTGCGGCTTCCGTCAATGTCCGTATGTCGACGGCATGCAAGGCGTTCACAATGGGCCGGTAAACGAATGGCAGGCTGATGACCATACAGGCCATGACGAGCATCACCGGGCTGTAGACGATCGCTCCGCCAAAGCGGGCATAAGTTCGAATCAGCGCCAGGGCCAACACCACTCCCGGGATGCCGAATGGCAGAATCGTCATCAGATCGATGATTGGCTTCGCCCGCGGCAGCCGGAGATGTACCCAGTAGGCGGTGGGGGTTACAAGCGCAATCGATCCCACCATCGTAGCCAACGAGATGATCAGCGTATGTTGGAGGGCGGAGCCGAACGCCCTCCGTCCGGTGACCGCTTTCCACCACTCGAGCGTCAGGCCTTCCGGCAGGATAGTGCGATCCCAGCGGTTGGCGAATGAGAAAGCCGTCGTAGCCACCAGCGGCACGATCAGGTAGAGCAGGAAGAACGAGATCATCAGAATGCGCCACAAGCTGGGTCTTTTCATCGCTGCCACCTCTGGGCGCGAGAGTTCGCCCATTGATAACCCGCCACGCAAATCGCCATGATCGCCAGCGAAATCGTCGCCATTGCGTCGGCCGTGCCGGGCTCGAGCTGGACCTCACCGCGGACCAGGGAGGCGATTTGAACCGTTACCAGATTGATATCCGGGCCGGTCAGGGTCCACGCGGTGGCATACGCTCCGAATGAATGTGCGAACAGGAGCAGGAACCCACCGACCAGCGAGGGTGTGAGGATAGGGAGCGCGATACGGCGCCAATACTGCGCATTGGTCGCACCGAGGTTGATCGCCGCTTCTCTCCATTCCTTCCGCAGCCCGTGCAGGGAAGGCTGGATTAAAAGGACCATTAAGGGCATCTGGAAATAGAGGTAGGCGAGGACCAGGCCGGTGATGGAGTAGATACGGAAGGTGGGATAGAGCGATATTCCAAAGTACTGGCTCAGTACAAGCGTGACGACACCGGTTGAGCCAAGGGTGATGATGAATGCGAAAGCCAATGGGGCCCCGCCGAAATTGGTTGCGACATCCGCCAATGCGGTTGTCGCGTCGCGCACGAATTTGTTGCGCGTGGTGTGGATGGCGTATCCGATCAGGCTGCCCAGCAGCACGCCCAGGGTCGCAGTGGCGGTGGAAAGCTTGATGCTGTTGAGGAACGAACGTGCCAGGAGCGGAGCCATAGCGTGGCGGTAATTTTCAAATGTCAGCCATGAACCCGGCCCCGATAGACTCGAACGGATCACAAGCAGAATGGGAATGATTTCGAAGGCAAAACCAAAAAGGAAGAATGGAATCAACGCCGCCCAGGCCGACCAGTCCCGGGTGGATTGGGCCGCGCGGACCCGCTGCCTGAAGGGCTGTTTTTCCTTATTCATACCTCAATCACCAGACCATCCACGGCCTTTTCGACCTGGCCGCTGAAAACCTCCTGGACCTGCCCAACCAGATCCGCTTCGATTGCCGCAGGATAGAGGTGGGTCAGAATGACACGCCTGACCTTGCTACGGCTCGCCAGGCGGCCAACCTCTATCGGGGTCAGGTGATCCGGAGATGTGAATCCCGCCGGGAATGAGCACTCGCTGATGAGCAGATCGGCATGTGTGCAAAGCTCGATCAGGGCCTCGGCGTTTGCCGCATCCCCGGTATAGACAAGCGATTTGCCCTCCGCCTCGACGCGCAGCGCGATGCTGTTTGGCGTGTGTCCGGTCAGGGCATGCTGAAGCGTCCAGCCTTCAAAATGCATCGTTTCATCCGCCACTTCCATCACATTCAAGGCAAACGATTCAGGCCCGATGTCCTTGTAGAGTTCAAGCGCGCCGGAGACAAACGACCGAAGACCATGGCATCCGATCAATATCAGGTCTCGCTCGCGCTGCCACCCGGGAGTCGAGTC
>JBJYWH010000350.1:0-6239 GCA_046259355.1 Anaerolineales bacterium
CATCGTAGTTTTGAATAGGCTGCTGATTTTGGTTGATCATGGTGGCGGTAGACATGGATGAGAGATCCGCTTGGCTCGTCCAGAGCAGAGGGCTATGGTCGCAACGCAGCAAAGAACGCTCTTTGCCATCGATCCGGGTTCTACCAACTGGAGGCTCTACCGAGCTGTCTATGAGCTGGAAGGCGGGCGAGCGCGCTTGCTCGCAGAACCGGCACCCGCTCCGCTGACCAGCTTCACCGACCGCAGCCTGCCGGCGGCATTGATACTCAATCAGCCAGGCGATGGCCTTTCCTGCTACGGTGAAACAGCCTATGCTCAACTCGAAACCCAGCAGTTACGGGATCGATTCCGGGCATGCTTCAAACCCTCCATTAACGACCGCCCACCCACAATTACACTGGCCGATCAACGATATACGCAGGAAGAGGCGTTAACCTACACTCGTTTGATGCTCGCCGCCCTGTTGGAAGGGCTGCGCCGGGAAAAATGGCCCGGCAGCAGGTTCACCGAGGAAGCCGTCTTCAGTTTTGCCCATCCGGTGCATT
This sequence comes from Anaerolineales bacterium, assembly GCA_046259355.1. Taxonomy (GTDB): domain Bacteria; phylum Chloroflexota; class Anaerolineae; order Anaerolineales; family E44-bin32; genus E44-bin32. Next base: position 546 of record JBJYWH010000350.1, read on the forward strand.
GGGGAATTGAAACCGAGGGCCAAATCCTGCAGGATTTCGAGGGTTCGGTCCTGGCTGCCTTCCAGCCGGATGATCAACCCCTGCTGCGCTTTGTTTCCGAACCCGAAGCAGCAATCTACAGCCTTCAGCACGGTGAGCTCCTCCCGGCCGACCCGGGTCAGCAGGTGGCTTTGATATTGGATGTAGGCGGCAGCACCACTGACCTTGTGGCAAGTGAGCTGGGAGCCGGAGAACCGGTCTTCCTGGCGCGCTATGGCGGAGCTCTCGGTGGTGAGCTGTATGACACCGCAGTCGCCGAATACATGGCCCGGGTGCTGTCCATCCCTTCTCGGGTGTTGGAGCAGGATCTGGCCCTCGCTTTTAAATTGCGCTCCATCGCTCAGCAGTTAAAGGAAGGACTGAGCCGCCAGCTTCTACAAAACCCGCAAACCCCCCTCACCCCGCAGCGGACGGTGACCGTTGTCGGGGCGGAGGGTGAGGTCTACCGCGGTGTCATCGAGCTGGATGAAGACCGCTTCCAGGAAATTACGCAGGCGATTCAAGTTGAATTCATCGATCTCATCAACCGTGCCTTCAAAGCAATGGGATTGGTGGATCGCGAGATCGGCCGGGTTATCCTGGTCGGGGGTGGATCGCAGCTGTTCAGCATAATCAACTACCTGCGTGCGCGCTTCGGGGAGAACGCAATCCTCTTGGCCGACAACCCGGCGGAATGCGTCGTGCGCGGCGTGAGCCTCGAGTACGGTGCGGCAATGGCCGAACGCCGTCCAACCCTGCTCTTCATGGAATCCTCACCGAGCCGGGGCGAGCCCGCGGCAATTCGCTGGGAGTTGATTTCCAAAGAAGGGCACCCCATTGCCCTGCAGCCGGGAACCCTGCGTGTTGGTCGGGCACCGACGAACGATATTCATATCGCCAGTGATAGGATCTCCCGCTGGCATGCAGAACTCATCGTTTCGGATAGCGGCTGTTCGCTGAAAGACCTGGGCAGTACCAACGGTAGTTACCTTGATGAACAGCGGCTCTCCGCTCAAGCGGAGGTTCCACTGTTGGATGGAGCGCGTCTACGCTTCGGGGATCAGAACTTTGTGCTGCGAAAGATCGAATTCGATTAGCTATGTGAGGCTGGCATGCAAGATTCGGACGGTCAGGAACCTAACTCGCTGCTGTCCTTGAGCGACGCAACTATTTCGCCTGAAATCCTTGCTAAAGCGGGCGAGGTGCTTTCGAAATCCACACTTTTCGCAGTACGCCGGGAATACCTTGACGCCCCGGTTTTCGAGCGTGGGACTCTTCGTCTTGAAAAAACAAGGAAACCGGGGATCAGCGACACAGCCTTTCTCGAGGTTGAACAAGTCGGACAGCCGGTCGACGGCAGCGCGGGAGATGTGTTGAATGCGATCCGGACTGCGCTTGCAGCCTGCCATGACCCGCGCTACGCCCTGGTTTTCGTGCTCTCGAGCGATGGTGTCCGCAACCGTATCCTGCTGGGTGTCACGGCCCGGGAAGAAGCTACCCAGCCACGCCTGTTCGCTGACCAGGTCGGGGAATTCCTGTGTTCCAATTGGCCGGGAACTCGCGTGCGCGCCGTTGAGGATGCGAAGGAAATTGCGATTAAGGTGCATGCTCCTCTCTCCACGTTCCGCTACGCCCGCGCCTTCACCGGCATACCCTCGACCCGGTCCGATGCCTCTGGCGGAGGTCCCCAAACCCTCGACCGCCTGATGCGCGGCCTGCGGGGAAAGCCTTATCTGTACCTGGTTATCGCCAACCCGCTGGCAGAACGCGAGGTGGGGGAAATCATCTCCGCCTGCCACTCACTCTCAGGACAGATCCATGCGTTCACACGCTCCACGGTGCAGATCGGGCGCAACACCGGACGGACGGAAACGAGCTCCACAAGCGAAAGCGAGACGAGTTCCACGTCGACATCCTCCAGCACCTCCGCCAGCGAGAGCACCAGCAAGAGCAAGGGAGTGCTGGGTTCCGCGCTGGAAAACGCAACCGGCGTCGAGAAAGGCTTGAAGGCGGTCGGCCTGGCCGGACTTTCAGGGCTGCTGGTCGCTGCCGGCGGTCCTTTCCTGCTCTCCGGCATGCTGGGCATGTTCGGCCAGCTGCTCCCGTCAACAAGCGGTTCAACCAGCGAAAGCTCTACAGACTCCGAGAGCGAGACGACCGGGCGCACCGTGGGCACCTCAACTTCGCTAGGAACCTCGAGCGGCGAATCGATGTCCTTCAGCCGCGAGATTCTCAATCGGCATGCCGATGCCTGTACACAACTGCTGGACCAGACAGTCGAGCGCTTCGAGATTGCCCGCAGCCAGGGCTGCTGGGATGTGGGGGTTTACTTGATCAGCGACCAGGCTGAGGCTGCCGCGCAGGCCCAGGCGCAGCTCAAGGCGCTGATCAGCGGGGAACGCAGCGCCTTCGAGCCGGTCCGCGCGCACGACCTTGGATTGGTCTGGGACGGCCAGGTACAGACGGCGCTGGATGCCTTCCGCCATCCCCAGTTGTCCCTGCACAGCTCGGATGGTGACATACCATTGCGGCACCCTCTCGGGCGTCCTTTCGAGGGTCTCTCCACACCGATGAACACCGACGAATTGGCCCTCCTGGTGAACCTGCCCGTGCGTGAGATGCCTGGCATGCCGGTGCAGCCCACAGCTTCTTTCAGCCTGAATCCACCCGACCCGCCGGATGCCGCGAAACGACTATCGCTCGGCGCCATCCTGGAGGGCGGCGAGGCGGTCGGCGACCTCGAGTATGCGGTCAACCTGGATTCACTCACCCGGCACGTCTTCATCACCGGCATCACCGGCAGCGGTAAGTCGAACACCTGTCGGCGCTTCATCGAGGAGATGATGGAGCGTGATGTCAACTTCATGGTAATCGAACCGGCGAAGGATGAATATGTCCAGCTTGCGCTGGGATACAACCAGTCGAAGCGGTTCAAACGCAAGATCGCCGTCTATGCCCCGGGGCGCGAGAGTTGGGGAGGGCAAAAGCTGGGAACCTTGCAGCTCAACCCCTTCGACATTGTCCGGCTGGAGGGTGCCATTGTCCAGGTCATGCCGCACCTCGACCGGCTCAAGTCGATTTTTAACGCCAGCTTCCCGATGTACGAGATCCTGCCGGTCATCCTGGAGGAGGCGTTGGTTGATCTGTACGACAGCCAGGGATGGTTGGAAGAGGAGCTCCCTCCAGACGGCGTCGGCTGCCCAACCCTGAGCCAGCTGCACGCGCGCATCGGCGGGCTGGTGCGTTCGAAGGGCTATGAAGAACGCATCACGGACAACATCACAGCCGCATTGAAGACCCGTATCGGGAGCCTGATGCGGGGCTGGAAAGGGCGCCTGTTCGACCACCCCTTCTCGACTCCCTGGAACGAGCTGTTCGACCGGCCGGTGGTCGTCAACCTGCAGCAGATGGGCGATGACGCCGATAAATGTTTCACCATGGCGCTGCTGTTAAACTTGCTTTACGAGTACCGCCAGGCGCAGCACGAGGTCATCGGCTCGCCCGAGTCGAGCGGGCTGCAGCACCTGGCGATCTTCGAGGAAGCGCACCGCGTGCTGCGAGCCGCCTCCGCCGCCGGCCGGGATGCCAGCCCGCAGGCAAAGATGGGCGAGATGTTTGCCGATATCCTGGCCGAGATTCGCGCCTACGGCCAGGGGTTGGCGATCATCGATCAGGTCCCGTCCAAACTCGTGCCAGATGCCCTGAAGAATACGAATCTGAAGATCGTCCACCGGCTGGTCTCTGCCGATGATCGCAATGCCATGGCGAGCGCCCTGGCCCTGACGGAGCAACAAGCACAGGTCATCGCCAGGTTGAAGGTCGGGCAGACCATCCTGAGCGGGGTGCAGGATGACATGGCCTCCTGGGTGCGCATCCACTACACACCGCTGCCGTCCTTCAAGGCCCGTTGATTCATCCGACATCGCAACCATGTGGAAGGATAGGATATGAAAAGCCCCATCCCCGCTGAAATGATGATGAAAACCATCAGCTACTACTACCTCGTGAACTACTGCCCGGCCTCGCATGTGGGCGAGCTGAGGAAAGCGGCTAAAGGCTTGAGGGAGGAACTCGCCGGAGCCGCGGGTTTGGAATCAGCCGAGTACTTCAAACGCGCGCTGCCGGAAGTCTGCTGGCGGATTGTGGCATTTCACCAGGCGACGCGCGAACCGGATCCCGCGCTCGTCGAGCGTTTACACCAGGCTGGCGGGAAAGCCGATCGTTCCAAGAAAGGTGCGACGGAGTTCCAGCAGGCTATGGCTGAGATTGCCGCCCTCCCGGGACGGTCAAAACCCGGCAACCGCTTGCACCGCCAGAAAGGATGCCGGTACTGCGCTGCGCCGTGCAGGTATGGTTACTTCACCATGGTATCGGATCCGGTCTTCCATGACCTGCTGTCGAGGCTGACGGCGGAGAACCAAAAACCGAAGGCTGAACGCGACCCCGTGGGCGTGCTGTGGACTTTTACCGGCCTGCACCTTGGCAGCCTGCTCGGCAGTGAGGGCGGCCATGTACGAGCGGATCACCTTGGCAACCTGGCCTACTGCCTGTTGATGCTGGCCACAGCCCGGTCGCGCTACCCGGTACCGGAGGCGCAACTGCAAACGTTCCAGGCATTGAACCAGGCGGCAATCGCGGCCCGCTGAAACCGCGACCTGTGATACTCGACACCGGTACATCCGCAGCCAATGCGCTCCAATTCTGCGCAGGGACCGCTTGACATCGAAAGCTAATTATCCTATGCTGACGTCAACCGAATAGCACGGAAATCCCCAGAGGCCCTCTCCACAGCTTCCCCACCACCCCTGCTGGAGCGGGTCGCTTTTCATTAACTCCACTGCACGTTCCAGGAAGCCTCCTGCACGAACCGTCGCTGTTTTCAAAGGAGGCACACCATGGACGACCCACCAGCGCTTGAAACCCAGGAAACCGGTGAAGGCCGGATTGAAGCGGCCGAATCGGCCCGCGAGTTGGAAGAGGCGACCTTCGAACCCGAAGCGCGTGTCGAGCGCGGTGAAAGCATCGAACAGGCTGAAGCGATCGAAGCAGCATTCGTCGAAGCGGTCTCAGCTGGAACAACCGACGAGATCTCGGCCACACCAATAACGCTCCCGAATCAGGCGCTGGACATAGGTGACGGTGAGATTTCTGCAACCCCCATTCCCCTCACGAAACAAGCCACCGAGACTGGGGGGGACGAAATTTCTGCCACGCCCATTCCACTATCCTCAGGGGCTCGAGAAACCCTGAATGAAGAGATCTCCACCGCGCCCCGGCCCATCCCGGGATCAACCGAGCGGTTTGAAGATACCAACACTCCCTCCGGGGCAGAGGAAAACGCAGACACGGACATGGATCAGACCTCGGGAGGACGCGAGCAGATGGAAGCTATCCCGATCACGATCCCCTATCCGCGCCCGGAGGGGGAACTGGCACCGGAGACAATGCAAGGTGGCAGCGAGCAGGTGGAAGCTATCCCGATCACGATTCCGTATCCGCGCCCGGAGGGTGAACTGGCACCGGAGACATTGCAAGGCGGCAGCGAGCAGGTGGAAAGCATCGCTGCTACGCCCCAACCCATCCCGGAGACAGCCGAACGAGCGGAAAGCACCGCCGCCACGCAGCAGCCCATCCCGGAGACGGCCGAACGCGTCGATGGATTTGCCGAGACCCTGC
>JBJYWH010000351.1:0-1584 GCA_046259355.1 Anaerolineales bacterium
CAATTCGAGACTTCGGACGATCTGATCTCGGGGATCGAAATGCAGGTATCAGGACATCGTGTGGCCTGGACGATTCGCGACTATCTCGACGACCTCGAATCGCAGATTACACACGAACTCGAACGTCAAGGTGAGCCGTCGAAGCAAGAGGACGAACATGGCTCGTGAGGAATCGCTGCAGAACGTCCTGGATGAGACCCGCGCGGCAATCGGCCGCGTTCTGGCTGACCATCCCTCAAGGCTGACGATTCGGGAGACCGGCAAGGTGCTTTCGATCAGCCAGGGGGTCGCGATTGTGGATGGACTGCCGCGCGTCCAGTCGGAAGAGCTGGTCCATTTCGAAGCCGGGGTCGATGGTATGGCGTACAACCTCGACCCGTCCCGGCTGGGGGTGATATTGCTCGGCGAGAGTACCAGCCTGGAAGCGGGTCAGAGCGTGTACCGCACAGGGCGGGTGCTCGATACCGTCGTTGGGGATGGACTGTTGGGACGTGTCGTCGATGCGCTAGGCAAGCCGCTGGACGAAGGCGGGCCGGTCGATGTTGTCGAGCGGCTTCCGGTCGAGCGCCCAGCGAAATCGCTGATGGACCGCGCTCCGGTAGCTGAACCGCTGCAGACCGGCATCAAGGTCATTGACGCCCTGATCCCGATCGGCCGGGGACAGCGTGAGCTGATCCTGGGAGACCGGCAGGTGGGGAAGACGGCCATCGCGCTCGATACGATCATCAACCAGCGCGGGAAAGACGTGATCTGTGTGTACTGCGCCATTGGTCAGCGGGATGCGGCCGTGGCCCGCTTCGTCGCCGACCTGCGCCGCTTCGAAGCCCTCGAATACAGCGTGGTCGTCGTGGCGAGCGGTGAAGATCCGCCGGGCATGCAGTTCGTCGCGCCCTACGCGGCCACGACGATGGCCGAATATTTCATGGAGCACGGCCGCGACGTGCTGATCGTGTACGACGACCTGACCCGCCATGCCCGTGCGTACCGGGAGTTATCGCTGTTGCTGCGGCGGCCGCCCGGCCGGGAAGCCTACCCGGGCGACATCTTCTATGTCCATTCGCGCCTGTTGGAGCGGGCCACGCACCTGAACGAAGAACTGGGCTCGGGATCGCTGACGGCGCTGCCCATCATCGAGACAGAGGCTCAGAACCTCTCGGCCTACGTGCCGACCAATTTGATCTCGATCACGGACGGCCAGATTTACCTCTCGCCGAAGCTGTTTCAAAAGGGCATGCTGCCGGCAGTGGATGTCGGGCTGTCGGTCTCCCGGGTAGGAGGCAAAGCCCAGCTGCCCGCCTATCAGGCGGTGGCCGGTGATCTGCGGCTGGCGTACTCCCAATTCGAGGAGCTGGAGGTTTTCTCGCGTTTCGGCACCCGCCTGGAGGAGAACACCCAGCGGCGCCTGGAGCGCGGACGGCGGGTGCGCGAGGTCTTGAAACAACCGCGCTTCAAACCGATTCCTGCAGCGGAGCAGCTCATCGTGCTGCTGTGTGTGACCGAAGGCCTGTTGGATGGTCTGCCGATTGAGAAGATCCAATCCGCCGCCCAGGATCTGCGGGAAGCCTTGCGCGACCAGATGCCCGA
>JBJYWH010000352.1:0-4543 GCA_046259355.1 Anaerolineales bacterium
GGTGCATTGGGCGAGCATCATGGGACTTGCCGAGGTACGGCAGTCCTTCATGGCCGCCAGTGCCTTGAGATGCGAAGGTAAGAGCCGATCTTGATACTGCGCCAGCACCTCGGCCTCGAAGAGTTCGATGAGCGATGACAGTAGGATCATGCGGCTTTCCCCCAAGCGATGGAGAAGCCATTGATCAGCTCGTTGATGACCTGCCTCGCGTTGTTCTGCGTAGCCGATGTCAGGTGGGTGTAGCGGGCGGTGGTCAGGACCGAACGGTGGCCGAGGATTTTCTGCACCTGAAGCAGATCCACCCCGGCCTCGAGCAGGTGGGTTGCATAGGAATGACGCAGGCTATGGGGGGTGATCTTTTTTTTATCCCGCAGGCCGCGACCACCTTGTGCAGGGTCGTTTGCACACCGCCGCGATCCAGGGGTGTGGTGGCCGAGCTCGCCCCCTTCAGGCCGCCGTGGCGGTTGGGAAAGAGCAGTACCGGGTTGCGATGCACCTGCCAGAAGCGGCGCAGCAGATGCAACGTCGCTTCCGGTAGCGGGACGAGGCGATCCTTGTTGCCCTTCGCATCGCGGATATGCACCCGCCGGCGGGCCGCATCGATATCGCCGACCTGCAGGCGCAGGCCTTCACCGAGGCGCAAGCCCAAACTGTAAGCGGTGAAGTAGAAGACCCGATAGCTGAGGACACGCGTGGCCTCGAACACGTCCCCCGCCTCTTCGACGGTGAGGATATCGGGCAGGCGTTGCGCCTTCGGCGGCTTGATCAGATCGACGTTCACCCACGGCTTGCGCAGTACATGGGCGTAGAAGAACTTCAGCCCGTACAAGTCGAGCTTGACCGCGCTCCAGGAGTGGCTCTCCAGCAGGTCGGTGAAATAGTCGGTCAGCTGCAGTTCGGACAGGTCCTCGATTTCATGATCGAAATAGGCTCCGATACGCCGGATCGCACGAGAGTAGGCCTCGATCGTCTTCGGCTGCAAGCCCTTGAGCTTCAGGTGCTTCAGATGGGTCTCGTACTGTTGGTTGAAATGGGGCGCGAAAGGTGCTGACATAGGGAAGTAACCTCATGATTGTTGGCCCAATATCCCCTCGCAGGCGAGGGCGTGAGGTTACATTTTAATTTCGATCGCGCGCCGGGGCCTTCTCCGCGAAGCGGCTCCGTCCAACAACCGCTTGAGCCAGGCGTACTCGGCCAAGCCCGACGCAGCCGGAGCGAGATCGAGGACGGCCTCTAATCCATCGGCCCGCTCGATCCGCTGAACTTGGTTGGCATCTCGTTTCCAAAGCGATGGCTGCAGATCCATCGTGGTCGCAGCGAGCATCTCTTGTACCTGAAAGTTGAGATGCATCGTTCGCCACATGGTTTGGGCACTGGGCACCCCGCGATTTTTGCGATGGACGGTTTGCCTCTTCGGCGCTGGTTGCGCACGACTGCGCTTCTTCTGCATCTTGCGCCGACGCTTTACCTCTCGATTCTTCGACATCTTTTCCGAACAACCTCGTGATGGAGGGACGACGAGCCTCCGCTCCGAAATCTCGCAGCTCTCAAGAACTAGCCTCAGACTCGGACGTTCAGTTCTGGCTCAACCGCAACACGGTATCTCATCGTCCGAAAGCCCGTTGCCGCTTGGAGTTCCGGGGAGTTCCGGGTACCGGGAGTTTCGAGGACAGTGTACGTGACTACGATTGTCTGGTTTCGTGCCGATTCTCCACGAGATTTTCTTGGGCTTGGGTTTCTGTCGGCTTCCGGCGTCGACCTGCCGCGAAGGTCGGTGGAGAACAGTCCCTCTCTCGCGCCCCATTGGGCGCAAAGCGACAGAACGGCGTTGTCGCAGATTGGCTGCTACCTGCGCTTGTCGCGATCCGGGAGGAGTTTCTCGAAGCGGACATTCGAGACACCTGGTTGCTTCCCGCACGGCCAGGAAATCCGGTAGTGCTTCGCGCAAATCGCGGCCGAGCAACGCAGTGCCCAATGGGGCGCGAGCGATCTGGAACACGAGGGGCTTCGTCGTTCGTGGCTCGGAGTTACTCCAGAGGGAACTCGAAGGGCGCAACCGTTAGATCTTCTTCCCGATGTAGAAGACGTAGCCGTAGAAGTCCTTGTGTTTGCGATACAGCTGTTCCTCATGCCGCTGATTGGCGACGAAAGCCTCAGCCGCCTGGTTGCCTTGGTGCTTGGCGAGGAACAGTTCGGTGGCCTTCGCCTGGGGCGCGTAGAAATGATCGAGCCAGCAGGTCTCCGGCAGAATAAAGGATGCGACGGGGATGTATCCCGCCTCCTGCATTTGCTTGACCTTGGCAGGGATGGTGTCGATTCCCGGATATTCGCTGTTCCAGAAGTCCTCGATTTCTGAAGGTCGGGTTTCGGTGAACCAAGAGGCTTCGGACACGGCGATGGTTCCGCCGGGCTTCAGGAATCGCCGCCATTCGCTGAGTCCCCGCTCGAAGCCGATGTTGTAGATCGCGCCTTCCGACCACAACAGGTCCAGCTCCTCGTTTTCGAACGACAGACTGTCCATGGAGCCAACGACGCCATTGACGCGATCCTGAAGCCCCAGCTCCGCCGCGTTTCGGTTGAACAGGTCGATGAAATCCTGGAATAGGTCGACGCCCGTAACCTGTCCCGGAGCACTTTGCGCCAGCACCATGGTCTGCCCGCCGGTTCCGCAGCCGATATCGGCTATGCGTGAATCGTCAGAGAGACCCTCGACGAAGCTCAACGCACATCGCGTGGCCTCCGGACTCCCGGGGCCCTGGCGCTCGACGCCGGCAAAGTACTCACAGATCAGGCTGAGGTCGAAGTCGTGGATGGACTGAATTTCGTCGCTCATGTTGCTTTGGCTTCTGCTGTATGGTCATGAAGTCATGGGGCGCACGCATCTCCCCACGTATACCTCGAAGAATGATTGATCCTGATCGGGCTCACCAAGCAGAGACGGGAACGAGCGGATTTCCTCGATTCCCGCGGCGGAAATCATGCGGCGGAGCGCCTCCTCGTGGTGCGCCACGGTGGGCAGGGAATAGCGATCGACCATGTCGATGGCCGGGTCGACGACGAAGAAGCGCTCGGTTCGGGTGGACGAGGCCTCGTCCCAATATCCCTCTTGCAGCACCAGGTGGGGAGCCTCGGAGAAGAGCCCGCTCGGCGCCGTGTACCAGGACGAGGTCTGGGCGCCGCCATGGTGCACATGGTCGTAGCTCTGGGTCTCGAGCAATAGCAACCCTCCGTGCTTAAGCGCACCGACCGCCCCAAGTAGGATGTCGCGCGCCTGCTCGGGCTTGAACACATTGATCTGGCCGTAAATCAGCATGACCAGATCGAAGCCCTGGCCGAATCCGCCATCACGCAGGTCGGCGAGCCGATAAGAGCAGGCGAGCCGGCGCTCGGCCGCGCGCTCGCTGGCGCGACGGATCGAGGCAGGCGAGAAATCGATACCCTCGCAGACGCAACCGTGGTCGGCGAGCGCCTCAGTGTAGAGCCCGGGCCCACAGGCCAGGTCGAGCACCCGACCCGGCCTACCGCCAAGCAACTCGTCGAAGATCCACTCGGCGTGCCTCGCGATGGTGACCTTCCTACGGCTGGCCAGGTCGTGGTCCTGGGAGAGATGTTCGCGCAGCATCCGCTCGCTGAATCCGGGCTCGTTCCAAGGTATGTTGTCGCCCTCGTCCCACGGCACGGGCGGGACGACACGGTCAAAGATCGTTTTCAAACCACTCAACTGGTTCCTCTTTTGTCACCAAGCTCGGGTGGTCTTGAGATTCGCGCTGCAGCGAATCTGGAAGAAGCGTTAGTTTAGGCGTTCTGTTAATCATGCGTCAGTCTGGCCAACCCTTGGTTACCGTCGAACTGGCGCTCCAAGTCACCCAGGTCGATGCCCGCTTCCTGCGGCACGGTCCACGGCCTGTTCACGTCGATCAGTGGCCGGATTCGGCGTACACCTGCCTGTGGGGCGCCGCTGGACGACAGGCAGCTCATGGGACAGCCTGTGCGAAAACGCAGAGAATTTCGGGGCTTCAGGGACCGCGCAACACTGAAGCGCGGAAATAGGCTTTCACTCTGACCCGGATCTCCACAAAGCGCTGCCGCTAAACCAGAAATAGGGCCACCACTCCACCGACTTTAGGGGATCGACCTTTTTACACGGCCTCGGGACGGAGCGGTCGCTGAGCAGGTCCGAGCCGAGTGGCTGCGTGAGTCGGTAGCTGCCGTTCCCGCTGGACGCCGCCTGGGGTCAGTGTAAAAAAATCCTGACACCGATTCCGGCGAGCCCTCGAATGTCTCCTTCGATACCGGACCTTCCTGCCACTCTCGGACGGTGCCGCCGGATCGGACGGATAGGCAGTCGCGAGGTGGCGCAATTCGGAAACATGTGACGAATCAATCTGGGCAACAACGCGGGCTCAACCGCTCTCCCGGTCACTGAATTCCCGGTACGAAGGAGCGAACCTGTGCGATCCGCGACCTGACGAGATCGCGCGAACAGGCGGTCGCGCGAAATGCCACAAAAGCTGACTCCGCACCAGATCTGAAAGAGGGCCGA
>JBJYWH010000353.1:0-3747 GCA_046259355.1 Anaerolineales bacterium
CAGCGATGGGATTCACTCAGGAATGGTCGCTCGGTTCGCTGCGCGTCTCCCTGGGCCGCTCCTCTACCGAACACCAGGTGGACCGCTTCTGCGGCATTCTTCCAGATATCATTGAGCGAATGAGGTCTGCTTCCGCGTGACAGAAAGCACCATGATGCCGGTAAGGCATGTCGCAATCGCGATGAGCGGTGGCGTGGACAGTTCTGTTGCGGCCGCCCTGCTCGCCCGGCAAGGGCAAGCCGCGTTTGGATTGATGCTACGGCTGTGGAGCGCAGGATCCGCCCAGACGAACCGCTGCTGCACACCGGATGACGTGGAGCGCGCCCGGAACGTTGCCGCACGCATCGGAATCCCTTTTTATGTGCTGGACGCCAAAGAAGTGTTCAAGCAGGCTGTTGTGGATCCCTTTGTAGATGGCTATGCGAAGGGGTTCACGCCGAATCCTTGCATCACCTGCAATCGAACGGTCCGCTGGAGCTTCTTGCTCGAACAGGCCCTGGCAATGGGCGCAACCCACCTCGCCACCGGGCATTATGCTCGCATCCGCCAATCAGAACGAAGCTTCCAGCTGCTGCGCGGTGTCGATCCCGCCAAAGATCAATCTTACGTCTTGAGCGTGCTCACCCAGCAACAGCTTGCACACGCCGCGTTCCCGCTTGGTGAGCACACCAAGCTGCAGGTCCGGGAAATGGCCCATGAAATGGACCTCGTCACCGCAAATCGCCCTGAAAGCCAGGATCTCTGCTTCCTGGGAGACCAGGATTACCGAACCTTTTTGGCGGCTCAAGGCGCGGGGGGATTGTCGCCCGGTCCCATCATCGACACCCAGGGCCGCACCCTCGGTACCCATCAGGGATTGGCCAGATACACGATCGGCCAGCGAAAAGGGATTGGCGTTCCATCCGATGTGCCTCTTTATGTTCTGCAGAAACGAAGCGACAATAATGTCCTCATCGTTGCTCAGCGCGAGCAGCTCGGTCGATCAGAATTCCGAATTGGCAACCTTAATTGGATTTCCGGGGAATACCCGAACAAAGATCAGCTCACCGTCCGAGTGCGGTACAAGGCACGCGAAGTGCCGGCCTTGATCGAAAAAGAAACCGAAGCCCAAGCCCGGGTGACTATCCGTGATCCGCTGCCGGATATCACACCCGGGCAGCAAGCCGTCTTCTACAGTGGCGAGCTTTGCCTCGGCGGGGGTATGATCTTGCCATGACGATACAGGGTGTTGCACTGGGCTTAATTATTGCCGTCATACCCCCGGCTCTCTTTCATTTGCTTCGAGGCGGCAGCCTGAATCGCTTTCTGCTGCTCATCGCAGCTGCCTGGGTGGGTTTCTTCGCCGGCCACTTCCTCGGGCAGGCATTGAATTGGCATCTAGGTCGCGTTGGCGTGCTCAACCTGTTTCCCGCACTCTTTGCAGAATTTCTTGCACTCCTCTTGACCTTGCTGCTTGCCGGCCCAGAGGCTTCCAGGGCTGGCTTAAAGCGCCGCCCTTCCCGCGGAAAATCGCGCAAGTAATCCCTATGCTATAATTGCCGTAGTATGAGCGATTTTGACGCGTATGATCCCCAAGAAACCTCACTCGATCAGGATCGAGAGTCTGGTTCAAACCGTTCGACCCTATGGATTGTTCTCGGTGTAGTCTTGCTGCTGGCCCTGCTGGCGGGGATCGTGTTTGCCGTCCTCGCGATGGTCCGCAATCCACAACAGACCGAAACCATTCGCGATATCGTGATCATTTTCGTTGCGGTCGAGGCCTTGTTGATCGGCCTGGCGTTGATCGTGCTCGTGATCCAGATTGCCCGCCTGACCGACCTGCTGCGTAATGAAATCGGCCCGATCCTTGAAGCAACGAACGAAACACTCGGAAACCTGCGCGGCACTTCGCGTTTCCTCAGCGAAAATATGGTACGACCTGTTATCAAGGTTAACAGCTCCATGGCAGCCTTGAGAAGAGTCGTCGAGCTGCTTGGTTTCCGACGCGATCGAAAATAACAGCCTTCGGAACAAAGGAGAGAAAAAATGTCTGAACGTAATGGTGAATTTGGAGCCTTCATATCGGGATTTGTGATCGGCGGTCTTGTCGGTGCCGCGGTGGCACTGCTTATGGCACCGCAATCGGGCGAGGAAACCCGCACCCTCATTCGCGACAAGGGCATCGAGCTAAAAGATAAAGTCGATCAAGCATCCCAGGAGACACGCGAAAAAGCCGAAGAGTTGGCCAAGGAAGCACGCACGCGCGCGGAGGATCTCCAGAAGCGAGGCCAGGTAATTCTTGAAGAGCAGAAAACAAGGATTGAAAAAGCCGTCGAAACCGGAAAACAGGCAGCCAAGCGCAAGCGTGATGAGCTCAGCGAAAGCTGACCTGCCGTTTACCTTCAATCAGGAAACAACCAATAAATGCGCTCCTATCGGAGCGCATTTCGCTTTTCGTTATTCCAGGCAGCCGTAATCGCAGGCAAATTATGTCTCGGACGTAAGCTCTGTCAATGCCAGAGGGATGAAATCCGCTACATCTCCTGCCATGACGCTCGCAGTTGTCTGATGCCACGCAGCCGCCAGCTCCCCTGCCCGGCCGTGCAGATATGCACCCAGAACTGCAGCGGAATAGGGTTCCATGCCCTGTGCAACCAATCCAGCAACCATGCCGGAAAGCACATCTCCGGTCCCGGCATGAGCCAGCGCAGACGTGGCGAATGGTATCAGCGCTTGCCGTCCATCCGGTGCGGCAACGATCGTAAAAGCTCCCTTCAGGATGACGACATGTCTCCAATGTCGTGCGTACTCACTGGCTATGCGAACCCGTTCGCTCTGAATCTCGTCGATTTCAAGGCCCGTAAGGTTCGACATCTCGCCCGGGTGCGGCGTGAGAACGGAGACCTGGGGAAGGCGATCCGGCCAATCTTCGACCCCTGCCAGCAGCTTTAAACCATCTGCATCAACGACACACGGGGGCAATGAAGTCTTCCCCGCTGATGTGGATTCTCCGTGCAGAAAACCGATTTTGTCTCGCCCGATCTCTCCGCTCGTCAGCAAGCGATCGAGAAATGCTCGTGTTGTACGATCGGTGCCGAATCCGGGCCCGATGAGTAAGGCAGTGGCTTTTCGCAGGCCTTGCTGCAAGATCTCGGCTGCGTTTTCCGCAATCACACCCATTTCATCCGGCAGGATCAACCACGTTGCCTCCGGCAGAGCACCCATCATTCCGAGTTGCACATCCTTCACGGTTGCCAGCGTGACCAGGCCCGCTCCGATGCGGTACGCGGCCGTCCCGGCCAGGACGGCCGCGCCCGGGAAGTTGATAGATCCGGCAGTGATGACCACGGTTCCGAAGGTACCCTTATGCGAATCGCGCGGCCGCGGCGGCATCAGCGGATTCACGAAGGATTCGTCTGCCAGGTCGAATTTGATCGACCGGATCTCTTCCTGCTCTGGATCGAGACCGATATCGCCGATCGATAGTTCGCCGACATAATTTGCGCCCGGGAATTTAAAAAGTCCGACCTTCGCGGCAGCGAGGCTGACAGTCAGGTCAGCCCTGATCGCCTCCGACGCAATTTCGCCCGTATCACAATCAAGTCCTGACGGGCAATCGACAGCCACGACAACCGCGGGGGCAGCGCGCTTGGCCAACTCGGCAGCTGCGCGTTTGAGGACGTCCTGGGAGGTTCCTTTGATCGGCAGTCGAAAACCGGTGCCAAAGACAGCATCGATCACCATGTCAGAGCTGGCCATGAGGTTGGA
>JBJYWH010000353.1:3847-5563 GCA_046259355.1 Anaerolineales bacterium
AACCGGTGCCAAAGACAGCATCGATCACCATGTCAGAGCTGGCCATGAGGTTGGACAGCACCCGCCAACGCTGATCTTGTTCGGCCACAGCGATGAACGGATCATGTTGCTTGATGCGCTGAAAGTTCGCATCATCTTCTCCTCGTTCACGAATCAGGTAGATCGATATCTGAGCACCCGCCTCTGCCAGATAATGCGCAGCAACCAGGCCATCACCACCATTGTTTCCCGGGCCGGTCAGTACAGACACCTTCCAGGAAGCCACCTCCGGCCAGCGCTGGAGAATCGCAGCCGCGATCGACTGGCCTGCATTTTCCATCATACGATCGTAGGTGAGCCCGGCGGCGTCGGCGGCTTTCTCAACGACTTGCATTTGCTCAACAGTCAAAACCTTGGACACAACCATCTCCTCCGGATCATTCTCATCACGTGTTCATGATAATCTATCCAGCCCCAAACGCTTCAGTGTTTCGGCATGGGGTGCCCCTGTGACCGGATCCCATCCCCTCTCATCATAGTAGGCATGCAGCATCTCCTGCAGGGGTATCTGGAAACCAGCGCTCGATCCATCATCAAGGGGTTCTAGCAAGTACCCGGGCAGCAAATCATCGCGGGCCTGAAATCCCATGCGGACGTTAATCCACCGCTTCAGATTCCAGCCACGCTCACCACATGTCATGAGCTCCTGCAAAGAGAAGTCCCACCCGGTGGCATAGTTCAGGAGACGCAGCACCGTATCATGCGGAACATTCGCAAAGATGCACAGCACGAGAGAATTTTGGACCGTGAGCCAATCCTGGTGACGGGCAATATTACTGACTTTCTCCGCTCCAGCCAGGCGGTCGAAGAGTACGACCCCGATATCTTCCATCGTCTGACCAATCTCGACCATATAATAGTGACTCTGGTTGTGACAGGCGCCGCGCGGCGAAGTCGCATACGTCAGAGCAACGCCGGTTGCACCGCGCGGGTCGTGATAGGCTGCCTCAAGGCCTTTAACCTGAGCCGCTAATTCTTCTGCTCCCATCGCACGGGCGAGAGCCAGCGCCCCACCCGCCAGCAGTTCACCCAACCCCTCACGCCTGACAGTCTGATGAACGAGACGTTCCACTGCCTCGAGATCCCCCCATCGCAGCGCACCTCCACAGGCTGCATCATTTAGGCAACCCCGTTCGTACAGCAGGAATGCAAGCCCGATCGTATTCGCCAGGCTGATTGTATCCATGCCGTATCGATCACAAAGCTCACCAATGAGCGTGATAGCCGGCATGTCGGTTGATCCTAGATTGGGGCCAAAACCTATCAGCGTTTCATACTCAGGCCCTTTACGTTCGACACCATCCGCAAGACGCACTTTGCGGCCACATGCGATTACGCAGCCATGACATGTGCTGACGCCGCTTAAAATCGTCTCGTGCATCGTCGGTCCGGAGATCCGATCGACATGATCCATCGTTCCCTTTGAGAAATAGAACTTCGGCATCATGCCAAAATAATCGAACAGATCGCCCGCGCTGGCCGTGCCGAAATCCCGCATCCCGGTGGAAATCAGATCACTACGCAGCGCTCTGTTCGTTGAGCTGCGGAGTACCGCGAAAGCCCGGGGATCGACCAGCGGAATCGTGCCTGACCCGTGAACGGCGATCGCCTTCAGGTTTTTTGAACCCATCACGGCGCCCATTCCCGTCCGACCAGCTACTCGTCCATGATCGCAGA
>JBJYWH010000354.1:0-2831 GCA_046259355.1 Anaerolineales bacterium
ACGACCACAAACTGAACCAATCAACCGGGCGCGAAAGGCCGGTATCACCGGGGCGATCGTGTACGTTGTGCTCTCGCTGTCGGCCTGTGGAAGCGGTCCGGCGTCGCCGGAAGTGCTGCGGGGCAGCTTGCAGGCGGATTTTTCTGGCACCTGCCCCTTCAGAGAGCTGCAGGCCGGCGCCGGCCGGGGTTACGAATGCGCCGATGGCGAGTTCAGGGTCTGGATCGATAACGACCAGGAGCGATACGACTTCGTCACGGCCCCGCTCGACGAATCCTACGGCGACGTCCGGATCGAGGTCGACGCCCGCTTCGTCTCGGGAGATGAGGCGGGAGCTTACATCATCTGTCGGGGGAGCCAGAGCACAGGCGATTTTTACTTCCTGCGCGTGAGCGCAGACGGCCGGGTTGAGATCACAGACTATCTGGAAGGCGAGGAGCAAATCGCCCGCCTCAATACCGTGCCGGCTGGGGCTATCCTTCCGGGATGGAACCACATTCAGGCCGACTGCATCGGCCAAGACCTGTCGCTCTACCTGAATGGGGAGCTCGTTCTTGAACGTGAACTCGCAGGCGATTTTTACGCGGCAGGCGATGTCGGCCTGGCAGCTGGAGGCGGTTCACAGGGCTTCAGCGAGGTCCGTTTCGACAACCTGGGGGTGATAAGCCCCTAGCGCTTTTCCGCCTTTACCCTGCCCGCCCGGCCCCGGTATTCCCGCGCGCACAGGAAAAGGCACAAGCAAATCAAGCACAGGAGTGAAGACATGGCTACCAGGAAAATCCGAGCGGCATGGGAAACTGCAGCGCAGAAAGCCAGGTTCGTTCCCACGATGGTCATCGTTCTGCTGTTTGTCGGGCTCGCCGGATGCGGCAGTCCGAACAATGCACCATCCGATCCCTCAACGGACTCCTCCGGTTCGAAACCTTCGACCGAAAGCGCCCCGCTTCCGGCCACGGAAAGCGAGTTCTCCCTGCCCGCTCCCCCCAGCGGCGGAAGTGACGATCTGGCGAACTTCAATCCCTGTGAAATGCTCACACCGGAAGAGGTCGAGGGATTCTTCGAGGGCCCCATGTCGCCGGATGCTGCGCCCGAGAGCATCGGGCCATACCGCAGCTGCATGTTCACCAATCAAGCAGGGGGCAAGATGATCATCGTCCAGGTCACGCATGAAACTCCCGCGCAGTTCAAGGCCGACAACGAGGGCAGCGCAGCCATGCTCGAGATGATCCCCACCCCGGTCGCCGGACTGGGTGACGAGTCGGTCTTCTTCTCCGGTCTGCTGCGCGTGCGGGTCGGAGATCGGGTGCTGCAGGTCGTCACCTGGCATCCGGAAGATCAACAAGACGAGGCCTTCGCCATGACACAGGAGATCGCCCGCCTGGCACTGGCGCGGATGCCCTGATGACCCTCCGGAGACCAGGGTTTTCGGGTAAGGCGGTCGCGAAAGGGTGGATAGGAGGCCAAAATGCAGAAAGGCGGTAAGAATATCGTGAGCACAGCACACCGGGCCGCCCTGTGGACAAGCATTCTCATCCTGCTGCTTTCCACGGGCTGCAACCTGTCCTCGAACCGTTCTGCTCCGCCGGCTTCCGTGGTCGATACATCCTCCACATCCACCGGGCAGGATGTTGTTCAGGAGACCGGCGCAGCCCCGACTCCGGGGACCTCCGAATTCGAGCCTCCGCCGCCAACCGGCCTGGTGAACCAGCTCTTCGCCGGTGTCGAAAGCGGTGAGTGGACTTACGAACAGGGGCTGGTCCAGGCGCTGAAAATCTTCACCGGGGAGGCACAGGTCCAGACCGACTCCAGCGGAAAGAAACCCGCCTCGCTCGAGGGTTCGGGCCTCGTCCGCGAAGCCCAGGTCTATCTGATCAGCGGCCAGGATGCCGGGATGCGAGCCGAGATCGAACGCTTGCTCAGCGTGATCGCCCCCGCACCCGAGCGGCTGCTGGAAGTCGCTGACCCCGAATCGGTGAGCAGAGCGCGCGGACCGGGCTATGCGGCGCGGCTCAACATCACGGAGGACTGCGCCGCCCTTTACGAAAAGGGATTCCCGCCTGGATCCGGGTTGAAATGCCTGCTGTACAAGGAAGGCGGGATCAGCGGACAGCTGCTGCGGGTCTTCTACCCGATCCCCTCCGTCCCGCTGGATTATGCCGACCAGGCCTACGACGGCATGATGCAGGCTTTCCAGACCTACAGCACCCTCAAACCGAACGGCGCTGCGCCGCAGATGAAGGGCGCCGATCTGCTCTTCGTGCTGCTGCCCGAGATCGAGGACCCGACCACGCTGGCGATGGTGCCCACCACGGGGAGCGACGACCGCTGCCTGATCGTCGTCTACCTGGGGGCGATCCAGGAAAACGAAACCGGCAAGAGCGCCCCGGATGATTACGGCCATTTCCTGCAGACGATTGCCCATGAGATGTTCCACTGCTTTCAGACCTGGAACTATCCCGCCCAGGCCGATGGCACCTGGAAGGTGCAGGATTGGTGGGGCGAGGGCACGGCCGAGTTCTTCAGCAATGTGGTTTATCCCAAGGTAAACAGCGAGTGGAGCTGGACCGGTACCTTCAGCTACCACTCGAGCCACCGGCCGCTGACCGAGCTGGACTACGACAACTTCGTATTCTTCCAGTATCTGGCGGACGAGCAGGGCCTCAACGCCGTCCTGAACCTCATCGGTGCGATGCCCTCGACCGGGAACGAAGCCGATCAGGCTGCCGCGTTAAGCAAGCTCTCGGGCATGGACGCACTCTTTCATAAATTCGGCCAGGCCTTTCTGGACGGCCAGATCATCGACAGCTCCGGCTCGGCCGTCCCGACCTTGC
>JBJYWH010000355.1:0-1919 GCA_046259355.1 Anaerolineales bacterium
GCTGGTTTTCCACACTCGAGGGGTTAGGTCCAATGCCTCACTGGCCGGGTGTTCGCTGATCCGTTGCAGTACGTCGACCAGGTAAGCATAGGGATCCACACCCTGTAGCCGGCAGGTCACCAGCAGACTTTGGATCAGGCCGATCCGCTCGGCACCGATCTCGGTCCAGGCAAAGAGCCAGTTTTTCTTTCCGAGCGGGATCGGGCGCAAGCCCCGTTCCAGGTGGTTCGTGTCGATGGGTAGCTCCGGGTCCGATAAAAATACCTGCAAACTTGCCTGCCGTGCCATGGCGTACTTCAAGGCCTTCGACAACGGACTCGATGGCAGCAGGTCCGGTCGATGACACTGGTCGTCACACCAGCCCCAGAAGGCCCTGACTACCGGCTCGCTGTGTTCGGTCCGGTAGGCCAGCTTTTCTTTACCGCTGAGCTGACGCTCACGTATTACCTCTTCATGGTGGTAGAGTACGCCAATCAGGGCCAGGGCCTCGGCACTTGCCGTCGGCTCACTTTCCTGTGCCCGTTCGAAGCCGCGACGGCACTGGCTCCAGCATTCGGCATGCGTCACCTGGTCACGCGTCGCCGCATAGGCGGAATACGCCTCATAGCCATCACTGAGCAAGGTCCCCGTATACTCGCCGAGGATACGCTCCACGTGATGGTGTTCGCGTGACGGGGCGTAACAAAACACCATCTCGTCATCTTCCCCGTACATCGGCCAGAAGTATGCCTGGCGCATCTTGCCCTTTTTCTTTAGCCCCGCTTTGATCGGCGTCTCGTCCATTGCCAGTACCCGGCTTTGCAGCAGGTGACGGTGCTGGGCGTCGACAATGGGTTTAAGCAGATCGATGGCCCGGCTGGCCCAGGTCGTCAAACTGCTGCGGCTGAGCTGGATACCTGCCTGCCGCAGGCGCTGGTGCTGCCGATACAACGGCAGGTGATAGCAGAATTTGTCGATCAACATCCCCGCCAGGAAGCTCACGTCCACCGCGCTTTTCTCCAGCACGTTCGCCGGGGCCGGCGTCGTCAGGATCGTCAGGTCATCCAGTCGTTTGTACACCGGGCGGGTGTATTGCAGGACCACATAGCTGCCCAGCCGCTGCGCCAGACGGTAGGTGACTTTCGTGCCGATCTGCACGCGCTGTTCTTCGGGTATGGCCTCAATGTCGGGGTCCTTGACCAGGATGATCTCGCGAGGAACGTCCTCGTCGAAACGCAGACCCGTATCATTGACCGCGCCATCGCGGGACTTTTTGCGGCGTGTATACGTGACGCTTTCGGTCGGCGCTTGCTTCTGTGGTGGCGTTGCCACGCCCAGAGCATTGAGCAGGTTACCCTGAACAGCCGGGTCCACATCCAGGCGCTTCTCGGATTTACGCCCGAACAACTGGCGCTTGAGCCAGTCCAGTTGTGATCTGAGCGATTGAACCTGTTCTTGAAGCGCCTCGTATTCAACACGTGGGAGCGTGATGTTTTCAGAAGCGTTTTGCACCGAATCCATGGCGCAGGATTATACCGCGGCGCCTGCCGCTTGTGGATGCCTATAGCGCTTGTATTGCTTGGTTTTCCGCACATCGATGCCTTCGAGCAGCAGCTTGAGGCGCGTCCAGTCCAATGCCATCTTGTCTTCCTTCTCCGACCAGACCTGAAAGCGTCCTTGCTCCAGCCGCTTGCTCCACACACAGTAGCCACTGCGATCGAAATACAGCACCTTCATCTGCGTGCGCTTGCGATTGATGAACACGAACAGGTGGCCGCTGGTCGGATCTTCGTGCAATACGTTATTGACCAATGCGGACAGACCATCGTACGACTTCCGCATGTCGGTCGGCCGGGTATACAGCCACACCCGGACATGTGCCTCAGGGAAAAACATGCGGGCTACCTTATCCGCAGGACGATACCCGCGCCCAGGTCGAG
>JBJYWH010000356.1:0-2909 GCA_046259355.1 Anaerolineales bacterium
TGAGAACATGGTGGAATCTCTTTAAAGAGAATTGCATATTGCGGATAAGGATGAACATGCATGGGTGACAGACCGAGTGAAGAGCAGATCGCAGCCTGGAAGAAACAGGCCGGGGAATTCGCTGTAAGGTTCGTGCAAGATGGGATGATCGTTGGATTGGGCTTCGGAAGTACCGCCATCCATGCCCTTCGCCTGATCGGGCACAAGGTCCGCTCGGGTGAACTGAAAGATATTCTCGCAGTTCCAACCTCCGAATCGATTGCGCGCGAAGCGAACCAGCACGGCATTCCTTTAACTCGACTCGAGGATCATCCCGGGATTGACCTGACCATCGATGGGGCTGATGAAGTAGACCCGGACCTGAACTTAATCAAGGGGGGCGGGGGTGCTCTTCTTCGCGAGAAGATCGTTGCCCAGGCAACACAGCGTGAAATCATCGTGGTGGATGGGACCAAACTCTCTCCCCGTCTGGGCACGCGTTTCCCCCTTCCGGTGGAAGTCCTGCCCTTCGGCTGGAGTACACAGGTCTCATTCCTCACGGGATTAGGAGCGAAGGTCCAGCGCCGGACGAATGAGCAAGGTGAGCCCTATTCGACGGATGGCGGAAATTACATTCTGGATTGTTCATTCGGCCCGATCGAAGATCTGCAGTCCCTCGCGCTGCAGCTCGGGGGTCGTGCCGGGATTGTGGAGTATGGATTATTCCTGCATATGGCGCACGATTTGATCATTGCCGATGCTGAAGGTATCAGGCATCAGAAGACAACTTGAAGCTGGAAAGGATCATAAGCATGGAAATCGGAATCGTTGGATTGGGGAAGATGGGTTCGAACATGACCCGGCGATTGCTCGCTGGCGGACACACCGTCGTGGTCTTCGACCAGGACAAATCAAAGGTAAAAAACTCAGAAGACGACGGTGCGCGGGGCGCCCATTCCCTCGAAGAACTCATCGGGAAACTGCCGGAACCGCGTGCAGTCTGGATGATGGTTCCCTCCGGAGAAGCCACCGAGTCGACGGTCGAAGCCCTCGCTTCGCTGCTATCCGCCGACGATATCCTGATCGACGGCGGCAATTCCAATTACAAAGACACCCTGCGTCGCGGCGAGATGGTTCAGGCGAATGGAATTCATTACGTCGATGTCGGAACCAGCGGGGGAATCTGGGGATTAAAAGAGGGCTACTCGATGATGGTCGGCGGCGAGGATGAAGCTGTCGAGAGAATTACTCCGATTTTAAAAACACTCGCTCCGGGACCTGACAAAGGATGGGGGCACGTCGGTCCCGGCGGCGCAGGGCATTTCGTCAAGATGGTTCATAATGGAATTGAATACGGTATCATGCAGGCCTATGCCGAAGGTTTCGAACTGCTGGATGCCAAGCCGGATTTCGACCTCGATCTGCATCAGATTGCTGAAATCTGGCGCTTTGGATCGGTGATTCGTTCCTGGCTGCTTGATCTCACAGCTGACGCGCTCGAGGACCGTAAGGCGCTGGAGGAGATCAAGGGTTGGGTCCACGATAGCGGGGAAGGCCGCTGGACAGCGAAGGAAGCGATCGATCTCGCTGTCCCGGCACCGGTGATCTCGCTTGCGCTCTACATGCGCTTTGTCAGCCGTCAGGACGACAGCCTGGCGGCCAAACTCCTTGCAGCGATGCGAAATCAGTTTGGCGGGCACGCTGTCAAGAAGGAGACATAACTAACATTCTTTACAGGAGAGTCTATGCCTGATCAGCATCCACCAACCCTGCCGGTCAGCATCGTGATCTTCGGCGCGTCCGGCGACCTGACACACCGCAAGCTGGTTCCAGCCTTTTTCAACCAGTTCCGGAAGGGGAGGCTTCCCGCTGAACTCAACATCGTGGGAGTCTCCAGGACACCCATGTCGCACGATGAATTCCGGCATGAAATGCACTGCGGGACAACCGATCTGGCGAAGATGGAATGCACCTCAACCGAATGGGAGCAATTCGCCAGCCATCTCTGGTACCATCCTGGCGATGCCAAGCAGGATGGAGATTATCAATCCCTGGATGCATTTCTCAAGGAAAGAGAAGGGGGAGCCGCCAACCGGCTTTATTACCTGGCGACCGCGCCAACACTGTTTCCGGTGATTGTGGATGGGCTGGGAAGGAATGGCCTGGCGACATCACAGGCCGGCTGGCGCCGGGTTGTCGTCGAGAAGCCCTTTGGTCATGATCTCGAGAGTGCGGTTGAGCTCAATCAAGCACTGCACCGGGTCTTTCATGAGGACCAGATCTACCGGATCGATCACTACCTGGGAAAAGAAACCGCCCAGAATATCCTCTATTTTCGCTTCCTGAACACAATTTTCGAACCGGTATGGAATCGGAACTACATCGGACATGTTCAGATCACGGTATCAGAGGCCGTGGATGTCGGGTACCGCGCTGGCTATTATGACCATGCAGGCGTGGTGAGGGACATGTTCCAGAACCATCTGCTTCAACTGGTCACCCTGGTAGCCATGGAGCCTCCCTCCAGTTTCAATGCCGACGCAGTCCGCAACGAAAAAGTCAAGGTGCTGAAGGCCGTCCGCCCGGTCGATGTTGCGGACACGGTGCGCGGACAGTACGAAGGTTACAGTGAGCTGGACGGCGTGGCTGAAAATTCTCAGACCGCGACTTTCGCGGCAGTAAAACTCTATCTCGATAACTGGCGCTGGCAGGGTGTGCCGTTCTTCCTTCGCTCCGGCAAGGCGATGCCCATGAAGACCAGTGAGGTGGTGATCGAATTCAAAGCCCCTCCGCATTTAATGTTTCCGCTTCCGCAGGACTATGCGATGACTCCGAATTTCCTGTCGCTTTGCATTCAACCCGATGAAGGCATCCACCTGCGATTTGAGACCAAGGTTCCCGACACGCAGCAGGAAACACGATCGGTCGAT
>JBJYWH010000357.1:0-2477 GCA_046259355.1 Anaerolineales bacterium
GCGGCAGCGGAAAATCTCATCAGGCCTACCTGAGATCCTCCATCCCGGGCTCCATCGCCCGCCTCGAAAAAAAGATGTCCGTGATGAATTACTCTCCAACGGGGGCATTCCCTGTCAATATTTTCGCATAGCCACATACATTACAGGGGAGGATCTCATTGGATTGAGGCTGGATGGGAGGTTTGAACACCCCGTGATAGTCGGCATCGTGAAACCAAAATACCTGCGACTACGCATAGCCATCATGCACGCTCTCGGCCGACGGTCAATCGAGTGCGATTTGCCACACATGGCGTGGAATCAGAACTTGTGGATACGGCGCGTGGAGAAGAATCTGGTGAACCTGAATAGCTCACCTGGATATAGATTATCCAACGGGCCTATGTAGCTTTTTCCTGCGGATGAGGCACCAATGAACAACCTACAAAAGCCTCGGACGATCCTTCACTTTGACCTGGATGCGTTTTTCTGTTCGGTTGAAGTCTTGCTCGATCCGAAACTCAAAGGCAAGGCTTTTGTCGTTGGTGGATCCGTGGAGAGCCGGGGCGTTGTCGCGTCGGCCTCCTATGAAGCCCGTGAGTACGGGATCCATTCGGCGATGCCGACAGCCCAGGCAATGCGCCTGGCGCCGCACCTGCTGGTCATTTCCCACCGTCATGGCATCTACAGCGAATACTCACACAAGGTCATGGAGCTCGTGCGGGAAAGCACCCCGCGGGTGCAGCAGATATCGATCGATGAGGCTTTTCTCGATGTGAGCGATGAACGACGACCAGGAAGAATAATCGCCGCTGCGCTTCAAGAGGCGATCGATCAGCGATTCGGGCTTCCGACCTCGTGGGGGGTAGCGACCAACAAATTGGTGGCGAAGATCGCAACGGAAGTTGGCAAGCCGAAGGGTTTGATTGTAGTGCCACCTGGAACAGAGGAAGAATTCCTCGCGCCGCTGCCGGTTCGGATGATCCCGGGCGTAGGGCCGAAAATGCAGGAGAAGCTGGAAGCGCGCAGCATTCAGCTGATCGGTGAGCTTGCCCGAGTGGATGCGCCAACCATGTTGCGTTGGTTCGGGAATTATGGTCCAGAACTTGCAGCAAAAGCGCGTGGTGAAGACGATCGCCCGGTTGATGAATCGCATGAGCCGAAATCGATGTCAGCCGAACGTACATTTGCAACCGACATAGCCGATGAAGCACAGCTGCAGCGGGTTTTGCTCAGGCTGAGTGAAGAGGTCGGACACCGGCTTCGAAAGGCCGGTCTGGCCGGCTGGACGGTCAAATTGAAAGTGCGCTGGCCGGACTTCACGACGATCACCCGCCAGATACGGCTGGACCAGAACACGGACGACGATGGGGAGATCTTCACCCAGGCAAACATCCTGTTCCACGATGTTTGGCGTCCGGGGAAGGCTGTGCGGTTGCTCGGGGTTGGGGTATCGGATCTCCATACGCCGATCCGGCAATTGTCGCTATTCGAGGGGAACTGGAAGGAAACCCAGCATCTGAAAACTGCGCTGGACGAGATTCGGGAGCGATTTGGCCCGGATGCCGTTCGCCGGGCAGCGGGCCTGAAACCGGGCTCGAAGGAAGATCGGGACGATTGAAGGGATCATTGAGCGAGTTTGCAGGCAACGTGGAAGGTAAAGGCGCCGGAGACCATCCATGACATTGATTGGAAAAGGATTCTTTATCTGGAAGATCCCGTTTTGCCATGGCGGCGATCCCGATGCCATAGCCCGGGCTGCCTCCGAGGCAGGCCTGTCGCACGTATTGATCAAGATTGCAGACGGCTCGACCTGGCCCTACAACTTTGATTTTGATCGCAATATCGACCTGGTGCCACCGGTCAAAGAGGCGCTCAAGGAGAAAGGGATCCAAGTTTGGGGTTGGCACTACGTGCGAGGGGATGACCCGATCAGTGAGGCGCGTCTCGCCATCGACCGCACGCTCGAACTGGGCATGGAGGGGTATGTCATCGATGCGGAGGGGGAATACCGACATACGAGTAAACGCACAGCTGCGACGCGGTTCATGCAAGCGCTGCGGGCGGAGCTCCCCGACCTCCCGATCGCGTTGAGCACCTACCGTTACCCGCGCATGCATGCAGCCTTTCCGTACCAGGAATTTCTCACGTACTGTGACTTGAGCATGCCGCAGGTCTATTTTGAGCAGATGCACAATCCGGAGGAGCAGTTGGAGCAGACCGTGGAGCAGTATATGGCGCTTCAGCCTGCCAGGCCGGTCGTGCCCACGGGTCCGACCTATGCGCGGGGTGATTGGCGGCCGAGCGCGGACGAGATCCGGCGTTTCTTCGCCAAGGCTCGAGATATGGGCCTAAGTGCTGCCAATGCATGGAGTTGGGATTTCTGCGCACGGCCGGAATACATGGATTTGTGGAATGCGGTTGCGGATTTTGATTGGCCGGTAGAGCCCCCTGTCGCCGACATGCCGGAGAGACTGATCGGGCGTATGAACGAGCAT
>JBJYWH010000358.1:0-3056 GCA_046259355.1 Anaerolineales bacterium
CGATGTGCGCGGCGGCGCCGAAGCCGTAGATCCCCAGCCGTTCGACATGCTCACCGGCCATGCGGTAGGTGCGGTAGCCGATCAGCCCGGCACACAGCAGGGGCGCCGCTTCGGGTGAGCTGTAGCTTTCCGGCACGGGGAAGCAGAAGCGCTCATCGGCCACGGTGTATTCGGCAAACCCGCCATCGATCGTGTAGCCGGTGAATTCCGGGTGGTCGCACAGGTTTTCCTGGCCGCGCTGGCAGAAGCGGCAGGTCTGGTCGGTGTAACCCAGCCAGGGGACCCCCACGCGATCACCGGGCTGATAGCGGGTGGCCGCCTCGCCGAGCCGAGCGACGAGGCCGATGATCTCGTGTCCCGGGATGAGCGGCAGCTTGGGATGCTCGAGTTCGCCATCCACGATATGCAGATCGGTGTGGCAGACGCCGCAGGCCAGCACCTTGATCAGAATCTGGTGCGGCCCGGGTTCCGGCACGGGCAGCTCCATCCGCTCGAGCGGCTCGCCGGCCTGCTTGAAGACCATCGCCTGCATGCTTTCCGGAATTTCCATGGCTCACGCTCCCTGTGAATGGCGGCTGGCCATCTCTTCGCTGGCACTCGTCAAGGGCGGCTTCGGGTCGGGGGAGCCAGCCTGGTTTCATTCTACTCCAGGGCCAGCGGGATGCGGGCCGGCAGCGTGGATTGGGAGATCTCCGGTGCCCCTCGGCTTCGCTCGGGACGGCACAAAGGGAGGGGGTGCTGGACTTCGAGCAGGGTTTATTCGTGGGGCAGCAAAGGGGCCCTCCGGCTGTATTCGGGAGGCATGCAGGGGGTGTGCGCCGGCGGATGAAGCATCAGGGCCGGGCAGGCGGGCACAGGCTGAACAAGCGCTCGCGCAGCGCACGCCGCGGCGAGCAGCGATGATGGACCGAGAACAGAGATCGCCGGTTGACACGCAACAACCGGCGATTGTTTTCATTTAATCGGCGGTTGATCACAGTGGACAGGGCTCTGCGCCGGCGGGGGGCAAGCCCTGCGGATCAGGAGGGGTCCGGGCCGGGCAGGGCTTCCTGCAGGAGCTGCTGCGCCATCTGTTCCAGGTCCGGGCTGGGATCGGCCGGCTGGGTCGCCTCGAACGTTGGAGCAGCCGGTCGCGTGGTCTCCGGCCCGGGCGGAGCGAGCCCGGGCAGCCAGCGCGCCGCCAGCTCGAGGTAGAGCGGGGGGGTCTTCGGGCTGGCCGCCGCAGCCCGGGATAGCCAGGCGGCGCGCTCCGGATCACCCTCTGCCTGCCGGACGCAGGCCAGCCCGAGGATGGCGTAGGCCATGAGCGGCGCCATCTCGTGTTCCCGGGCGCGGGCGAGCGCGGCCATCAAATTCGACCGCGCCTCCTGAAGACAGCCCAGACCGATCTGGGCGAAGGCCAGGCGGCAGCGCGAGACACCGATACCCCAGCGGTGGCTGAGCGTGCGGAATCGCTCGAGGCCGGCCTGCGCCCATTCGGCCGCCTGCCTATCATCGCCCAGGCCGTAGGCATCCACGCTCATGCGGCTGTAGGTGTAGGCCTGGCCCGACAGGTGGCTGGTGGCGCGGAAGATGTCGAGCGCCTGGCGGTGGTATGCCAGGCCGCGATCGTAGGAACCCATGCCATCGGCGCTCAAGCCCATCTTGCTGAGCGCGAAGGCCATGCCCAGCTGGTTGCCCTGGCGTTCGAACAGGTCGAAGCAGGTCTGGTAATCGGCCATGCTGTCGTGATACCGGCCCTGGAAGAAACGGATGTAGCCCAGCCAAAGGTGGTAGGAGGGGAAGACTGGCTCGGCACAGCCCTGCCCGATTTCGATCGCCTGGTTCAGCCGTTCGATCCCCTCGTCGAACTCGCCCTGCAGGCAGGCGCAGATCCCGAGGTTGTTCAGGCACAGCGAGCGGTCTTCGGGCGACGGATCGCCGGCCGTCCATTCCAGCATCGGCTGCGACAGGGCGCGGCTCTCTCCGGCCAGCCCGAGATGGGCCAGGAACCAGGCCTGGCGGGCGGCGGCGGACCGGTACACCCGGTCGGACAGCGGCTGCGCGGCCGCCGCAGGACGGGCCTCGCGGATGAGCTGCGCCAGGCGCTCAAATGCGAGCGCCCCTTCGTGCCAGCCGTAGACGACGTAAAATGCCAGCAGGTCGTTCAGCGCGTCCAGCAGCGTTTGGTCATCGAACGTTCCGACGGCATGCTCCAGGGCGAGCCACAGGTTGGGAAGTTCCCGGGCGAGCGCCTCGCGAGCGGGCGCCATGCCGGCTGAAATCAAGTGTGGTGCCGCCGTGCGCAGCAGGCCGAGGTAGTGGTGTGCATGGGCCGCGCGCGCCCGCCGGGCGGCCGCAGCATCCTGGCGCAGCGCCTCGCCGGCGTACTCCCGCAGCAGCGTGTGCAGCTCGTAGCGGCCGAGCGGGCTGCGGCGAACCAGGCTCTTGTCGACCAGCGCGGCCAGCTCCATCCAGCCGGCTCCGGACACAGCCTGGGCGGCGTCGGGTTCGAAGCTGCCGCGGAAGACGGACAGCGCGGCGAACGCTTCTCGCAGTCCGGGTGTGAGCAGAGCCCAGGAGCGTTCGAAGACGGCCCGCAGGCTGCGGTGGGCTTCGGGAATGTCGTGCAGGCGTGCCGCGAGGAAATCGGTGCTGGCCTGCATCTCGCCCAGGACCTCGGAAGGCGAGAGCGAGGCACACCAGGCGGCGGCCAGCTCGATCGCCAGCGGGTGCCCTTCCAATTGCGCGCAGATGTCTTCAACCGCCTGGCGCTCGCCGCCGTCCAGCGCCCGGTCACCGCGCGCCTGCGCCATGCGCTGCTCGAACAGCTCGATGGCCGGCGGGCGTTCTGCGCCGGGTGAGTCCGGCGCTGCGAACGGCAGCCCTTCCAGCGGCACGACCCATTCCTGCGACAGGCGCAGCCGCTCGCGCGAGGTGACGAGCAGCGTCAGCCCGGGAGCATCAGCCAGCAGGTCCGCCAGCCAGCTTGCAGCCCCGACCAGGTGTTCGAAGCCATCCAGCAGCAGCAGGATGCGCCGGGCGGCGAGGAAGTCGAGCAGCTGCGAGCGGGGATC
>JBJYWH010000358.1:3156-9704 GCA_046259355.1 Anaerolineales bacterium
GCAGCAGCAGGATGCGCCGGGCGGCGAGGAAGTCGAGCAGCTGCGAGCGGGGATCGAGCAGCGTGGCCAGCGAGTCGAAGCGAAAATCGAGGGTCTGGGCGATGGCGGGCAGCAGGAAGTCGGGCGAAGACACGGAAGCCAGCGGGCAGTAGAAGACACCGTCCGGGAACGCCCCGGAGGCGCGGCGCAGCGCTTCGATCGCCAGGCGGCTCTTCCCGATGCCTCCCGGGCCGACCAGCGTAACCAGCTGTGCCCCGGATTGGATGCGTTCGAGCAGGTCTTCCAGCTCCATCTGGCGGCCGACGAGCGGCAGCTTTCTGGGGGGCGCCAGCGGGCGGAAGGCTGGAAGGTCGGGCTGGATGGGATCGCCGCGCCGGATGCGTTCGTGGAGCCGGCGGGTCTGGCTCGAGGGCTCTGACCCCAGCTCGCTGCGCACCGCTTCGGCGCAGCGCTCGTACTGCTCGATAGCCGCAGCCTGATTGCCGCGCCGGGCATGGACGAGCATGATCGCGCGGTGGGCAGCCTCATCCAGCGGGTCGAGCTTGAGCAGGCGCAGCGCGAGCTCGGGCGCCTCGCCGCCGCCATCCGGCGCCAGGGCGCGCTCGATCGCGCGGTGGTAGCAGCCGGTGACGACCTGCAGTACGGATTCCTGCTGCCAGGTGCGCCAGGTTTCAAAATCCGCGCAATCCGGCAGGTCGAAGCCGGCCAGGAAGGGCCCGCCGTAGAGCTGCAAGGCGTGTTCATCCTCGCCGCGGCCGGCCGCTTCGTGCAGCTCTTGCAGGTCGAGGCGCACCGGCTGGCTGCAGTCGATAGCGATGAACTCGCGGTCGCAGCGCAGGTAGCCGGCGCAGGCCCTGTTGAGCGCCGTGAGCGCGACGCGCAGGCTGGTGGCGGCGTGCTGCTGGTCGCTCTCCGGCCAGAGCAGCGCAGCGAGCGCGGCGCGCGGGTGCTCGCCGCCTTCCACGGCGAGGTAGGCGAGCAGGGCGCGCGCCTTGTGGGAGCGCAGCCCATCGGCTGGCTTTCCATTGACCGTGATCTTCAGCTGGCCGAGCGTCTCGATCTCGATCACGCGAGCGTATCTCCCTGGCCTGCTGCGAGGCATGCCTGCTTTAACGCTGCTTTAGCGCTGCGTTCACGGCACCTCCCTATCATACGGTCAGACGGTGCAAATTGCACCCACCCATTACCCACAGGAGGTGTGGAATGACATTCAAAACGCTGCTGCTCATCAAGGCCGTGGTCTGCCTGTCGTTCGGCGTGCTGCTGGTCTTTTTCCCCGGCTTCTTGCTCGGGATCCTGGGCGCATCGCTTACCGCACCGGGCGTCTTCCTCGGCCGCGAGTACGGGGCGAACATGCTCGGGACGATGTTCCTGATGTGGTTCGCGCGTGACCTGGGCGATACCCCTGCACGGCAGCCGATCCTGATCTATCTCTTCATCTACGATGCGATCGGCCTGGTGGTCACCACAATCAACACGCTGGCGGGAGTGCTCAACGTGCTCGGTTGGGGCATCGTGGCCGTGTATCTGCTCATCACGCTCTTCTCGGGCTACCTGCTGCTGCAGGGCAGGAAGGCTGCTGCCCCGGCGCGGATGGCGGGCTGAGGGCGAGATGCGCAGCGAGGGCGGAAGTTCGATGTTCGCCGGGGGAGGGCGGCTGCGCTTCGGGGTGTGGCTGCCGCCCTTCCCGAGCTGGCCGGTCATCCGCCGGCGGGCGCGCTGGATCGAGGAACTGGGGTTCGACTCGATCTGGATCGTGGACCACTTCGCCAACCCGTTTGACACGCAGACGGCGTGGATGGAAGCGTGGTCGCTGCTGGCGGGGATTGCGGCCTGCACGCACCGCATCCGGGTGGGCACGCTGGTGAGCACGCTGATCTACCGCAACCCGGCGCTGCTCGCCAAGCAGGCGATGACCGTCGACCAGATTTCGGGCGGCCGGCTGACGCTCGGGCTCGGTGCCGGCTCGGCAACCGACCCGGCGCACGTGATGACCGGCGTGCCGGCGTGGCCGCCCGGCGAGCGGGTGAGCCGTTTCGAGGAGGGCGTGGCGATCATCGACCGGCTGCTGCGCGAGGAGCAGGCCTCCTTCGAAGGACGGCACCACCAGATCGAGGGTGCGGTCATGCGGCCGGGGCCGGTGCAGAAGCCGCGCCCGCCGCTGTTGATCGCCGCCGAAGGGCGGCGCATGCTGGGGATCGCCGGGCGCTACGCGGAGACCTGGAACATGATCGGCAGCGTGAGGAGTACGCACGCCGAAACTGTGGGCCGGGCGGCGGAGGCGATCGGCATCCTGGGGGAGCAGGCGCAGGCCGCCGGGCGCGAGCCTGATTCGATCCGGCGCTCGTTCTGCCTGGGCTGGACGACGGAGGATCTGTACGCCAGCCCGGGCGCGTTCCAGGCGTATCTCTACCCGCTGGTCGAGCTTGGCTTCACGGAATTCATGCTCGGGTACTGGCACGTGGACGACATCGGCCGGGAAGCACCGATCCGCCATGTGCCGGACGAAGCCACGCTGCGCTGGATCGCCCGCACCGCGATTCCGAGCCTGCAGAGCCTGGCACAGGCGGTGTGAGCGCGGCGCCGCGCGCCTGCCGTGCGGCTTAAGCCTTGCAGGTGGTTCGCGGGCGGCTACCCCTCGACCGGGTCATCGGGATGCAGGCTGTTCCACTGCTCAACCAGGTGGTCGGCCGTGCACCCGATGTTCCCCCGGTTGCGAACGCGTCCGGTGAAGCGTCCCGGCGTGTTCAGGTCCCGGATCAGCTCTCGATCGAGGCGCACGTTGATCGAGAGCTCCCCGTTCAGGCGGATGACGGGCGTGAAGGTGCCGATTCCATCCACCTTAACCGGCCGACCGGCGCTGAGACCGTAGGCGATGTTTTCGTGCAGCTCGCGCAGCACGTTTTCGATCCCGCCCCGGTTCAGTGAGGAACGGCGGGAGATCAGCTCGCAGAGCGTATCGGTGCCCCAGCGATGTTCCAGCTCGATGCGCGGGGTCAGGGCCTGGATGGCGGTAATGCGTTTCGCCATGGTCGCCTCCTTTCGCTGAGCATAGCACAGGTCGGTCGATGACGACCCCCGGCCGGACGCCTGCTGTGCCGCTCCGGGCCGCCTTTCGCTTTCCCACGAGCAAGGCAGGAGCGTGCCGCTTTTCCTTCACCGGTGCCTGGCTCCACGGGCAGCGGACCTGCCCTTCCATTTAATCGGACTGGGTGTATCATAATTCCATTACCGGGTCTTGGATCTGGTTTGCAGGGAAAAAGAAGGAGATGGGTGTGACGATAACCGTAGAGCCTTCGTCCGCTGTTTCCGGTTTGCGACAGGTTCCCTTCCCACCCAGCTGGATCGACCGGCTGCTCGCGTGGATTGAACATCTGCCCGTTTCGCCGTGGCTTTTCTATTGCGCGATCCTGGCACTGTCGATCGTTATCAACAACGGCGCACGCTGGATCGATGGGACGCTGGCCTGGGGCCGGTTCGACCATCGTGATCCTGCCGCTGAATGGAATCAGGCAGAGGCTGAAACACGAAAAAGACATCATGCTGAAAGCGAACAGCCAGCAGCTGACTTCTGCGAGGGAGGAGCTGTACCATCGCCTGCTCAACCGCGAGCTCGGTGGCCTGGATGAACTGGAGAAGGGCATCAACGCGCTCTTCGCTTTCCGCAGCAGCATCGAGGGGATTTCCACCCTGCCCTGGAAACCCGAAACGATCCGCTGGCTGGCAACGGTCCTGCTGCTGCCGCTCATGTTATGGATCATCCAGTTTCTGCTCCAGCACTACCTCGGGGGATGAGAGCTCGGGCCGGGAGGCCGAGAGGTCTACCGTGAACCTAGGTGTGGAGGGATACCCTCGTCCCGCGGAGCGGCTCAGGGTGAGGCATTCCACGTGGGAATGAGGGCGGAGGTGACGACATGAAATGGTTGTATGAGTTGATGTACCGCTACTCCTTCGTGCCGATACCCTACGACATCGGGCCGCGTGATGAACTCGTGAACCTGGTGGAGAGCGGACGGATCAAACCCTGCCGGGCGATCGATCTCGGCTGCGGGACGGCCAGCAACGTCATCTACCTTGCGCAGCATGGGTTCGAGGTCACCGGCGTCGACTTCTCTCCGGCGGCGATCGAATTGGGGCGGGGACGGGCGGAGGAAGCCGGGGCGCATGTCAACTTCATCGAGGATGACCTGACCGACCTGAAGCATGTGGCAGGGACCTTCGACCTGCTGGTCGATTACGGCACGCTGGATGACCTGACCCCGTCGAATCGTGATCGCTATATGGAAAACGTTCTACCGCTCACGCATGAGGGGAGCGTATTCCTGCTGTACTGTTTCGAGTGGAAGCTGCGCTGGTGGGAACGATTCATCCAATCCCTGGGGGGCGTTGATGCGATGGAACCCGGGGAAGCCCGGCGCCGATTTAGTGAGCAGTTCGAGATTGAGCAGATTGCCGGTGGTCCAACGGGATCCTGGCTCATGCCCGCTACAGCGACCTTCCTGATGCGGCGCAAAGCGGCCTGATCACGATCATACCTGAAGGGTACTCGACGCGAAGTACGGACTAAATCACTGCGGTCTCGTCCGATTTGGGAATGCAGCGCCCTTCGAACTCCCGGCGCCAAGCGGGCGAGAACTCCAACCCGCTGCTATGGACCCGCGGCCCGTGTTAAAGCCTGTTAGCCCGGATCCTACCCATCTAAAAATCCTCATGGCTGAGGATGCCCAAAGCAAGCGGATTTGTCCGGAACGCAGCGGCCCGGTGCCGCGGCCGGCTTTGAGCAGATTCACGGGGGATGAGCGTCCCTGTCCACGATCTGCCGATGGTGCGCAGGGATGAATGCCCGACGCGGCTTTTCTTCGAATCGAATCGAATTCCACTGCACGAGGCAGATCAGGGCATGATACAGGCGTCGCCTGGCGCAGCACCCACAGGACAGGGATGGACGCACGTAGTTTCTCCCCCAGCCTGGAGCACCGTGCAGCCTTCAATTTGCGGCGTCTCGCTTGGCGGAAGCGGCGGTGGGTTGAGCGTGGGCAAATCTTCGCAATCACCGCTTAAAAGTCCATAGCTTTCACCCAATGGGACATAACAGGCGACAAGGTTATGGATGCCTTCCACCTGGACGAAGAATCGGTCCGGGCTGAAGCCGAATACCGGTGCCGTTTGCCCGGCGAGGAAGCTGTCCACCTCGTGATAAGGTGGTCCACCAGGACCGGTTCGACAAAAGACATTGGCGACTGCTGTGTACCTACAAACTTCAAGCGTTGCTGTAAACCTGGGCGTCAAGGGGATTGACGTAAAGGTTGGAGTTTCTACTCTGACGCTCTCAGGAATTTCCGTGATGGTTGACGTAGGCCTGGGCTGTTCACCATCGTATTCGTACGCACCGACATCGCAACCCCCACCCTGAGGCCGGTGAACGCCACGCTGATCGGTGGGCAGACAATCGCTCCCTGCAGCGCTGATTGCGGCACTGGTTGAGCCCAGAGCGTGCGTCATGGTCGGTCCGCCATAGTCCGCCAGCGGCAACAGCTGAAGATTGTTTGGAAGAACCGTGGTTGCCTGGCACGTTCCGTCCGTGTCGAAGTTGGTGCCCTGTGGGTTGAATTCATCGTCTTCGTTGCAGGCCTGTGGGAAGTTGGGTCCAAACAAGGTGTTCTTATAATGAACACTTCCGCTGACACACAAAATTCCTCCATTGTTATTGTTAGCAATGGTTACAAAATTCAGGATCAACTCCCCTTCGTTATCGATACCGGTCCCCCCGTTTCCGCTGACCGTGGAGTTGGACATCTTCAGGCTGCCACCATCGCCGGTCCAAATACCGTCCGACCCAGTTTCAAGGCCATTTTCAAGAAACGCGCTTTTCGTGATGACGGCGTTCCCGCTGTTAAACAGGCCAGCCGACGGATTGGCCTCATTGTGGTCTATCGTGCTTTCCGTGATCATCAGGGTGCCCGTGCTATAGATTCCTCCGGCGAAGAGATTCGCGTGGTTGCCCGTGATGCGGGAACGAATGATGGTCAATTCTCCAAGATTCAAAACCGCGCCCCCTCTTTCAGGATACATTCCAGAGGTCGAACCGCCTGCATGACCGTTCTGGAGGGTGAGATTTCTCAAGGTTAAAACGCCATCATCCGCAACATGGAGCAGGCGGAATTGGGTTTCCGGACTATCGACAACCCGCATGATGGTCGAGCCATTCCCGTCGATCTCGATCTCGGAGGTGATGACGGGAAGGCCATTGCTCCCTTCGACATCATTATCGACGCTGCTGAGTTTATATACACATCCCGGCTCTAATTTGATCAGGTCAGGGGCGAGGTTGTGATTTGCCGTGTCAATCGCATCCTTGAGTTCTGTCACGTCACCACATGCCACCGTGAGCGTCAAGGGATTGCATCCACAAAGAATGATGGTTAGCAGGGCGGCGATCATCCAAATCTTATGCATGGCTCAGCCTCACTATTGCTACATTGCTTCGGAATGGCTGTGAAAAATCTCTCATATCATATAGGCAAAAAGCTGATTGTGAAATTCCGGGC
>JBJYWH010000358.1:9714-11240 GCA_046259355.1 Anaerolineales bacterium
TTGCATCCACAAAGAACGATGGTTAGCAGGGCGGCGATCATCCAAGTCTTATGCATGGCTCAGCCTCACTATGACTACATTGTTGTGAAAAATTTCTCATATCATAGCGGCAAAAAGCTGATTGTGAAATTCCGGGCAAAAGGCAGGAATGTGTACCCCTTGCACCGGATAAAAACAGCCTGAGAGTTGTTCGGGTTCCTGAAGGGCAAATGTCCTAGATGGGAAACATCAGCCGGGTGAATTGTCGCTTCTTGGATCTGCATCCAACGGGCTGCGCACGGCCATGGGGCCTTTGTTGAGCACGTGCGTGTAGATCATCGTTGTCTTGACGTCCTTGTGTCCAAGTAAGTCCTGCACCGTGCGGATATCGTAGCCGGCTTCGAGCAGGTGGGTGGCGAAGGAGTGGCGCAGCGTGTGGCAGGTGACGCGCTTCTCGAGCCGGGCGAGTCTGGCCGCCTTGCGGACCGCCTTCTGGACGGCGGAGGCACTCAGGTGGTGGCGGCGCGTGACCGCCTGGCGCGGGTCGAGCGATAGGGTCGGGGAGGGGAAGACGTACTGCCAGACCCATTCCCGTTCGGCGTTCGGGTACTTGTGGGCGAGGGCGTAGGGCAGGTGGACGGCGCCCAGCCCCTGGCGCAGGTCGGCGCGGTGGATGGCACGCGTCCGCTGCAGCTGCTCCTTGAGCTGGGGGATGACCGCCTCCGGCAGCAGCGTGGCCCGGTCGTGGCTTCCTTTACCGTCGCGCACCGCCAGGTGACGCTGTTCGAAATCGAGGTCCTTCACCCGCAGGCGGACCGCCTCCGAGACGCGCAGGCCGGAGCCGTAGAGCAGCTTGCCGATCAGGCGGTAGGGTTCGGGCAGGCAGGGCAGCAGGCGGGCGACTTCCTCCTTGGAGAGCACGGTCGGGATGCGTTTCGGGCGGCGGGCGCGCAGCGAGTCGAGCGGGAACTCGACCGGGCGGTCGAGCACCGTGCGGTAGAGGAAGAGCAGGGCGTTGAGGGCCTGGTTCTGGGTAGCGGCGGCGACGTTTTCTTTCACGGCCAGGTGGGTGAGGAAGGCTTCGATCTCGAGCCGGCCCATGTGGGCCGGGTGGCGCTTGTTGTGGAAGAGGATGAAGCGCCGGATCCAGGCCAGGTAGCGCTGTTCGGTGCGGTAGGCGTAGTGCTTGCGGCGCATGATGCGGCGCGTGCGGTCGAGCAGCTTCTCGGATGGGCTGGGTGACATGACTTCCCCCTTATTGTGCCGTGCGGCAAAGCGGTATATGCTGATGGTTATGGGGGAGTGAGAAAACCCCCGCAACGTATACAGTAGATTCACTCCGCAACCACGACCATCATCCCCATCCTACATCAAAGTGGAGCGAATTGTGCCCTTTGCACAGCAAAAATCCCCCGCGCGGGGGATACGGAGACCGGGTTCCAGAGAAAGATACGTTAGACGCACGAAACGATTTCAAGATGAAGAAATTAATAAGGGCGGATATCGAATTGATGAATCCTGAATATTCTGCCCTCAGAGATCATCCT
>JBJYWH010000359.1:0-11553 GCA_046259355.1 Anaerolineales bacterium
TGCGCTCGGTCACCGAGACCAGCATGATGTTCATGATGCCGATGCCGCCCACCAGGAGCGAGATCCCGGCCACCCCGCCCAGGAAGATCGTGAAGACGTTCAGGATCGTGGTAGCGGTTTCGAGAAAGCTCTGCTGGGTGAAGATCGTGAAATCATCCTCGCCGATCGGCGTGCGGTGGCGGGCTCGCAGGATGGAGGCAATCTGCTGCTCGGCATCGGCCACCGCGTCCGAGGTGATGGCCTGCACCATGAGCATGTCGACGTTGCCGCGCGTGCGCCGCATCAGGCGTGTCTGGGCGGTCGTCATCGGAATGTAGATCTGGTTATCCGGGTTCTGGAAACCTGAACCGCCCTTGGCCTGGGTCACGCCGATCACGCGGAAGGGCTGGCCCTCGATGCGCACCGTCTCACCGGTTACACCCTCCCGGCGGCCGAAGAGCGTTTCGGCCGTGTCCGGCCCGATCACGACGACCGAGGCCCGGCCGAGCAGCTGGACATCATCGATGAACTCACCTTCCGCCATGGTTTCGTTGCGCACGCCAGCGTAAGCCGGAGTCACACCCAGGGCCGGGATAAAATCGCCCTCTCCCGCATAGGTGACCTCCAGCGACCCCTGGATCACCGGCGCCACGGCCTGCACCGAGGGAGCCGCGAAGGGATCCATCAGGGCATCGGCATCGCCCAGCGTAAGCGGCTGCGGGTTGCGGATCTCCTCACTCCCGCCGCGCAGCACGAAGAGCAGATTCGTGCCGATGCCGCTGATCGACCCGGTGATCGTCTGCTGGGCGCCCGTGCCGATCGCCAGCATGGCGATCACCGCCCCGACACCGATCACAATGCCCAGGATTGTCAGCCCGGAACGCAGCTTGTTGCTGGAGAGGCTGTCGAGAGCCTCGAGAATACTCTGCCAGACGAACATCAAGAAAACCTTTTCTGAGCCCGGATTCAGGACCGGGCGATCTCCGTCTCGACCAAACCATCCCGCAGGTGGATCACCCGCTGGGTTTGTTCGGCGATCTCCGGGTCATGTGTCACGAAAATCAGCGTGGTGCCGAACTCCTTGTTCAGATCGAGCAGGATCTTCATGATCTCTTCGCCCGAACGTGAGTCCAGGTTGCCGGTTGGCTCATCAGCCAGGATGATCGAGGGGTTGTTGACCAGCGCCCTGGCTATCGCCACGCGCTGCTGCTGCCCGCCGGAAAGTTCGTTCGGCCGGTGGTGGATGCGATCGCCCAAACCAACCGCTTCCAGTGCCTGGACGGCCTGCTTTCGCCGGTCATTGGTCACGCCGGCATAGCGCATCGGCAGCTCTACGTTGGCCAGGGCTGTCTGGCGTCCGAGCAGGTTGAAGCTCTGGAAGACAAAGCCCACCTTGCGGTTGCGAATCTCCGCCAGCTGGTCATCCTTCAGGGTTGCCACCTGCTGATCATCGAGGCAGTAGCTGCCCGACGTCGGGCGGTCGAGGCAGCCGAGAATGTTCATCAAGGTGCTCTTGCCGGACCCGGAAGGTCCCATGATCGACAGCACCTCGCCCCGTTCGACTCGAATGTCCACCCCGCACAGCGCGTGAACCTCGATCTCTCCCATCAGGTAGACCTTGGTCAAGCCCTGCGCTTCGATCACCCAGTCCGTCATTGCCGCATACCCCGGACAAACGGCGGTTCCTCATTCGGGTTGAAGATGTACGAAGGCGGGTTGAGCACCACCAGGTCGCCTTCCTTGATGTCGCCGCCCGTCACCTCGCTGTACAGGTCCGAATTGGCACCCAGCTGGATCGCGACCGCCGTCGGTTGGCCGTTCTCCAGCAGGTAAACCACCCGCTGACCATTGACCACCCGCACGGCCCGATTGGGGACCTGGAGCGCATTCTCAATCTGCTCAACGACGATGTTAACCGCCGCGGTCATGCCAGGCTTGATCGCTTCATCGGCATCCTTCAGCTCGACGGTCACCGGGAAATTCACCACGCCCTGGACGGAGCCGCCGACCTGTCCGATCTCGACCAGCTCGCCGGTGTAATCGACATTGGGAACCGCATCGAAATTCAGCGTGACCGGATTGCCGACCTGCACGCGGTTGATATCGACCTCTGACAGCTCGACATCGACCAGCATTCGGCTCAGGTCATCGAGGCGGAAAGCCGGCGTGCCAGGCGAAACCTGGTCGCCGGCCATGACGTTGATATCGGTGATCGTGCCACGGAATGGAGCGGTGATGCGGGCCAGCTCGAGCGTGGCCTGAGCAGCATCAACCCGGGCCTGCGCCGCTTGAAGGTCGGCCTGCGTCGGCCCGTCCTTGACCCGCTCCCACTCCCGTTCGGCATCCTTCACGCGTGCTTCAGCGACAGCGACATCCGCTTCAAGCAACGCCTGTTCGATTTCATCGGGGCGTCCCAGGTACCAATTAAGTTGACGCTGGATTGAGTCGCGTTTTTGGCGTGCAGCCACCAAATTAGACAGGGCCAGGGCTTTGCCAGCTTCGCCGCGAGCCATGTCATACACATCTTCAGCCCTGCGGACTTCTTCGTTTGCCAAGGTTAAATTGGCCTCAGCACCACGAATGGTATCCTGGCTGGCCCGGTTGCCAGCCTGTCGCACAGTTAAAGTGTATTGTGCTTTGTCCAAGGCGTCCTGCGCCTTGGCGAGATTCTGCTGGGCAGCAGCCCGGGCCTGGTCCGAGGCGAGCAGATCATCGAGTGCCTGCTGCGCGTTCACCAGGTCGGCTTCGGCCATGATGATCTGGGCCGAAAGGGAGGTTTTCTGGAGCGTGGCTAACACCTCCCCTGCTGCCACCGTTTCTCCCAGCCCCTGGTGGACATATTCCACCGTCCCGTTGGTCTCAAAGACCAGCGTCGCAGATTGATTCGATCGGACGATTCCGGTCGCGCCAACCGAAGCGGTAAGTTCACCGCGGCGAATGGGTTCCGTCTGCAGGTTCGCGTTGGCGCTGTTGTCCTGGCCGCGGCGGTAGGCGCGGATCCCGAAGAAGCCCGCCACGAGCACGACCAGGATGAGTGCGATGATCCACCAGCGTTTCATACGTTTTTCCCTTTGTTGCGTTCTCATGCTTCTGCATCTGCCCTGCCGCATTCGTTCCCACAAACAGATTGGAGATGGGATTTCGTCCTGGAAGGGAGATACTGCAAGATCGGCTTGATGACTCGTTCGTTGCTGTGTGAATTGTACCCGATGACTAGTGAAGTTGTGCTCAATGTTGTGACAACCGTCACGGACGCAAATGACTTTCTAAACTAATATTTGACCACTTGGGTCTGTATCATCTTAGAGTATCTGAACTGGTCATTCCTGCAGGAGAGGACTTATGCCTGATTCAAAGAGCACACGGCCCCAGGTTGACCGGAAAGCGCGCATGAAGCTTCCCTATGTGGAGGTTCAGGCTCGCCCGGTCGAAGAGCGCTTATGCGATTTCGAAGCGACGTTCTTCCCGCTCACGCCAGAGGAAGCCCGCGCCGCAGCCGAGCGCTGCATCCAGTGCCCGGAACCCTCAGCCTGTGTCGAGGCCTGCGTGGTCCATAACGATATTCCACGCGCCATGTGGCTGATCGAACAGGGCGATTTTATCGGGGCAGCCGAAATCTACCGTCAGACAAGCAGCATGCCCGAAATCTGCGGCCTGGTCTGCCCGCATGAGGCCCTGTGCCAGGGTGCCTGCGTGCGTGATAAACGGCATGAGCCGGTCATCACCGGGGCGCTGGAAGCCTTCGTCACAAGCTATCAGCGCGAGCATGCCGAAGTTGCCATCCCGGTCGGAAAGCCGACCGGCAAGCGGGTGGCCATCGTGGGCTCCGGCCCATCCGGACTGGCATGCGCCGAGCAGCTCGTCCGAAAAGGGCACGCGGTGACGATCTTCGAGGCGCTGCCCACCGCGGGCGGTCTGCTCGTGTACGGCATTCCGAATTTCAAGCTCCCCAAGCCCACCGTCCGAACTGTCATCAACGACCTGGAGCAGGCCGGTGTTGAATTCGTTCTCAACAACCGCATCGGAAAAGATAAGACCGTCGACCAGCTGCTGGAAGAGGGCTTTGATGCGGTCTACCTCGGCGTTGGATCAGGCATCGATGCCCAAATGGATGTGCCGGGCGCGGACCTGCCTGGCGTGTACCAGGCGACCGAATTCCTCGTCCGCTGCAACGTCGATCCGCAGATCCTGCCGGAAGGCATGGAGGGTGTGCCGGAGGTCGGCGAGCGGGTGGTGGTGATCGGTGGCGGAGATACCGCCGCAGACTGCCTGCGCACGGCGCTGCGCCTGGGCGCGAATGAAGTCACCTGCCTCTACCGGCGGACAGAAGCCGAAATGCCCGGTGGTGAAAAGGACCGCCACCTGGCCCGTGAGGAGGGCGCCAATTTCCGCTTCCTGACCCAACCGGTGCGCTACATCCCCGGCGTCGATGGTCGTGTGAGCGCAGTCGAGTGCCTGCAGTGTGAACTGGGCGAGCCCGATGACAGCGGGCGCCGCCGTCCCGTCCCGATCGAGGGATCCAACTTCACCGTGCCAGCCGACACCGTCGTCCTGGCACTGGGCTACTGGCCCGATCCCACGATCGGCAAAACCACGCCCGATCTCGAAACCCACAAGTGGGGGTTGATCGTTGTCGACCCGGAGACCGGTGCCACCTCCCGGTCCGGCATTTACGCCGGCGGTGATGGCGTTACTGGCCCGGATCTGGTGGTCACGGCGATGGCCGCTGGCCGGAAATCTGCCCATTCGATCGACGATTACCTCTCCCGCCGTTAATCTGCGGGCGAATCCCAGACTCCCCGGGCGACGGAAGACCTCCGTCGCCCTTTGATTCACAATGGGAACGATGCAGGCTCGATAGGTAAAGAACGGTAGAATGGGCACGGGATCAAGGTGGAAGATGTTCGATCAGACCGGGCTTAAGGAGCAGATCCGTGCCAGGGCTCACCAGATCGGCTTTGATCTGGTGGGCATCACCGGCCCGGACGCTCCCCCTCATTTCGACATCTATCAGCGCTGGATCCAGGCTGGAAGGCATGCGGGGATGGCCTACCTGGCCCGTGAGCGTGCGCTCCAGCGGCGTGCCGATCCGCGCCTGATCCTGCCCGCGTGCCGCTCGATCATCGTCACCGGGACCCTTTACGACCCACCGTATCCTGATGAAGTCGGCGAAGCACGTGTTGCAGCCTACGCGCGGGGCGACGATTATCACCATGTGATCGCGGGACGCATGCAGGCTCTGGTGGAAGAGATCGAGGCCGCACTCGGACACCCCATCAAGCATCGAATCTACACGGACACCGGCCCCCTGCTGGAGCGTGAGCTGGCAATGAGGGCCGGGCTGGGCTGGATCGGCAAGAACACCTGCCTGATCCATCCGCAGCACGGATCATACCTGCTGCTGGCCGAACTGCTGACCGACCTCGAACTGCCGGCGGATCCGCCTTTCGCGAGCGATCGATGCGGCACCTGCTCGCGCTGCATCGAAGCCTGCCCCACTGGCTGCATCCTGCCGGACCGCACCCTCGATGCCGGACGCTGCATTTCGTACCTGACGATCGAGGAAAAGGGCGCTGCTCCCGAACCCCTGCGGCATCAGCTCCAGGATTGGCTCTTCGGCTGCGACATCTGCCAGGAGGTCTGCCCCTGGAACCAGCGCTTTGCCCGACCGGTCGGCGATCCTGCTTTCGAGCCCCGGGCTTTGTTGGAATCCCCCCGGTTGGAAGCATTCCTCCGCCTCGAGCCGGGAAGCTGGCGCGATTCGCTGCGCGGCAGTCCGCTTGAGCGGCCGCGCCGGCGCGGACTGGTGCGGAATGCGGCCCTCGTCGCGGGGAATACCGCTCGCGCGGACCTGCTCTCCATCCTTGAGCGGATCCTGCTGGAAGATCCGGAGCCAATCCTGCGCGAGCAGGCTGCCTGGTCGATAGCCCGCATAGCTGGCTCCGGCGCCGGTGACCTCCTGCAATCCGCTCTCGCCCGGGAAGAAAACGAGGCAGTCCGATTGGGCATCCTGCGGGCTCTCAAGCGGGCCGCGCAGGCGTAGGAGCGTCTGCTACAAACAAAACCGCCCCGCAAGCCGGGGCGGTTTTATCGTTCCGGAGAGAGTCGGCTCAGGGCGCCGTCGTGGCCGTCGCCTGGCCGGCGCGGGGTGTGAAGGTTGGGGTCGGTGTGGCGATATTGACCGGAATAATCAACATGTCGCCAACGCCGATCTCGTTCGGATCATCGATCTCGTTGCGCTTCGCAATCGCGTCAGCGGTGCTGTTGAATTGGCGGGCGATCGATTCGAGCGTGTCGCCCGGCTGCACCCGGTACTGGATTTCCTGGCCCGGGAAGAGTGTGCCGGGCAGGGGTGTTACGGTGGGCATCTGGTAATCCGGTCCCGGGATGGTCAGCTCGTCATTCACGAACACCTGGTCGGCATCGCTGATGTCGTTCGCCGCCATCAGCAGAAAAACATCCACATCA
Source organism: Anaerolineales bacterium (assembly GCA_046259355.1). Lineage (GTDB taxonomy): Bacteria > Chloroflexota > Anaerolineae > Anaerolineales > E44-bin32 > E44-bin32. The sequence goes on from JBJYWH010000359.1 coordinate 6,448, forward strand.
AATTTCTCGGCGATTGAACTGAGCGTGTCGCCCGGTTCAACGATGTAGGTTATCGGTCCTTCAGGAGTCGGCGTGAGCGACGGCTCCGGCGTGAGCGTGATGGTGGCCGTGGCCGTCGGCGGGACGGGCGTATTGGTGATGGTAGCGGTCGGGGTCTTCGAAGCCAGAAAGCCCGGCATGGACGGCGGGTTGTCCCCGGTAAACCATAGAATCACGAAGAAGACGCCGACAATCAGCAGAACGACCGCCAGGCCGCCGAGAATCAGCGGCGTGATGCGTTCGCGGCGTTTCCGATAGGCTTCGATTACATCCGCGGCATTGCTGTCTGAATCAGTCATCGATCACCCTCCCCTCCCCTGGCAAATCCATCTGCCTGGCTGGATGGCGAGGTCCATTGTACTCGAATTCCTCGCGCGCGAGGGATACATCATGCCCCGTCAACCCGCCACGGCGCAAGTAGAAATTCGAACAAAGGTTCGATCAGCGGCCGCCAGGCGGAATCCTCGTGGTGCCCGGTCGAGTGGAGGTAGACGTGTTCGATTCCCTTCCGGTCGAGAATTTCGGCGAACTGGTCGATCCCGACCTGGAATGAGGGTTCCGAATCCCCGACGCTGAGCCAGATCCGCGCGGGAAGCTCCTCCGCTCGACTCGCGATCAGGCCGGGATCGTAAGGCGGGCGGGGATGATTGACGCTCAACGCTGGGCTGAGTGCGGCGATCCCCTGAAACACGTCCGGATGCCGAAGGCCGATCTCGAGCGCCCACACACCGCCGCGCGAGATTCCAGCGATCGCCCTCGCCCCCGCTTCGGCCCGGGTTTGGAAGTTCGCATCGATGAAAGGCACCAGGCCGTCCAGGATGACCTGCTCGAGCGACCCCGGGCCGCCGTCCGTGTGCGTGAAGTAGGGTTCAGGCTGCTGCGGCATGACCGCAATCACAGCCGGCCATGCCCCGCTCGCGATGCGCTCATCGAGAACCTTCTGCAGCCCCAGCTCGAGCCAATGCCCCTGATCCTGGGGATACCCGTGCAGCAGGTAAACGACGGGGTAGCGATTCTCGCTGACACGGTAGCAGGGAGGCAGGTAGACGTTCACCGGGATCTCGAATGCGGTCATCAACGGATCGGTGAATTCGATCCGTTCCACTTCGCCGGCCGTTTGGCTGCATGCGGGGAGCGGCGTGGCCGTCCCGGTCGCAGTTGCAGAAGGAATTCCACCCCCCGTGGCGGAGGAAACAAGCGTGGCAACGGAAGTAGCCTTCAGGGGAGCCGGACCGTCGGTGTGCGTGGTGGAGCATGCCGAGAGCGCCAGCAAGGTGAAAGCCATCCCGCTCAGGATGGCTCCGGCAAGCTGGAGGAATGACCGGGCTTTCGCTGCGCTGCTCATTGCGGCTCGTATCATACCCCATGTTGCCGGTATGCCAAGGTCACCCTAATTCAGACTGGAAAAGGTTATAATCGACGCCATGAAGTACCACATCTGGACCGCGGGCTGCCAAATGAACGTCGCCGATTCGCAGCGCGTCGCCTCGGCGCTGGAGAGACTCGGCTATCAGGCGACCGACCGGGCCGAGAAGGCCGATGTGATCGTGCTCAACACCTGTGTCGTCCGGCAGAGTGCCGAAGACAAGGCCCATGGGCGGCTGAGCTCCCTCCGCCCGCTGAAGGAAGCACGGCCGGAGCTGGTGATCAACCTCATGGGCTGCATGGTTGGTGTCCGGGGCGATGAGAACCTGCGCCGCCATTACCCGTACGTCGATGTCTTTTCCCCGCCATCCGATCCGGAGCCGCTGCTCGAGCACCTCCACCAGCAAACCGGCCGCCGGATCGAAGAAGCGGAAACCCTGGCTCGCTACCAGACGATGGATGACGGCTTGCTGCTCCCTCTCAAGGAGCGCGGCAAACTCGTCTCGGCTTACATTCCCATCGTCTACGGCTGCTCGCATGCGTGCACATTCTGTGTGATCCCCTTCCGGCGCGGCGTCGAACGCAGCCGTCCACAGGGCGAAATCGTGGCCGAAGCCCGTTCGCTTGTCGGGCAGGGTGTGCGTGAGATCACGCTGCTTGGTCAGATCGTCGACCGTTACGGCATGGACCTGGCCGATGGCCCTCTCCTGCCGGACCTGCTGCAGCAGCTGCATGAAATCCCCGATCTGCAGCGGCTTCGTTTTCTCACCTCGCATCCCAACTGGATGAACGACGAGCTGCTGCGGACCATCGCGGAGCTGCCCAAGGTCTGCGAACACATCGAGGTTCCGGTCCAGGCCGGGGATGATGATGTGCTGGAGCGAATGAAGCGCGGCTACACGGTCGATGATTACCGCCGGCTCATCGACCGGATACGGGAGCTGATCCCCAAGGCTTCGATTGCCACCGACATCATCGTCGGCTTCCCCGGCGAGACCGAGCGCCAGTTCCAGCGCACCTATGATCTGCTGGCCGAACTCGAGCTGGATGTAGCCCACCTGGCGCGCTACTCGGCCCGGCCCCAGACGGTGGCAACCCGGCGCATGCAGGATGACGTTCCCGAAGCGGAGAAGATGCGCCGATTCCGGCTGCTGGAAGACCTGCAAGCAGGGATCGCCGAGAAGATCAACGCCCGCTACAGCGGGCAGGTGACCGAGGTGCTGTTTGAAGAACGCCAGGGAGGCCGCTGGAAAGGCCGCACCCGCACGAATAAACTCGTTTTTCTCGAATCCGGGCACGATATGCGCGGTAAGCTGCTTCCGGTGAAAATCGGGTGGACCGGTCCCTGGAGCATGATCGCAGAGCCGCTCGAGGCCCGACTCCCATTCCCACACCCTGCAACCCTACTTGACCCAAAATCAAGCCCGCTGTAGCATCCATGCGTAGGTCACACCCGGCCGCACCTGCTCCTGCGAGCCCAGGGTGCGAAAATTCAGGAGGCACTCGATGCGACGCCGAATTCCCATTCAATTCCCGTTTCTGGCCTTACTGCTCTTCGCCCTGATTCTTTCCGGATGCAACTACCCCGGCACAGCGACGCCCGATCTGTTTCCGACGTACGCCGCCCAGACCGTGGAAGCGCGCCTGACTCAAAGCGCGGGCACCACCCCGGTGCTGCCGCCCCCGACCAACACCGAAGCGCCGCCGCCCCCGCCAACCGAGGTCCCGGCGACACCCACCAATACCAGCACGCCGATCGCGACCCAGACACAGACACCATGCAACCGGGCTGCTTTCGTCAGCGACGTGACGGTGCCGGACGGTACAACCTTCGCTCCGAATGCCACCTTCACCAAGACCTGGCGGTTGAAGAACGCCGGCACATGCACCTGGAATTCCAGCTACTCGATCGTGTTCGATGACGGCAATTCCATGAACGGGCCGGCCTCCAAGGCCCTCACCGGCACGGTCGCTCCCGGACAGACGGTTGATATTTCGGTCGACCTGAAAGCTCCCAGCAGCTCTGGCAGCTACCGCGGCTACTGGATGCTGCGCTCGGATGCCGGCATCCTGTTCGGCGTCGGCAGCGCGGGGGATGTAGCCTTCTGGGTCGATATTCAGGTCGGCAGCGGCGGGGACACCGTGGTCTACAACTTCGTCAGCCGTTACTGCGACGCCACCTGGGTGAGCGGGGCCGGCACACTGCCCTGCCCCGGCAGCACCGGCGATTCGGAGGGCTTCGTCATCAAGGTCAACAACCCCAAGCTAGAAACCGGTGCCACCGACGATGAACCGGCGCTGGAGACCCATCCCGAATGGGTCGACAACGGCGTGATCACCGGCCGGTTCCCGGCCTTCGATGTCGAAAGCGGGGATCATTTCAAAGCCGTCATCGGCTGCCTGTACAACGGGAACGCCTGCGATGTCCGCTTCCAGCTGAATTACCGGGCCGATGGCGGTTCACTGCAGAACCTCGGGCAGTGGGATGAGACCTATGATGGATCGATCCGCAAGCTCGACATCGACCTGAGTTCGCTGGATGGAAAATCGGTCGAATTCATACTCGCCGTGCAGGCCCACGGCCCATCGAACCAGGATTGGGCCTTCTGGCTGCTGCCGCGCATCGTCCGATGATCGCCACTTCCCCATAGAATAGACCTCCAGGCGCCCGGTGGTTTCACCGGGCGCCTGCGCGCAGCGTGAACCTTCGCCTCTTCGCTTGATAGAATGCTAGAATCAGAGGTCCTGGCGGGAGGAGTGGCAATGGCTGAAAAACCGAGGTTGTTCCTGATCGACGGACACGCACTCGCATACCGGACGTATTTTGCGCTGACGGGCGTCGGGGGCGGATCACGCTGGATCACCAAATCAGGCGAACCCACCGCCGGTACGTATGGTTTCACCTCCGTGCTGCTGCGCCTGCTGGACCAGGAGGCGCCGGAATACCTGGCCGTCTCGTTCGACACCGGCAAAACATTCCGGGATGATCTTTACCCCGAGTACAAAGCCACACGGGACAAGATGCCCGATGACCTGCGCCTGCAGTTGGACCGCATCCGGCAGGTCGTGCGCAGCTTTGGCATCCCGATTCTCGAAGCGGAGGGCTACGAGGCCGATGATGTGCTGGGAACAGTCGCTCACCGTGCGGCCGAAAGAGGCGTTGACGTCATCATCCTCACCGGGGATCGCGATTTGCTCCAGCTCGCCGGCGACCATATCCAGATTCGGCTCTCGGGACAGAAGCTCTCCGAGGCGGTGGATTATGGGCCTGCTCAGGTCAAGGAGCGGTATGAATTGGATCCCTCCCAATTGGTGGATCTGAAAGCCCTGGTCGGCGATTCAAGCGACAACATTCCAGGCGTCAAGGGGGTGGGGGAAAAGACGGCCGTGTCGCTTCTGGAAAAATACGGCTCGCTCGATGAGATCTACAGCCATATCGAGGAGGTGCCCTCGCGCTTCCAATCCAAGCTGGTCGAAGGCCGCGAAACCGCACTGTTAAGCCGTCAGCTGGGCCGCATCGTGACCGATGTGCCGATCACGTTCGACCTCGAGTCTTGCCGGGCAGCCGGCTACGATCGGGATGCAATCGTGGACCTCTTCCGGACGCTCGAGTTCCGGTCCTTGATGGACCGCATTCCAGGATCCGAGCCAGCCGAAGGCGGAGGGCAGATGAGCCTGTTCGTGAGCAGCGAACCCGAACAG
>JBJYWH010000359.1:11653-12987 GCA_046259355.1 Anaerolineales bacterium
CTCGAAGCCGGACCGCTTGCATTCGATACGATGCTGGCCGAGTGGCTTTGTGACCCGGCCTCCCGCAACCTCGGACTCAAGAATCTGGCCTGGGTGCGGCTGGGGATCGAGATGACCGAAATCGAAACGCTGATCGGCAGCGGGAAATCGCAGATCTCGATGGCCGACGTCCCCGTCGCACGAGCAGCGCCGTACGCCGCTGCCGATGCCGAGGTTTGTCTGCGTTTACAGCCCCAGCTGGAAGCGGAGCTCAAGGACAAGGACCAGCTGGAGCTGTTCGGAAGCCTGGAGATGCCCCTGGTCCCCGTCCTGGCCGCGATGGAGCGCGCCGGGATCCTTCTGGATGTCGAGTTCCTCGATCAGCTCTCCGGGCAGCTCACGGAGCGGCTGGGTAATCTCGAGACCGAGATCTTCAACCTGGTGGGGCACTCTTTTAATATCAACTCGACCCAGCAGCTATCGCAGGTGCTCTTCGAGGAAATGGGCCTGGAGCCGCCTGACAACGCCCGGCGCACATCCTCCGGACATTACTCGACGGCGGCCTCCGTACTGGAGGAACTGCGCACCTCCCACGAGATTGTCGAGCTGATTCTGGAGCACCGCGAGCTCGCCAAACTCAAGTCGACCTACACGGACGCATTTCCCGCTCAGGTCAACCCCGAGACGGGTCGTGTCCACACCTCTTACAACCAGACGGGTTCCGTCACGGGCCGCCTGGCGTCATCCGATCCGAATCTGCAGAACATTCCCATCCGGACCGAACTCGGCCGCGAGATTCGGCGGGCGTTTGTCGCCGCGCCGGATCACGTCCTGCTCAGCGTGGATTACTCCCAGATCGAACTGCGGATCGTGGCCCATATTGCCGAGGACAAAGCGATGATCGCCGCGTTTCTCGATGACCAGGACATCCATGCCGCCACGGCTGCGGCGGTCGAAGGCGTGCCGATCGAGGACGTAACACCGGAAATGCGGCGCCACGCGAAAGCCATCAATTTCGGACTGATTTACGGCATGAGCGCCTTCGGACTCACCCGCACAACCGACCTCACGCTGGCCGAGGCCGAGAACTTTGTGAAGTCTTATTTCGAACGCTTCCCGGGTGTAAAGACCTACCTCGACGGTGTTCGCGAGCAGGTGGTCAAGGACGGATATGTCTCGACGCTGCTGGGCCGGCGGCGGTATTTTCCCCAACTCCTGAAGGAATCCACGGTCTCCGAAATTGCACGGGCGCGCGCGCTGCGAGAAGCGATCAACGCCCCGATTCAGGGCACGGCCGCCGACATCATCAAGCTCGCCATGCTGGACTTGCCCCCGGCGCTGGCCGAGGCGGGCCT
>JBJYWH010000360.1:0-13003 GCA_046259355.1 Anaerolineales bacterium
GACGCCGTGCGCAATGCCGGCCGCTTTCTGCAAGAAGCCGGAATGGACGCCGTCAAGCTTGAGGGCGGCCGCGAGCGGGTGCAGGCCGTGGAAGCGATCGTCTCGGCCGGCATCCCGGTCGTTGGGCACCTGGGGCTGACGCCCCAATCCGTGAACCAGCTGGGCGGCTTCCGCACTCAGGGACGTTCGGCGGAGGCGGCGCTGCGATTGGTGGACGATGCGCTCCTGCTGCAGCAGGCCGGCTGCTTTGCGCTGGTCCTCGAGTCGATCCCGAGCCGGCTGGGAGCCCTGATTACCCGCAGTCTTGACATCGCGACGATCGGCATCGGTGCCGGACCGGACTGCGATGGCCAGGTGCTCGTGACCCATGACCTGCTGGGGATGTTCGACCGCTTTACCCCGCGTTTCGTTAAGCAGTACGCACAGTTCCATAAGCTGATGGAAGAAGCTTTCATCGATTTTCGTGAAGAAATCCTCGGCGGCCGATTCCCGACCAAAGAGCACAGCTACAGCATGGACGATGAGGCCTGGGAGGCGCTGCAGCGTGCGCTCGAAGAGAGTGCAGACGATGCAGAAGCCTGAATCGGTCTTGATTGTAGGCACAGGAGCGATGGCGTGCCTCTTCGGTGCCCGCCTGGCCGACGTGGCGCATGTGACGCTGCTGGGGAGCTGGGAAGACGGTTTGGGGGCACTGGAAGCGGACGGCATCCGCCTGATCGAGCTCGATGGCAGCGAGCGCCGGGCGGCCGTACAAGTCGCACGCGAGGTCGGCCCCTGCCAGGGAGCCGAACTGGCGCTCGTCCTGGTGAAATCCTGGCAAACGGAACGGGCAGCCAAGCAGTTGAAGCGCTGCTTGAAACGGGAAGGTGTGGCACTGACACTGCAGAACGGGCTGGGCAATCTGGAGACGTTAGCGGGAACCCTGGGAGAAGGACGCGTGGCGCTGGGCGTGACGACCTGCGGCGCAACACTTCTCGGCCCGGCTCACGCCCGCGTGGGAGGCGTTGGCCCGACCTACCTGGCCTCCCATCCCGGCCTGGATCGGCTCGGTAGATTGCTGGAGGCAGCCGGTTTCGAGATTCAACGGGTTGAAGATCTGAAGGGGCTGCAGTGGGGGAAACTGGCGGTCAATGCCGGCATCAACCCGGTCAGCGCCCTGCTGGATGTACCGAATGGATCGCTGCTCGAACTGCCGGGGCTCAAAGAGGTGCTGCGTGCAGCCGTGGTGGAGACTGCGGCTGTCGCACGCGCGCACGGGGTGAAGCTGACCTTCGACGATCCATTCCAGGAGACACTCCGGGTGGCCGGGCGCACCGGGGCGAATCTGTCATCGATGGTGCAGGATCTGCGGCGCGGCGCCCCGACCGAGATCGATGCGATCTGCGGTGCGGTTGTTCGCGAAGGCGAGAGCCTGGGCGTGCCGACGCCGGTGAACCGGGCGCTGTGGAACCTGGTACGAGGTCGAGCGGCACGAAAGGATGATGTCAAATCATGAAGGTCGTGACCAAACTGGAGGCGCTGCGCGCAGCGCGCGCCGAACTTCCTGAACCGTTCGGGTTGGTTCCGACGATGGGTTTCCTTCACGCGGGCCACATGTCGCTCGTGCGGGCTGCGAGGGCGCGCTGCGCCAGCGTGGGCGTAAGCATCTACGTCAACCCGACGCAATTCGGCCCAAACGAGGATCTGGAGGCCTACCCGCGTGACCTGGATCGAGACCTGGCGATGCTCGAGGCGCAGGGCGTCGACCTGGTGTGGACACCCGAGGACGCGGATTTGTACCCGCCCGACTCCCAGACCTGGGTGATGGTGGAGGCGTTGACGAAGCATCTGGAAGGTGCCCAGCGGCCAGGCCATTTCCGCGGCGTGACGACGGTGGTGGCCAAGCTCTTTCTCGCCTTTCAGCCCCAAATGGCATTCTTTGGCCAGAAAGACGCCCAGCAGGCGCGGGTGATCCAGCGCATGGTGACCGATCTACTGTTCCCGATCGAAGTGGTTGTCTGCCCGATCGTGCGCGAGCCGGATGGCCTGGCGCTGTCGAGCCGTAACACCTACCTGACCAAGCCGCAGCGGGAAGCTGCCACCGTCCTTTCCCGCTCGCTGCGGGCGGCTCAACAGCGATATGAAAGCGGAGAGCGCGAGGCCGGGGAACTGTACAAGGCGATGATGGAGGTCCTCGAGGCCGAGCCGCTTGCTAAAACACAATATGTCTCCATCGCCGACCCGGACACGCTGGAAGAACTGCAGGGAGAGGTCAAACGGGCGCTGCTTTCCATGGCCGTCTACATCGGAACAACGCGCCTGATCGATAACGTTCTCATCAGAGAAAGCGAGGGGTAGCGGCGATGCTCCTGACGATCGATATCGGCAACACCAACATCACGCTCGGCCTGTACGATGGGCAAGAGCTGGTCCGGGCCTGGCGCCTGGCGACGGTGCATGAGCGCATGCCGGACGAATACGGCCTGCAGCTGCTGGGCTTGCTCGAGCACGCCGAATTGGGTGAAAGCTCGGTGCAGGACGTGGCGCTGGCCTCGGTCGTCCCCCCGCTGACCGGCTCCTTCACCCAGGCCTGCCACGACTATCTGGGACTTGAGCCGTTTGTCGTCGACGCCGGCGTTAAGACCGGCCTCAGTATCCGCTATGAGGATCCCAAGCACGCCCTGGGGGCCGACCGGGTGGTCGATGCGGTGGCGGTGCTCCAGCTTTACGGTGGCCCGGCCTGCGTGGTCGATTTCGGCACGGCGACGACCTTTGATGCGATCTCGGCCGAGGGGGAGTATCTGGGGGGAGCCATCGCTCCCGGTATTGGCATCGCCGCCGATGCGCTTTTTGAGCGCACCGCCAAGCTGCCGCGAGTGCAGATCACCCGCCCACCAGATGTGATCGGGCGCAACACGGTGCATGCCATTCAATCCGGTCTGCTCTTCGGGTATGTCGGCCTGGTGGAGGGCATGGTGGCCCGCTTCCGGAAGGAGCTCGGCCCGACGATGCGGGTGATTGGAACCGGCGGCCTGGCCGCGCTGATCGCGGCCGAGACTGACGTGATCGAGATCCAGGCCCCCTGGCTGACTCTTGAAGGCTTGCAAATCATCTGGGAGATGAACCAGCCTGCAGACGTTTGAAATCAGCTTGCCCTGGGGCTGCGGGGGTTTGCATTTCACTTTTTCTGCTGAGGGTGGTTTTATTTAACAGATGACCATGCCCGATCTCGAGACAGCCCGGCCCGATTTCACCCGTTTGATCGAACAGCACAGCGGTGAGATCTTCGCATATCTTTGCCGCCAATTAGGGGGAGCGATGGATGCGGAGGACTGCCTGCAGGAAACGCTGTTGCGTGCCTACCGCGCGTTTCACCGGACGAAACCCGACTCGAACTACCGTGCCTGGCTTTACAAGATCGCTACCAATGTTGCCCGCACGCATTCGAAACGCCGTAATCGACGAGCGGCGAATGAGCTGCCGTTGAATGAAACCACGGCAGCGGTCGGCGATCCGCCCGATCACTCGGCCGAGATTGGTTTCGAATTGGCGAGGGTCCGGAAAGCGGTGGAGGCGCTGCCGGAGAAGCAGCGGGCGGCCTTGATCCTGCGCAAGTATCAGGCCCTGGACTATGACGCGATCGGCGAGGTGATTGACTGCAGTCCGGAATCGGCCCGGGCCAATGTATACCAGGCGCTGCGCAATCTGCGGAGCATGCTGGTAGAAAGCAGAAGTGTGAAAGAAGATGAATGAGATGATCCGTGCACGTGAGGAGAATTGGTTAGGGGACCGGAAGGGTGAAATAACGCCGGATGAGCTTCTGCGGTCGCTCGACCGGGTCTACGCCGGGCCGCCTCCCGAGCGGATTAAGGCCGCCGTCGCGCGCGCAAGCGCCTACCTTGAGGGCGAACTCAAACGCACCCTGTATTATGACCGCATCGAGGCCCCGCTGGTTGGGAAGCTCTACCTGGCGTTGAGCAGCGCCGGTCTGTATGCCCTGACCTTCGGGGGCACCGAGGCGGATTTCGTCCAGCATTTACTGCGGTCGGGCCGCTGGAATATCCTGCGTGATCCAGCGCGTGTTCGTCCGATCGCCGAACAGATCCAGCGCTACCTGGCCGGCGAGCAGTCATTGATCGATGCGCCGGTGGACATGAGCGGCATGACATCGTTCCAGCGCCTGGTTCTGGGAGCGGTAAGGAGGGTGCCGCGCGGGAAGGTTGTCACCTATGGCGAACTGGCGGCGCGCATCGGCCGGCCGAAGGCTGCACGGGCCGTTGGCCGCGCCCTGGGCAGCAACCCGATCCCGATTGTCATCCCCTGCCACCGTGTGCTGGCGGCGGACGGTTCGCTGGGTGGATACTCAGGACGGGGCGGCGTGCGCACCAAGCGCGCCCTGCTGCAGCTGGAGGGGGCGCTTTGACCGGGTCCGAAGCATCGAGGCTGGCCAGGCTCGAGGACCGGATTACCCGCTGCCGGAAATGCCCGCGCCTGGTGGCATGGCGAGAGCAGGTCGCCCGCGAGAAGCGGCGTGCGTATCAGGGCTGGGACTACTGGGGGAAACCGGTACCGGGTTTCGGAGACCCGGAAGCAAGACTGCTGATCGTCGGTCTGGCTCCCGGCGCGCATGGTTCGAATCGCACCGGGCGCATGTTCACCGGTGACAGCTCCGGCGACACGCTGTATCCCGCTCTCCACCGAGCGGGTTTTGCGAGCCAGCCGCATGCACTCAACCGTGATGATGGTTTACATCTGAAGGACGCATTCATAACGGCACTGGCGCGCTGTGCTCCACCGAAGAACCGGCCGACGGCGGAGGAGTTCGGTAACTGCCGCCCCTACCTGAAATCCGAAATGGCGCTGCTGCCGCATGTCCGGGTCGTCCTGGCACTGGGCGGACTCGCATTCGATGGTATTCAGCGTGCATGGCGGGAGGAAGGGTACGATCTGGCCCACATTCCGTTCAGGCATGGCGCCTGGCATTCGATCGACCATGGCTTGCCGGTGCTGGCAGCTTGCTATCATCCCAGCCGCCAGAACACCAACACCGGCCGGCTGACCGATGCGATGCTGGATGAAGTGTTCCAGCGGATTCGTGAATTCCTTGATCGTGGAGATGGAGCCTGATGGGGGGCGCAGCCGGAGCAGAGGCGGCTCGCGAGCGCGAGGTGACGGCGCGGGGGCTGACGGACCTGTTCATCGTCTACCTGGTTTGGGGCGGCACGTACCTGGCCATCCGCATCGCCGTAAGGCCAGAATCGGGCCTGCCGCCCTTCACAATGGGTTTGATGCGCATGCTGGTCGCGGGCACACTGCTCATCGGCTGGAGCGCGCTGCGGGGGACTTTTCGGCGGCCGGATGCTCGGGAAATGGGCATCCTGGTGGGTTCCGGCCTGCTGATCTGGACCGGCGCCAACGGGATCGTGATCTGGGCCGAGCAGGGTGTCGATTCCTCCTTTGCCGCCCTGCTGGCGGCGACGATCCCGCTCTGGACCGTGGCGCTCAATTCGCTCTTCGACCGTCGTCTTCCCACGGGCCGGGTCCTGATGGCGCTGCTGGTTGGTTTCCTGGGCACGGCGCTGCTGGTTGCTCCCGAGCTGCGCTTCGGCGCCGTCGGCGAGCGGCACTACGTCCAGCTTCTGATCCTGGCGCCGGTCAGCTGGTCCCTGGGGACACTGCTCCAGCAGCGGCATCCGGTGCGCATGGGCGCCCGCTTGAGCGCCGGCTACCAGATGCTGTTCGCGGCGGTTGGCTTCACGACCCTGGTCCTGCTGACCGGTGAGGTCCGACCCGAACCGACGGCTGCGGCGCTGTTGGCGTGGCTGTACCTGGTTGTTTTCGGTTCGATCCTGGCCTTCACCGCCTATGTCGAGATGCTGCAGTCGCTGCCGGTCAGCCTGGCGATGACCTATGCCTACATCAACCCGGTCATTGCCGTGATCCTGGGCGCCTGGCTGCTGAATGAGCAGGTATCGTGGACCACCCTGCTGGGGGCCGGCCTGGTGCTGGTGAGCGTGGCGGTGATTTTCCGCGAGCAGGCACACCGGCGCTGAGTCTCCTTCACCTTTATAGAAACCGAGAAGCGCCGTGGTATCGACCACCACGGCGCTTTCAAGCTTTGCAGCGCGATGCAACTCCCGGGGGCTGGTGGCAGGAATCAGGGCTGGGCGGCGTTGTAGCTCTTCACGGCCTCGATCCCTTTTTGAACATTCACACGTGGCAGCAGGGCTAAACCCATCACAAAGAAGAAGATCAAGGAGAGAATCGCCGGCCGTAAGCTCCCGAACGCCTGATTCATCAAACCAAACAGCAGTGGGCCGGTCCAGGAGGTGCCGCGCTCGCTCACCTCGTAGAAAGAGTAGTACTCGGCTTCCTTGCCGTTGGGTATCAGCTGTGCGAACAGGCTGCGGCTGATGGCCTGCGATCCGCCCATCACCAGTGCGATGAATGCGCCCAGGATCCAGAACTGCAGCACGCGCGACTCGCCATACAGGCCGAAATAGGCGTAAATCACAACCCCGGCCCAGATGAACAGGCTGAGCAGGATCGAGTTCTTCGCTCCCATGCGCTCCGCCAGCCTGCCCCACAGCAGCGCCCCGCCAAATGCGACGAACTGGATCATCAGGATCACCTGCGTCAGCGTGCTCTGGTCCACGCCCAGCCCGCCGCGCAGAACCGGCGCGGCGGCGAAGGTGGCCGAGACGGCGATCACGGTCTGAATGCCGTCGTTGTAGAGGAAATAGGCCAGCAGGAATTTCAACGTCTCGGGAAAGTGCCGGATATCCCTGAGTGTTTTCCTCAACTGCTTGAATCCGATGCTCAGATAGGTTTCGTTTTCCGGCAGCGGGCGGTGGGCCCGCAGGATCGGCAAGCGTGCCCAGGTGAAGAAAGAGAAGCCCAGCCACCAGATACCGGCCGAGGCCAGGTTGATACGGATGGCCAGGTCGGTCGGTACGCCTAGCGACTCATGGGTCAGGTAGAAGGCCAGATTCAGTACCAGCAGCAGCCCGCCGCCCAGGTACCCCATCGCCCACCCGAAGGAGGAGACGCTGTCGCGCTGGTCTTCGCTGGCGATGTCCGGAAGGTAGGCGTTGTAGAACACGATCGCAGCGCCGAAGGTCAGGTTGGCGATGATGTACAGCACCCCGCCCAGCCACCACAGCGGTGCTGTGACGAGGAAGAGCGCGATGGTTGACACCGCGCCGATGGTGGCGAAGAGCCGCATCATCTGCTTGCGCAGGTGGGAGTAATCGGAGATCGCACCCAGGACCGGCAGGAAGAGGACTTGCAGGCCGACCGAGATCGACACGCAGTAGGGAAAGAACGAATCCGGTGCGACCGGGATCCCGGCAAAGCGGGCCATGTTGTCGCTGAAAGCCCTGGCAGCTTCCGTCGCCAGCGAGGCCAGATAGGGCCCGAGAAAGACCGTTCCAACGGTTGTGCTGAAGGCCGAATTGGCCCAGTCGTACATGGCCCAGCCGCGCACACGGCGTTTATATTCCCGTGGATCAACTCCACCTGATGCTGCAGAAGTAGAAACGGTCATCGTATCTCCTCCAGAATGAGCGGGATGAGCAGGGTTCTCCACGCTGGTTGGAATGCGCAAGTGTATACCGATCGGGCCCGCGTGGAAACGGCAACCCCAGGAACAAGGGGTGAGAACGTGCGATGCAGCTTACCTAAATCGCTTGCCAGTGTTTCTTCGCAACAAGCCCGGAGGGCGTTACGGACAACCTCCGCCACGCTCAAGTGCTACGGTGAATGTGGGCTCTTCCGTCCAGACCGTCATAATCGAGGGCAGCGTAACCGTCCCTTCCGGGCAGACGATCGAGGCCGTTCCGGCGTTGGTGCTTACAATACCAATCTCTGCCTCTGTATCGCTGAGGATATGGATACGCATCTGCAGGGGATCTGTGTATGGCATAACGCATCCTTCATCCGCATTGATCTGTCCGCTTGTCTGGATCGTCGTCTCCCCCTCGTCGCTGCCCTCGGGTACGGTAAAGCTGAAGGTTCCGTTTCCCTCCCCGCTGTTGCCGAAATCGGTCCAGGTCCCTGACAGGTGCAGTTCACCTTCCCATGGGCCATGAAGACCATTGCAGGAGTGACCTTCGCCCGTCATGGTGACCTCTCCGGAAACCGTTCGGATGAAGTGAAAGGCAAGCCCCTTGCATTCATCGGGGGTCACACCTCCGATAGCCTTCAGCGCCTCCGTCGCCCGGGACCAGGTGGCGTCGTAGCGGGGGTCGCCCGGGCCATGGGTGTTGGGGACTCCCAGGAGGCTGGCGGTTTGAAAGGCCAGGAGCAGTTTCGTGATCTCGTCATGCAGGTCCTGGGGGTTCGATAAGCATGGATCAAGATCCTCGATGGCGGCATCCAGCCCCTCGGCAGCGATGTCCTGTGCCCGTTGGAGGGCGCGTTGAGCGATGTCCTCCTGGCCCAGAAGCTGGGCCTCTTCCGCCAGTCGCAAGGTCTCATCGAAGGTGGCGCTGCCGAGTTCATTGTTGGCCATCTGGTTGAAGGTGGCGTTGGCCTGATCGATGAAATCCCGGCCATCGCCGCCGATGGCTTGATCGATGCCGGCGGCTGCCAGGTAGCCGGCGATGGAAGAGCGGGCTTGCGATGCGGTCTGGAGGCGTACGTCCAGCAGGTGACCGCTTGCTCGCACACCCATATCAAGCAGCGAGTTCAGCAGCTTGCGGGCCCCCTCCTGGTCGCCCTGATCGGCGAGGTCCTGGGCTTTCTCAAGGATGGAGGTGAAGGCCGCCGGCACCTCGGCGTCGCAGAACGTGCCCTGCGGTTGGAGCTGGTCGGCAAGTGCTTGAGCACCCTGAGCGCCTAGCGTCCCCAGCGTTGGTGCATCCTGTGGACCCACCAGCGCCGGCGCCGAGGCTGCCCCATCAATGTCGAGAGCCAGGCCCGTCAAAGCCTCACAGGGATTCCATGTCGGAGCTGCATTCTGGTTTAACTCGGAGGTTTGCCGAGGGAGATTGCAGCCGGTTATACCAAGGCTGATGACGAGAGCGACAGCAAGAAGAATTAACTCGCCTTTGTGGCTCATTCTGACCTCCAGACTAGCCCCGGAACCTTCATCCACCAAAAGTGAATAGTTGACCTGTTTGAAAGCACAATCGGCCTCGCCGAAGTTTCGGCTACGGTGGACTCGCATACAGCAGGCTGTAAAGCATCGTGCAAAGCTTGATATCAACTAAAGACAAGCCATCCGGCTACCCCTCATTTGCACTCGTGGTAGGGTTCAAGCTGGACTTGGAACTCAGTTCCCTCACCCCAAACGGTGACCATGGGTCCGGAATAATCCGGGCAGGTTATGGAGCCTCTGTAGTCACTCGAGAGCAGCACATCGACGCTTGATTTTCCCTGCAAAGTGATTCTGAGCAGAAGGCTGTCCGTTACTTCGCAGCATCCTTCTTCATCGCAGAAGGTTCCTGCAGTGGGGATCTGTGTCTCCGATGTGTCTTCTCCCTGCGAGATGGTGATGGCAATCTCGCCGGAAGTGTTGATTTCTGCTCCTCCTGTCGAACCATTCACCGAGAGAGACCCTGTCCAAGGACCACGGATGTCATCGCAGGTATGGGCGGAGCCAGTCATCGTAAGGCCATCTGAAACCGGCTGAGTAAACTCGAAATAGAATCCCTTGCATTCATCGGGGGTCACACCTCCGATAGCCTTCAGCGCCTCCGTCGCCCGGGACCAGGTGGCGTCGTAGCGGGGGTCGCCCGGGCCATGGGTGTTGGGGACTCCCAGGAGGCTGGCGGTTTGAAAGGCCAGGAGCAGTTTCGTGATCTCGTCATGCAGGTCCTGGGGGTTCGATAAGCATGGATCAAGATCCTCGATGGCGGCATCCAGCCCCTCGGCAGCGATGTCCTGTGCCCGTTGGAGGGCGCGTTGAGCGATGTCCTCCTGGCCCAGAAGCTGGGCCTCTTCCGCCAGTCGCAAGGTCTCATCGAAGGTGGCGCTGCCGAGTTCATTGTTGGCCATCTGGTTGAAGGTGGCGTTGGCCTGATCGATGAAATCCCGGCCATCGCCGCCGATGGCTTGATCGATGCCGGCGGCTGCCAGGTAGCCGGCGATGGAAGAGCGGGCTTGCGATGCGGTCTGGAGGCGTACGTCCAGCAGGTGACCGCTTGCTCGCACACCCATATCAAGCAGCGAGTTCAGCAGCTTGCGGGCCCCCTCCTGGTCGCCCTGATCGGCGAGGTCCTGGGCTTTCTCAAGGATGGAGGTGAAGGCCGCCGGCACCTCGGCGTCGCAGAACGTGCCCTGCGGTTGGAGCTGGTCGGCAAGTGCTTGAGCACCCTGAGCGCCTAGCGTCCCCAGCGTTGGTGCATCCTGTGGACCCACCAGCGCCGGCGCCGAGGCTGCCCCATCAATGTCGAGAGCCAGGCCCGTCAAAGCCTCACAGGGATTCCATGTTGGAGCTGCTGTCCGGATTGTTTGGGTGTTTCGGTTCGCGAGATTGCATGCTGGCAGAGTGATTCCGAGCAAGATCAGCGTGACGACAATGCTTCCTTTTGGATTGAGTTTCATCCCGAACACCTCCTGGACCTTTCTCTACCTCTGGGGGATGGCGTTGTTAGGGTTCTACGGGAACGCCAATTGCCGTGATACGCTGGTTCGATCATTCCTTACAAGAGGCAGGATCGGGCGGGGAAGGGTGTCATATACGTCAAGCATGCGAGGCAATGCTGGAGGATTCAAACTTTGCCCCCCCGGGTGTGGTCGGGCCTCACTGGATACGATTCCAAATCATCATACACCTAATCCTCAGCACATGGCTCCTGAGGCCATCGTAGCATTTGATGCCTTCTCTGCGGCCAGCGCACGGGGAGTTTCACTGCAGACATCCTCCGGAGGGCTTGTCGATGAACCACGCCCGGTGAAATGCGGAAAAGGGTCGGGAAAGATTATGTTCATGCCCCGGTCTGCTTGATGATGGGCCAGGGAAGGTCGGCTGGTTGAGCCCGCATCCGTTGTAGAATGAAAAGATGACCAGCTCGGGGATCGACCTGCCGGATTGGCTCATTCTCGGCCCGGAGGACCAGGCTCAGCTGGAAGGTGAGCGCGGGCAGGGAAGCCAGATGGCGATGCGCATCATCGTGCGCATGGCGATCATACAGGGCGCCCATTCATTGATGGATATTGAAGCGGCGCATATCGATAGCTCGCTTTACATGGGTCAGGCCACGCTCGAGTTCGCCGAACGCCTGGCCGGTATGGGAGCGAAGGTGCACGTGCCGAGCACGCTCAATGTCAGCGGCGTGGATGAGGCCGGCTGGCAGGCCTGGCCGGTTCCCCCGGAGTGGGCCGGGAACGCGCTGCGGCAGATGCGGGCGTACCAGGCGATGGGCTGTGTCCCCACCTGGACCTGTGCGCCGTACCAAACCGAACACCGGCCGCACTTCGGGCAGCAGATCGCCTGGGGCGAATCGAACGCGATCGCATTCGCCAATTCCGTGATCGGCGCCCGCAGCGAGCGCTACCCGGATCTGCTCGATATCTGCGCCGCCATCACCGGGCGGGTGCCGGCTGTGGGACTGCACCTGGACGAAAACCGCCTCGGCGAGGTGCTCTTCCGCCTGGAAAATGTGCCGCCCGCCATTCAGGCGCATGAACTCTTCTATCCGGCGCTGGGACACCTGCTGGGGAAGTACGCCGGCGATCGTAACCCGGTCGTGGTGGGCCTGACGGTGGAGCCGGATGAAGATCAGTTGAAATCACTCGGGGCTGCTGCGGCTTCGTCCGGCAGCGTGGGCCTGTTCCATCTGGTCGGCATCACGCCCGAGGCGCCGACACTCGACGCGGCGCTGGGAGGGAAAAGCCCTGCGCTCGAGCTCGTCATCGACATGGATCTGCTGCGGCAGGCTGTAGCAGAGCTCAGCACGGCCGACGGTTCCCGTCTCGATATGGTCGTGCTCGGCAGCCCGCACTTTTCCCTGGCCGAGTTTGCCAAATTGGCCCCGCTGGTCTCTGGAAAACGGGCCCATGATGACGTGCAGTTCCTGGTCACATCATCGCGAGCGATGTGCGCCCTGGCTGATCGGGCCGGGTTTCTCAAGCCAATTCGAGATTTCGGCGCCCGCATCACGGTCGATACCTGCATCCTGACCACGCCGATGCTGCCGGAGACGATCAAGGTCCTGATGACGAATTCAGCCAAGTACGCCTATTACGCCCCGGGGCTTCTCAACACACAGGTCGTGTTCGGCACGCTGGAGGACTGCGTCTCTTCCGCGGTTGAGGGGCATGTTGTGCGCGAGGGCTCGCTGTGGGATCTGTGATTCAAGGTCACGTGGTGATCCCGGGCGAGGCCCGAGGCGCACTGCTGGTGAGCGGAGAGCCGCTTAGCTTCTGGGGCGGCTACGACGCGGCCAGCGGCGAGATCATCGACCGGCGTCATCCGCTTTCCGGGCAGTCTGGAAAGGGATGTGTGCTGGCCCTGCCTTTCTCGCGCGGCTCGAGCACGACAACCGCCGTGCTGCTGGAGGCGGTTCGCAATGGAACGGCGCCGGCCGCAATCCTGACCACCGGGGTCGATTCGTTTTTCGCCCTGGCTTCGATCGTGGCGGATGAACTTTACGACCGGCCGCTGCCTATCATTGCGCTGGCTCCGGAGGACTTTGGGAAATTGACCAGTGGCGCACGAGTCTGGCTGCATCCAGATGGGGTGTTGGAAATGCAGGATCCTTAAGTCGCGAGGTATGTTGAACGGTTCACGCGCGGTTCCATCGTAGAGATATAGAGAGCTGCCCACTACCATAGAGATAAAAAAGGCTTAAACTCAATGATAGCTGATGTGCTATCGTGCTCACAGCTGCAGCAGGGAAGTGCGAAGCTCTAGCCAGGCTGTGCCGGCGTGACATGCTTGATGCTGGAATGATGAGCTTCGAGAATCAGCCAGCACTCCGCAGCTTTCATGGCCGCCCCTCGACCGAGAAACGGATCGTTCGAACATGCGCTGCTCGAAATGCCAATCTGAAAATCCGCGCAATGCCAATTTCTGCCT
>JBJYWH010000361.1:0-7166 GCA_046259355.1 Anaerolineales bacterium
GGTTGAAGCATTTTTCCCGCTTTCGAGTACACTCGCAGGGAATCGCGCAAATCTCAAGGGAGCAGGACGATGCGGCCGAAACTTGAAATTCTAAGCCAGGAGCTTGTCGAGCAGATCATTGAGGAGGGGTATGGGCTTCTCATGGACCCCGGAATCGAAGTCCACAACGAGGATGCGCTGGGGCTGCTTTCCGAGGCCGGGGCGCAGGTCGACCGTGAGCGCCGCGTCGCCCGAATCCCTCGCCAGCTGGCTGAAGCATCGATCGAGCACGCACCCTCTGCCTTCGATCTCCACAATCTCGATGGGGAGCCGGTTGTCCACTATGGCCAGGACCAGGTCCACTTCGATCCCGGTTCTGCGGCGATCACGATTCTCGACCGCAGCTCGAAGCGGCAGCGCACACCGGACACCCGCGATTTCATCGACTTCGTGAAGCTGGTCGAGATGCTTCCCCAGATTGATGCGCAGAGCACTGCGCTCATCCCGGGTGACGTGGTCGAGGAAATCGGGGACCTTTACCGGCTTTATCTGGCACTGAATTTCATGCGGAAGCCGATCGTGACCGGGGCGTTCCGCAAAGATACCTTCTGGACGATGAAGGAGATGCTGGCGCTGGTCGCCGGCGGAGAGGAGCCATTGGCCCGCAAGCCGATCGCGGTGTTCGACGTCTGCCCCTCGCCGCCCTTGAAGTGGAGCGATCTGACCTGCCAGAACCTGATCGACTGCGCCCGGAGCGGAATCCCCTCCGAGATGGTCTCGATGCCGCTGGCCGGCGCCACGGCTCCCGTCACGCTGGCTGGCGCGATCGTTCAGCACACGGCCGAGTGTATGAGCGGTGTCGTCATCTGCCAGCTGGCGCAGGAGGGTGCGCCGATCGTCTGGGGCGGTTCACCCTCGATCTTCGACATGCGCACCGGTACGACCCCCATGGGCGCGGTGGGGACGTGGATGATCGACGTCGGATACACACAGGTTGGCAAGGCTTTAGGAATGCCTACGCATGCTTACCTGGGAATGACCGACGCCAAGGTGGTCGATGCGCAAGCCGGCCTGGAATCGGCCGGTGGCGCGCTGCTGGCGGCGTTGGCCGGTGTGAACATGATCTCCGGGGCGGGGATGATGGACTTCGAAAGCTGCCAGAGCTACGAAAAACTGGTCATCGATGCCGAGATCATCGGCATGGCGAAGCGCCTGATCCGCGGGGTGGAGCAGCGTGACGACCCGATCGCCCTCGACGTGATGCGCAGGGTGGGTCACGGCGGCGATTTCCTGAAGGAGAAGCATACACGCCGCTGGTTCCGGGAGGAGTTTTACATCCCCTCCCCGGTGATCGATCGCGGTGCGATGGAGGCCTGGATGGAAGCCGGGGCGACCAGCGCATGGGATCGGGCTTCGGACCGCGTGGATTCGCTCCTCGCCGCGTACGAACCGAACCGGGTTTCGGAGGAGGTGAAGCGCGAACTGCGCGCGATCGCCGCCCGAGCGGCCCGTTCCTTCGGCATGGACGATCTCCCGCCCCTGCCGTGAGGATTTGACGCCCCGGACCTCGGGGCAGAGAACAGCTGCGCTTCACCTCCGCTTGCGCTCGCGAGAGTCGTCCCGGTCGGATCAATGAAGCTCGCGCTGGAGGATGCTTTGGCTTTGCTCCCGGGCATGGCGGTTCAGCTGGTGCACTTTTGCGAGCGCGGCCCGGGCGCGTTCATCCCCCTGGATGGGTTGACCAAACCAGCGGATCATGCGGTAGGCAATCAACGCGCAGACCAGGCTGATCGCCAGCTGGCCCAGGATGGATAGGATCATTTGAGTAGTCATCTTCCACACCTCATTTCGTGTTGACCGTCCACTCTCGTTCGAGGTCTCTGCGGCGGTCTGGATCCACTTCAGTGTCAAGGTTTGGCTTATCCGGGCGGTTACCGGGCCGTGACAGAACGGTTGCCTCTTGCCTCGGTTTCGTCACCCGGACTGGAGGGCGGGGTGTGAATTTGACGCGTGTCGTCCAGGCGGCAGGCTGCCAGCGCCCGGTCCGCTGGCATGGAGCATGCAACGTAGAAAACGGGTGGTCCATCGCCGGGGGTAGAAAGGCCGGGCCAACCCGAAGGCATCTGACCCTTGCGGGCTGGTGTTCCGTTGACACGAGTTCATCGAGAGCAAGCAGAAAATGACCGAAGTGTGCACGAAAGGGGGCACCTGGATGATGAATGAGACGACACCGTTCCCGTCAAAACGGATTCTCATTGTTGAAGACAACGAGGAAACGGTCGCGGTTCTGCAGAGCATCCTGGAGCTGATGCTCGACCAGCACGAGATCGCCGTCGCCGGCGATGGGCATGAGGGGATCCGGCTGGCCCATGAATTTGCCCCGGACCTGATCCTGATGGACTTGAGCCTGCCGAAATTGGACGGATGGGAGGTTACCCGATCGCTGAAGCGTGAACCTCGCTTCCAGGTGGTGCCGATCCTGGCCATGACGGCGCATGCCATGGTGGGGGATCGCGAGGTGGCGCTCGAAGCCGGTTGTGACGACTATTATGCGAAGCCGATTGAGGTTGACGAATTCATCCGTTTCATGCGACCATACCTGGCAGTCCGATGAAAATCAGTATGTCCGGGGTGGCACATGCGCAAAATAAAAGTGTGGTGGCGTCTTTTCAGGTCATTTGGAAATATGATGCGGGCGGGGCGGCATACAGACCAAATATTTCGTTACTACGTGTTAAAAGCATTGGGTGAGATTGGTTTGTTTGACTACTTAGCGGAAGCACGGACTTTTGGTGAGATTGCAAGTCACTTTCAATTCGAGGATCTTGAATATACCCATGAAGTTCTTGAAATCATTACGCTAGATAAGAATAACCTTATTGTCCATGATAATGGTCGATACAAACGAAATGAAAGCGAACCAATGCCCGATATAGCACAAATTCTGGATGTAACAGATTCACGAGTTCATCAATTGAGTCTCATTGCTGACGCCATGTATGATTCGATACTTGAACGTCTCCGCAAAGAAAAGGTTGGTGTAAAAGATGTCTTTGAGCGGAACCAAAAACGGGTAGTGAATACATTCAACCAGGTATTAAGCGGGAATATATACTCTACTGTTCGACAGTTGTGTTTTGACTACCTATTGCCATCCGAACGCATATGGTTGCAGGGAAAACACTTGCTCGAAATTGGATGTGGGAATGGGCTCGAAACGGCAGAACTTTGGCTTCTATCCCATGGCAAGACGAAGATCACCGCCGTTGATACGGTTCCAAGTATGCTCGAATTGGCAGAGGAGCAATTTGAGAGCCTGCTTGATGAGATACAACCGGGTCACCCAGAACTAACAGATGAAAATCGACCATCATTTGAGCGGGCGAACGCGATTTCTCTGCCGTATCCCGATAACACATTCGATGCTGCTTTTTGGCTTTTAATGCTGCATTGGACATCGGATCCTGCAAAGGCAATCGCCGAAGCAGTACGGGTAATCAAGCCAGGAGGGCTAATCTTTGGTTCTCAACCAGGTAAACCATATGTCAATCCATATTTGAACCTGGTTATTCGCAGTAGTCGAGATTCATATGGGTTCTTTTGGAAAGAGGACTTCTATCGATGGGCGGCTGATTGCGGTGTTGAACTTGATCTGGTTCCTCCTGTAAATATCTTTCGGGGAAGAAAACCATTACAGTAGATTTGATTGTTCAGGATTTCTAGAGATGCAGGGAAAGCGCGCGGAATGATAGAAAGAACAGGACCATTCGACACTCGATCACCTTATGAGCGTCTTGAAATTAAGCGTCGAAAGCGCGTAGTCCTTGCTATCCTGAACAGTAGTTTTTTTGTACTCACTCCGTTTGTGATATATGTTGCTGCAGTCTTTGTTCCGCTCAGATCGATATATGGGACAATTGTTTTCGCATTAAGTATTGGAACCATTCCGGCTACGCTCCTTGCCCGTTGGTTCGTCATCCGTGACAGGCAAACGTTGGGTACATTTCTCTTCTTGCTTTATACAATCATCCTTGTCTCGATCAATTCACTCATCCTTCAGGGCCTGCTGCCTGTTGTTGTTCCAGCACTTCTGCTGCTAACCATAGTAAGCGGCATGATGTTAAAACAAGGACAGAGTTACTTTATTGGCATCTTATCGGCTCTAGTTTATATTTCCGTACGGATCATTACGCAGGATCACCAGTTCCCACTTCAGATACCAGATGCGATAGTTTTCACGTTGGAAATCCTAATTGTTGCACTGGCTTTCATCTTTGCTGCATTTCTCAATAACCTGTCTTTTCGAGATTTACGCCGATCTCTTGATGAGGCCACCTTTGATTTGATGCGTCTTAATGAAGAAGTGCAAGAGGCCAGTGATCGCAAATCGCAGTTCACCGCCCGAACAAGCCATGAGCTGCGGACACCCCTGAGCGCCATTATCGTCTTTGCCGACCTCGCATTGCGCGACGCCTATGGTCCCCTGAACGATAAGATGCGCAACGCGCAGCAGCACATCGCCAGCAGTGCTCGTCATCTAAAACGCATCATCAACGATCTGCTCGACCTCTCAAAAATCGAGGCGGGTGAATTTGCGATCCAGAGCGAGCCGTACGCCATCAAGGATATTGTCGACGTCATCGAGTGCACTTGCTTACCTATTGCGAAAGAGAAAGGTCTGGAATTCTCAATCTCAATCGACGCAACAATGCCGCCAACGCTTATGGGAGACGGTGAGCGGGTCTCGCAGATCGCCGTCAACCTGGCCGGAACCGCGGTGAAATTTACCGACGAGGGACAAGTCCTGGTTCGAATCGAGCCTGTTGATGAGGCGACCTGGCATATCGTCGTCAGCGACACCGGACCGGGGATCCCCGAGGATCAGCATGAGAAGGTCTTTGAAGCCTTCCGCTCGTTGGACAAAAGCGGCACCAAATCGGTCGCTGCAAGCACCGGGTTGGGTTTGGCCATCGCGCGCAACCTGGCCCAGCTGATGGGCGGGACGATCCAGCTTGAAAGCGAACTCGGCGTGGGCTCGACCTTTGAAGTGCGCCTGCCCATGGAGGCAGCGGAGCCGGTCGAGGAAATCGCCCAACCGGCCTAGCGCCGCCAGCAGGAATCCACCAGGAACAGACATGCATCCCCGGGTTTACGGGGATGTTTATTTCTACCCGGCGTTGCTGCCGGTTGCCTGCAATGGGCCTTGCCCCGCACGTTGATCCCATGTGCCTTCCTGGAGGAATGTCGGATGGATTGGTGATCAAGCAGGTTCCCCAAGTTGATCCCCAGCTTGGGGGATGACGAGCGGATGCCCCCCGAGTAAAGTGGACATGGTATCCGATAGAAGGGAAGGCTCGACTCTGGCCGTGCCGGTCCACAAACCGAAGAAATCGGTCGGTTCGATGACCAGGGCCAGGAGGTGCTAACGTGAGATATTTCCGTATCCTGCTTCTCATATGGATTCTGGCTTGTGCTGGATGTGGTGGGAGAACACCGGAACCGCCGGCGGGCGCCGAGCCTGCCCGGCTGGAGGTTGAGCGATCGCTGGCGACGGTCGATCCGGAGGCCAGCCTGGTCCTGTTCGCCTACGATCGCGATGCACCGATCGATATTCAGACGGTCGCCGAGCGCAGCGTCGACGGGATCGCGCAGGTCGATTTCACCTACGCCAGCCCGAAAGGCGGCCGCGTGCCGGCCCGGCTGGTGCTGCCGGGCGGAGCCGGGCCTTTCCCCGCCATCGTGTATATGCATGGTTCGAGCGGTGATATAGACCTGATGACGCCGGAGGCGATGAATTTCGCCCGCCTCGGCGCGGTGGGGATCCTGATCGATTCGCCGCACATCCGGCCGGGCGGATACGTTCCGGATGGAAGTGCCGGCTCGACCTGGCCCTATTTCACCGAACAGGACCGACGGGATCAGATTCAGCTCATCGTCGACCTGCAGCGCGCGGTAGATATTCTAATCGCCCGGCCGGATGTCGACCCCGAGCGAATAGCCTATCTCGGCATCAGCTACGGGGGTGCGATGGGTGGGCTGCTGGCCGGTGTTGAAACCCGGATCAAGGCCTACGTCCTGATTGTCGGCGATGGCGGGCTGGTGGAACATACCTCCGAGCCGGATGAGAGCGGCTGGCCGGACCATTTCAGCCAACCCTGGGTGGAGGCGATGTGGCCGATCGAGCCGCTGCATTTTATAGGGCGGGCAGCGCCCGCCGCGCTGCTCTACCAGAACGGCCTGATCGATCGGAACGTTTCACGCTCTGATGCGCTGCGCTACCAGGCTGCCGGAAGCGAGCCCAAGACCGTCCTGTGGTATGAGGGCGGCCATGAGATCTCGGGTTGGACGGCCGCATGGAGGGATCGAGCGGCCTGGCTGCAGGATTACCTCGGCCAACCGCTGACCTGGTTCGAACCGAATTACCACCCACGAATGGTCGGGGTCGACCGGGCTTTCACGGGATGGGCGGTCCTATCGCTGCTGACAGGGGCTTATTTCCTGTGGGCTCTGGGACGCGTGGACGGGGAAGGGATTCTCGCGCGGATTCTGTGGTGTGTGGCCGCTCTCACCCTGGGACCACTCTCGATCCTGATTTTTCGTCTCTCTTTCGGCTTCTGGCCGCATAGCCGCGCCTCGGATGCCTTTGCGGGCGCATGGCGGGCGGCGGCTGCCGGTGCCACCTATCTCGGAAGCGCCATGGCTGTCTCACTCTTCTTTGGCATCACGCTGGACAATCTGCTGAAGGTCGAATCTCTTTGGCTCCAACTGGCGATCGTGTACCTGCTGCCCCTGGGGATATTCTGGAGTCTGGTTGGCGGGCTGCGAAAGCGCCTTGCGGTCCGGCCGGCCGCCCGGCTGCTTCTGATGAATGTGCTGTGGGCCGCCGCGCTGCCGGTCGGCAGCTGGCTGTCGCAAGTCATGCTCATCCCCAGTGACCTCGACCCCCGTGTGTGGTGGGTGATGGCTGCGGGGAGTATGACGGGGTGGCTGGTCGCGTTCCCCCTCACCTACCTGCTTCAACGCCGGCGCTGGATCGTCTGGCCGACAGCTGACCAGCCGGAAGTGGAGTGGGCTGGTCGGGCCGGGCCGGCACTGGCGGCAGCGCTGAGCTTCCTGCTGGCTTTGCTCTCCATCGCGGCGGTCATCTGGATCTCGAGCGGGTTGAGCCTCCCGGAGCTGATCAACGC
>JBJYWH010000361.1:7266-9017 GCA_046259355.1 Anaerolineales bacterium
CCCGATCCGAAGCTGCTCTATGAACTGCCCTTCGGGCCGGCCGTGGCTGTCTTTCTGCTGCTATCGGCCGTGGCGCATTTCTACCTCGGCACGATCGGCAACAAGTCCTACGTCAAGAATCTCAAGCTCGGCATGAACCCGATCCGCTTCTACGAATACGCCCTCAGCTCCTCGCTGATGATCGTGCTGATCGGCATGCTGGTCGGGATGTGGGACCTGGGGAGCTTGATCCTGATCTTCGGCCTGAACGCGATGATGAACCTGTTCGGCATCATGATGGAGCTTCACAACCAGAAGACCGAGCGCACGAACTGGACGGCCTTCATCTACGGATCGATCGCCGGGATCATCCCGTGGATCGTGATCATGCTCTACTTCCTGGGCGCGATCAACTCCTCCGATGCGAAGCCGCCGGCGTTCGTGTACGCGATCATCCCGACGATCTTTGTCTTCTTCAACATCTTCGCCGTCAACATGGTGCTCCAGTACAAGAAGGTGGGGCGCTGGGCGGACTACCTGTTTGGTGAGCGGGTGTACATCATTCTGAGCCTGGCGGCGAAGACTGCGCTGGCCTGGCAGATCTTCGCGGGCACGCTGGCGCCCGTATAGACCGAAGCGTTTCTGCGTGTAAGATCGAAACCGCAGCCTACCCTCTCTTCAGGGTGGGCTGCACTTTTCTACTCAGGTCGCCTTCAGTCCTGCAGAAGCGGAATATAGCCGCTCGCGAGCACCGCATCCTGTCCATCGGGCGAAAGCAGCCAGTCGACCAGCTTCCGGGCGGGATGGCCGGCGCGCAGATCCCGACGGAGGACGGCATAGACCTCCGTCGTCAGGGGATATGTGCCCTCGGAGAGGCTGTTTGAATCCGGTTGGACTCCTTCGATCGCCAGCAGTTTCAGGTCGGGTTGCGGGAAGATGCGGGTTGCGTAGTAGTAAACCGAATAACCGATGCCGCTCGTGTCATCCAGGATGGCATGGATCGGCCCCATCATGCCTTCCAGGATCATGTCGGGGGCGTCGATCATGGGTGTGCCGAGCATGACCCGTTCCTCCATCAGCTCCTGGCTGCCCGAGTTGCGATCCCGCTGGTAGGGATGGATCGGCAGATCCGGGCCACCGACCTGCGACCAGGAGGTGTATACCCCGGTGTAGATTGACCGGATCTGCTCCAGCGTGAGCCCCTCGACCGGATTGGTGCGATGGGTGATGAAGACGAACCCATCACGGGCAACGGGGATGACGTCCATCTCCACGCCGTACCGGCGGGCCTCCTCCAGCTCGTCCGGAGATGGGCTGCGAGCGACGAGAATGACGTCGGCCTCGCCATGGATCAGGTTCACATAGGCGCTGTGGGTGCCGCTGTGCCACAGCTGGAAGATCATCTCGGCGGATTGCGCACGGCGTTCGTCGGTAAAGTCAGGAAGGATGCGCCAGGTTGTGGAGAAGAGATCGCCCTCCTGCCAGGTGCAGCGCACCTGCAGCAGACGGCAGGCGATCATCACCTGCAGCGGGAGGGTGGATGTCGATCCATCGACCCGCGGGTAGCCTTGCGGCGAGACGGCTGGTGACGCGACCGGCGTGGAGCCCGCGGTCACTGCATCCTGGCAGGAGCAAAGCACGAGCGCAAGCAGCAAGAGGGTTGGCTTGAAGTTTCGCATGGGAGGCCTTCCTTCGATTCTCTATAGATACTATGCCCCGAACCTGCCTCCGGTTCAAGGAAACCCCGCTTGACAGGAGGGAATTTCCATCAT
>JBJYWH010000361.1:9027-18192 GCA_046259355.1 Anaerolineales bacterium
ACAAATGTTCTGTTGAACAGCGTACACACCAGGAGGTCGGGCAATGGATTTCCCTTGCTCTCGGATCGAAAGGCAGGAAGAACCCGTTCTGTTTCAGCGCCTGAGGACGTCTGTGGATCAGCTGCCAGCGGTGATGGGGCAGGTCTATGGCAGCATCATGGCCAGGCTGGAGGAAGCGCGCGGCTTTCCGGCTGGCCCACCGTATGCAGCCTACTACAACATGGATCGGCAGGATCTGGATGTCGAAATCGGCATTCCGGTCGCTTCACCTCAGGACGGTTTCGAGGACATCCGATCCGGCATCATCCCCGCGGGAACGTACGCCAGCTGCATGTACACCGGACCGTATGATCAGATCGCGCCGGCCTATCAGGTGCTGGCGGCCTGGATCGAAACGCAGGGGTTGGAGCCGACCGGGGCAGCTTACGAATTCTACTTAAACGATCCGGCTGGCACGCCTCCATCCGAGCTGCAGACTCAGATTCTGTTCCCGCTCAAGGATTGAGGCCTCTCTGCAGCCATCTTCGCTGCGCACCACGGCCTGGATCGACGCTCATACCCTCGACATTTGCCCGCTGGAATCGGCCGAATACTGCCGTTTGCATGGCCAGGAGTGCTGGCGCGAAAATGGATGCGTTCGCTGGGACCCCGATCGTGCCAGCATGCAATCCATTCCCACTCCCGATCCGGCGGACCCCGGAGGGCAGCGATGCACCTGACCGGCCTGCACTTCCTTCTCACGTACCAGTGCACCTTCGAGTGCGATCATTGTTTTGTCTGGGGCAGCCCCTGGCAGTCCGGGGTCTTCACGCGGGCTCAAATTGAAAATGTGCTCGATCAGGCCGTGGAACTGGGGACGGTGAGATCGATCTATTACGAGGGGGGTGAACCCTTCCTCTACTATCCCGTCCTGCTGGAGGGCGTGCGAGCCGCAGCGCAGCGCGGCTTCGAGGTCGGCATCGTCACCAACGCCTATTGGGCGACGAGCGTTGAAGATGCCATGCTGTGGCTCACTCCGCTGGCCGGGCTGGTTGCCGATCTCACGGTGAGCAGCGATCTATTCCATTACAGCGAACGCATCAGCCAGCAGTCGAAAAACGCATCCGCAGCCGCCGAGCGGCTTGGCCTGAATATGGGCCTGATCACGATTGAGCGGGAACGTGAGGCGGACGGCGAGCTTCCGGTCGGCCAGCTTCCGGAAGGCGATTCGGGCGTCATGTACCGCGGCCGGGCCGCCGTGAAGCTGGCTCCCAATGCCGCACGGAACGCGTGGGAGCTCTATACCGAGTGCCCTTATGAAGATCTGATCGAACCGGGGCGGCTGCATCTCGACCCGCTCGGTAACCTGCATCTCTGCCAGGGAATCATCCTGGGAAATCTGTTTCAGCGGCCGCTGAGAGACCTTGTTGAGGGCTATATCCCGCAAGAGCACCCGATCGTCAGCCCGCTTCTGGCGGGGGGGCCTGCCGGTCTCGTATCGCAGTACGATCTGGATGTCCAGGAAGGCTATGCGGATGCCTGTCACCTGTGCTACGAAGCACGGCGCCAATTGCGGAAGAAATTCCCGCGAATTCTCGGTCCGGACCAGGTTTACGGCGTGTTCAACGTGTCGTAGTTCATGGCTGTGCGGTAAACAGGCCGCCGGGCTGCTGCCTGCCCAGCGAACGGTGATTTTCCTCTCATGGTTTGGTTGTTTCGAATTTTGGACACATTTGGTACAAAAATTCCCCCTTTTCAGCGATGAAAAAAACTGATATGATGCCTTCGTGAAGGTTGCATGCACGTTCTGTCTGGAAGTCGAAAGACCTAGGCCTGAGCTGAACATGCTCAGGCCCAGTCGGTTCATTGAACCCGACCACCGGGAACGAGACACGCACCTCCAAGACAACATGCCTTAAGGAGGCAATCGAACATGTCGGAACGAGTTCTGGGTACGGTCAAGTGGTTCAATGGAAGCAAGGGCTACGGCTTCATCGAGCGTGAAGATGGCGATGATGTCTTTGTACATTACACCGCCATTCAGGCTGATGGCTTCCGCAATCTCGAAGAGGGCCAGCGCGTGGAATTCTCCATCGAGCAGGGCCCGAAGGGTCTTCAGGCCGCGAACGTCGTCATCCTCTAAATCCTAAAGACCTGTGACCAAAGCCCCCGCATCGCGGGGGCTTTTCCTTATCCAGGCGTGAGTCCGGCAGGCCCGCGCCCACCCGGTGGCTTCCATGCTGCAGGCTGGGATCGTTTGCGAATCGGCCGCCTGTTGTATGATTATGGCACGGCTGAAGCGGTTCCACAGGGAGGTCTTTCGATGAATCGTGCCCTCGAGAACATCATCGTTTACTTGCAGTGGTTTATCGTCACGGCGATCGCCTATCCGGTTGGCACCATGGCCGGGGCAGCCCTGGCGCTGCCACTGGGCGCCGAGCCCGATTCAACGGGCTATCTCCTGCTGACCGGATTGGTCTCTGGCATTCTGATTGCCGTGGCGCAACTGCTGCTCCTGCGGCAGGAGACGGTAGGCATCGAATGGTGGATCGCTTTGACGGCAGTCGGCGTGATGCTGGGTGGCTGGTCGGCTGCCTTGATCCTGGAAGAGTCGACGGGCTTCCTTTCCGCGATCCTAGCGGGCGTATTGGGATCGATCGTCCCGGCAGCCCTGCAGGTGGCCATGCTGCGCACGAACCGCTGGAGCCGCGTCGAATGGGGCCTGCTGACCGTCGCGGCCTGGATCTTCGCCTTTGCCGTCGGGGAGATTGTCATCTCGGGTGGACGCCTCGACGCAGCATTGCTGACCCTGGGTCAGACCCAGACCCTGGCGATGATCGGCTGGGCGATCGGTGTGCTCATGGCGACGCTGCTGCTGCTCTTCTTCACCCCGATCGCGCGCCGGCGGGAACTGTCCGGACGTATCCCCTGGCTGCCGTAGGGATCTCCCGGCGGAGCTCTTACCAGGGTGGAATTCGATATGAAAGTCTGGAATCCCTGGACCGGCGTGCGGCTGCTTCCGCTGAGCCGCCGGCGCACGATTCGCGGCAGTCTGTGCCTGGCCGGAGCCCTGCTCCTGGCCTCCTGCGACGTCCTCGGCACACTGCCACAGGCCACCATGACGATGCTGCCTTCGGCCGCGCCGACCGCCGGAGCGGTGATCGCCGAACCCACGGGCACATCCAGACCCCTGCCGGCGGCCACCCTCGACGTCCCACCCTCGGCCACCACCCCGGTTGAAGCGACGCCGACCACGAGCGGCACTCCCTCCACGACGGCCACCCGGACGCCCTGGCCGACACCGACGACGCCGTGTTTTCGCGCCGATTACCTGCGTGATATCCGCATCATCGATGGGACCCGTTTCGATCCCGGAGCCATCATGCTCAAGATCTGGCGCATCGAGAACAGCGGCACATGCAGCTGGCGCGGCGGAGTCACCTTGCAGTTCCTGTCAGGGGATCCCCTGGCCGGCCCGGCCGGCCTGCCAGCCATGCTCTACCAACCCGGAGCGCAGCTGGAGATCCAATTGGATGAGATCAATTGGTCGGACCTCCGTCTTTACGACGTAGAGCCGGGGCAGGCAGCCGATCTGGTGGCATTCTTTCGAGCGCCGGATGAGGAGGGTGAATACCGCAGCTTGTGGCAGCTCACCGGCCCGGGGGGCGAGCCCATGGGACAGGTCTATCTCTTCATTCGCGTTCGATCGACGGCTGAACGCTCGCTTCGCAGCTGGAGCGGGCTCTGGCGGCAGGTCTCGCCCGAGGATCCGACTCGAGAAAGCACCCTGGCGCTGGAGCAAACCGATCAATCCCTGCATGGATACTATTATGATGAAAGCGGTGTGCCGCAGTGGATCGAGGCCACCGTTTCGCTTGACGGCGAGCGAGTCGACGGAGCCGCAGGGGAGCTGTGGACGGACGGTTCGATCTTTTCCTTCCAAAAGCTCGCCGGCGGGTATCAATTCCAGGGGCGGCTTGAAGAGGGGCCTTTCGCAATGTCCGCGTGGTGCGGGGCGCGCGGGGCAGCCCGAATCCCTCTCGATCGCTGCTTCCTTTCCAGGTAGGGTGTGAGGATGCTGTGTGGTTTAATATCCTTCTGGATTCGATGCGGGTGTTTGATCACCAAACGCCGTGCAGGATGGCGTGAGTGGGAGTTTGCCTGGCATGCATGAACTGAAGCGAATCGGGTACCTGGGCTTGCTTGTTGTTCTGACTGCAATCGTCCCGGCGGCCTGCAACTACCCGGCCGAACCCACGCCAACCGCCTCTTCACTGCCGTTCCGGGCGATCGCCAGCCCGGAGCCGACCTCGACGCCGGTGCCCCGGATCGCAACTCCAACCCGTGGATTGGAGACCATCCGGATCACGAATCTGGATCGGCTGCAGCCGGTGATGCGCGTGCAGGATTCTTCGGGCATAAGCCAGCTCGCTTTTTCGCCCGATGGTGAGCTGCTTGCAGTCGGGACATCCAAACCGAGCGTGAATATCTGGAGCGTTCGTGGCGCGAATCTCGTAGCCACGCTCAGCGGCCATCAAGGAGCGGTGCCCGCGGTGGCGTTCTCGCCGGATGGAAAAGTGCTCGCCACCGGCAGCTGGGACCGGACCATTCGCCTGTGGCGGGTGGCAGATTGGTCGCTGATCCGCAGCTGGACGGCACATGACAGCTACGTGCGGACGCTGGCCTATTCGCCCGATGGAAAGCTGCTCGCTTCGGGCGGGGAGGACAATGCCGTCAACGTCTGGAGCGCCGATGGGAGCCAGAGACTCTTCCAGCTCCTGGGCTCCGGGATTTCCGTCAACGCGATTGCGTTCTCTCCCGACAGCAGCCTGTTGGTTTCAGCCTACGGCGACTCCAAAGCCAGGGTATGGTCGATGACAGACGGCAGCCTGCTGCGCTCGCTGGTTGGGTTCTCGAACACCAGCAGCCTGGCCTTCAACCAGGAAGGCACGTTGCTGGCGGGTGGATCCTGGTCCTACAGCGCAGAGACGTTGAAGCCGCTGGGGCGGATTGCGTTCTGGAATCCTGAAAACGGCGACCGGCTGTATGGAACCGAGATGAATACCGGCGCCCTGGCGCTCGTGTTCAGCGTGGACGACTCGCTGCTCTTTTCAACCACCAGCGATGATCAGCGGTTTCGGTTGCGGGCCTGGCGGGCGTCGGATGGACGGTGGCTCCAGGATTGGGGCGGCATCGCAGACCGGCCTTTCGCCCTGGGCAGGAATCCGGCCGGGACGATCCTGGTCACCGGCGCCGAGGATGGAGAACTGCAGTTCTGGTCGATCGAGTGACGGCAGGTTCCCGGCGGGCGGCGTGAGGTTTCCTGAGACGCCTACTCGAAGAGGAATTGACCGTCCCGGTAGATCGGCTCGCCGTCGGCGAGGATTTCGCTCTCTTCACGCATATTAACCAGCATATCCCAGTGGATTGCGCTGCGGTTGGTTGAGCCCGTTTCGGGGTAGCCGCCTCCCAGGGCGAGGTGAATCGTTCCCGCCATTTTTTCATCGAACAGCATGGTACGGGTGAAACGCTGGATATTCTCGTTTGTGCCGATCCCCAGCTCTCCCAGGTAGCGCGCCCCGGCATCCGCTTCGAGGGTGGCCTGTAAGTAGGCATCATTCTTCGATGCGCTGGCCTCGACCACGCGGCCGTTCTCAAAGCGCACCTCGACCCCGTCGACCTCCACGCTGGTATAGATGCAGGGATAGCTGAATCGGACCCATCCGTGGGCTGAATTCTCGACCGGACCGGTGAAGATCTCGCCGTCGGGCATGTTCGTTTCGCCCGAGCAGGGAATGAATTTTCGACCGGCGACGCGGAGCTGGAGATCGATGTCTGGCCCTCGCAAGTGAATGTCGGACACGCGGTCGAGCTGCTCTGCGATCCGGGTCTGGGCTGCAGCCAGGCGGGACCATTCCGCCACCGGATCTTCAAGGTCGGCGAAGCAGCTGGCAAAAAAGTAATGCTCGAATTCGGCCAGGCTCATCTCGGCATCCTGCGCATAGGCATCGGTCGGATACCGGGTGGCAACCCAGCGAAGCTGCCCCGAAGCGGTTCGTTGAAACCAGGTATCGGTCACTTCTTTCTGTCCCTCCCGCACACGATTCAACCGCGCCGGGTCGAGGCGGGAGAGTTCGCGTGTATTGGCTGAGCTGCTGATGCGCATATCCACGTCAAATTGCTCGGTGATCATTCGAAAGAAGGGATTCACATAGCGCAGCTGATCCTCGCTTCCTTCCCGTATCAGCAGCGACCGCAAGGCCTCGGTCTGGATCAAGAAGTGCGGGTATCCGCCGGCGGCAAGAATCTGTTGAGCCAGTTCGACCAGCAGCGGTTCCGCGGCCGCGGTGAGAGGATATCCATGGATGCCGACCCGGTCTCCCGGCTGCACGCGCGTGCTGTACTGGACCAGAACCCGCGCAAGTTTCGCCAGACGTTCATCCGCCATATGAACACCTTCCGATCGGAGATTGAGAAAGGATCTTCGCGCCCGGCCGCATGCTAATCAATCCCCTGGGCAGCCATCGTTCGCTCGACCGGATGATCCAATGTCGGCGCAAGCCTGCGGCCCGTCGTTCGGTGGAGAATCAGGAACCCCACGATTGAAACCGCGCACAGGATGCCGCCGGCATACCAGACCCAGTTCGGGTCGTAATTGTCCATGATCAGGCCCGCAGCCAGCGGGCCGATCGTCGCCGGGAAAGTCCAGGAAAGCGAGAAGAAGGCCATGTAGCGGCCGCGCATCGCCTCCGGTGCGAAGCGCGCGGCCAACGCCTGCCCGACCGGAACGACGATCATCTCGCCGAAGGTGATGATCACCATGGCGAGCGTGAAAAGAAGATACCCGCTCACGAAACCGTACATTGTGAAGCCCACCAGGTAGAACCCGGTTCCGAGCGCCATCATCAGGAGCGGCGGGTATCCGCTTGTCCGCCGTGTTACCCAGAATTGGAGCACCACCACCGTCAGCGCGTTGATGCTCATCATCATGCCGTACCCCTGGGTGGGGATGCCGTGCACATCCCGCAGGTATACGGAAAGTGTGTTGTACAGCTGCTGGTATACGATCAGCATGACGATGGAAGTCACCAGGAAACCGATAAACGGCCGATCGGCGGCGACTTTCCGGTAGC
Source organism: Anaerolineales bacterium (assembly GCA_046259355.1). Classification (GTDB taxonomy): domain Bacteria; phylum Chloroflexota; class Anaerolineae; order Anaerolineales; family E44-bin32; genus E44-bin32. The sequence continues at coordinate 16,140 of JBJYWH010000361.1, forward strand.
CGGTGAATGTCTGGGTCAGAGTCTCGGCCTCTTCCCCTTCGGCCAGGGCAGGTTTTGTCTCGGGGATGAAGCGGAAGACGATCAGGGCCGTGATGGTGCTTGAAATCGCATCGAGAATGAAGAGCAGCAGATAGGATTGCGCGGCGACGAAGCCACCGATGGTCGGACCGAAGATCCACGCCAGGTTGGCGGTGACGCGCAGGATGCCGAATCCCTGGGCTCGCTTCCCTTCCGGCAGCATGTCCGCCACCATCGCCTGGTGGGCCGGGCCGGCAATGTTCGAGAGCATGCCGACGACGACGGCGACCGGGTAGAACAGCGTCAGGTCGTTGACCAGCCCGAGCGCGATGCTGGTGAAGGCGCTGGTGATCAAGCCGAAAAGCACCATGCTGCGCCGGCCAAACCGATCCGTCAGGGCACCGCCAATCGTGCTCCCGACCAGGCCCGAGACCGAGAACAAGCCCAGCAGGGCTCCGGCTTCGGTCATACCGACGTTGAATTTCTGGGTGATGTACAGCGCGAAGAATGGGAAGATCAGCGTCCCACCGAGACGATCGATGAAGGACGCCATGACCAGGATCCAGAACTCGCGCGGGAACTCCCGATAAGTTGTACGGAATTGTTTGAGCATGCCGCCGCCCAGCCAGCAGGATCCGCCTGCGCACGCAAGGAATGGCTGTAAAGTATAACGCACGATTCGAACGTCCCGGCGGTGGAGTTTAATGAAGCGATAAGCTTCGCAGGCCGAGGACCGGAATATAATCAGGCATATCCGAATATAGGGTATTTATTTCATCGATTCGGATGGAGGTGAGCTCATGATCTCACGAAATCGAATGGCCGTCATCGCGACCGGCCTTGCCTTCGCCGCGCTTCTGGCTTCCTGCAACATGCCGGGTATCGGAACAGGGCCCACGCCGCTGCCCTCCGCCGCGACGAGTACCCCGCAGACCGTCCCGACAATGGAGCCGAGCAGCACTCCGACCGAAATCGTGCCGACCATCACACCGACGCCCATTCCGCAGCCGACCGGGACGCCGATCGCGCACCTATCGCCGGGAACCGGGTTTGATATCACCTGGATATCCATGTCCTCGTTGACGGTGGGGTGGAGCCTGGGCGGGGTTTCCGGCGCCTCCGACCATGTGTTCCGTACGGCCGATGGGGGTTTGACCTGGCGTGACGTCACACCCCCGCAGCCAGCCGATGTCGGCATGGCCCAGGCAGCCAGCGGCTACTTTCTGGACGGGCAGACTGGCTGGGTGAGCTACCATCCAAAGGATTCGCTCACCGGAGGCCCGACCATGCCGATCTATGTCTGGCGGACGACGGACGGCGGGGCGACCTGGAGCGCCAGCGCCTCGCTGGATGTGGATCTGAGCGGCGCGGACATGGCCGTGCCCGAGCTCTATTTCGAGGACGCACAGACGGGCTGGATCATGCTCCAGCTCGGAGCAGCCGGGATGAACCGCTACCCGATCTATCTGCTGCGCAGCGATGACGCTGGAATGACCTGGAAGACGTTGATCGACCCCTTCAACGCCGCCTATTTGCAGAGCTGCCCGAAGACCGGCTGGACCTTCACCGGAAGCACCGGCCTGGCCAGTATCGGCCTCTGTCCGTACGACAGCGCCGTGATCGACTGGAGCTCCGATTCCGGTCTGACCTGGACCCAGGTCCAGCTCCCCTTTGCGAGCAGCTATTCCAATCTGGCTGGGAACGCCGGGTGCGAGGCTCACTCACCGATCCTGCTGTCCACCCGTTCCTGGATCGTAGCCATGGATTGCCGAACGTTTGACACTCCGCCCCAGACACTTCATTTCCTGTACCGCACGGCGGACGAGAGCACGACCTGGACGATCGGAGAATATCCGGGGGGCTCGCTCTATTTTCTTGATGATCAGGTAGGCTGGGCCTTCGGAAAGGATATCTACCGCACGACGAGCGGCGGATCCCGCTGGGAGAAGATCTCGACCGTGACCTGGGATGGACAGTTCAGCGTTGTCGATACGCAGAATATCTGGGCTGCTGCCAGCTCGGGCAACCAATATGC
>JBJYWH010000361.1:18292-23446 GCA_046259355.1 Anaerolineales bacterium
GTCACCCTGACGCCTACCATCACCCTCACGCCGACGCCGAGTGCAACCTTCACGCCCTCACCGACGGCCACCTTCGATTTTCCCGATGCAACCGTGCTGATGCAGGCGCACTGCCGCTACGGCCCCACGACGGCCTACCTGCACGCCGGCGATCTCTACCCGGGCGATCACGGCCTGGTCTGGAACCGCAACTACGATGCCAGCTGGCTCTGGGTGAAATGGGATAAGCAGTCCTGGGCGTGCTGGGTTTCAGCCTCGGTGATCGAGATCGAAGGGGATCCGTTCTCGGTTGTTACGTACACCAGCCCGCTGCCGTGGTCGGAACTCTATGGACCTCCGAAGAGGGTCACCGCCACCCGCCAGGGAGACCAGGTCACGGTCAACTGGTCGCGCGTGGATATGACGCTTGACGACGACCGGGGCTACTTCATCCAGGCCTACATCTGCCGCAGCGGCTACTTGATGGAAGTGACCGTTGCGACGAACAACCTCTCGTACACCTTCCAGGACGAGCAGAACTGCGCGCAGCCCTCGCATGGTCAGCTGCGGGCGGTCGAAAAGCACGGCTACACCGAACCGGTCACGATCCCGTGGCCGTAGTCCCCCTCAAAATCAACTCCTTCCCATCCAGGGCAGAAGAGGGCATAATCCCGGCCGGATCGTTGCTGCGGGAAAGGTGCTTGCATGGCAAATGACAAGCGGTCTGAAACGCTGGCAGAATTTCGCCAGATGATGGATGAAGCCCTGCGGACGCATGACAGCTGGCTGGCGCTGGCGGGCCTGTTCTGGCTCAAGCCCGGAAGCAATACGATCGGCAGCGATAAGAATGCCGAAGTGGTGCTGCCGGCAGCGCACGCTCCGGCTTTGCTGGGCAGCATCGAAATGGAAGGCGAGGCTGTTCGGCTCCGCATCGAGCCTCCGAACAAGGTAAAGATCGACGGCGAGGACACCGCGACCGCCGTGCTTGCACCCGATACGAGCGGCGCAGCGACGACCGTCCACTTCGGGCCGCTGACCTGGATGGTGATCGAGCGCGGCGGGCGGTTGGGAATCCGGCTCTGGGACAACAGCCGTCCCGAGATGCATTCCTTTCCGGGGCGCAGCTGGTTTCCGGAAAGACCGGATCTGAGCGTCGAGGCCTCGTTTGTTCCGGATGAAGGCGCTCAGCCGCTCCGCATCGAGAACACGATCGGCGATGTCGAGCTCGTGCCCGCTGCCGGACGGCTTATCTTCGACATCCAGGGCAGGGAACTGGCCCTGCAGGCGATGGGCGATCCCGGAGCCGGACTGTCGATCCTGTTCAAAGATTTGACCAACGGTGAAACGACCTACGCTCCGGGCCGTTATCTGGCAACGGAGGCCGTGGAGAATGGGAAGGTCGTTGTAGATTTCAACCGCGCCTACAACCCGCCGTGTGCGTTTACGGCTTTCGCGACCTGCCCGCTGCCGCCGCTCGAGAACCAGCTCCCGATTCGCGTCGAAGCCGGCGAGAGGCTGCCCGATGGGATCCCTGCGCACTGAACCTTCTGCGGATGATTGTGAACGTTGAAGCGGTGCCGGCGGGAGGATAAACGGTCCGGCGGGGGTGCAGGCGGCCGGGACCACCCCCATTCTTATCGATTCCCGGCATCCCGGTCTTTCAGGTTGTCAGCGGCAGTCGAACGCGGCAAAGAGCTGACCGGTTGGACCGGGGCCGTGGGGATCGTAGATCAGGCTGCGCAGGCTCATATCCCGGGGCGGCACAAATCCTGAGCCCTCCAGAATCGAAGCGAAATCCATGCTGCCGAGCATTCGCAGTGCGAAGGTAAGGTACAGGCGGTCGAGGACGCCGCCGGCAAGCAGCATGTGGGCGATGCGGGGTCCGGCAGCAGAATAAACCAGGCTGTACCCCCGCTCCCCCAGGCGCGAAGCCATCTTCTCGCCCTCTACCTCCTGTGCTCCAGCTTCCAGAACGGTGATCGAACGGGATGCAAGCCATTTCTTGCGATCGGCACTCGAGTCTTCTGTGGTGATGACGACCAGGCGGCGATCTCCCTCCAGCAGGGGAGCGGGGAGTTCGAACTCGAGGCTGCGGCTTACGATAGCGAGATCCGGATACGTGCGCAGGCCCCGGTGGATCCGCCAATCCCGCAGATCGCTGAGTTCTGGATCATCGTACACCTGCAGGATCTCCTGCGCGTTCCCGTCGGCGTAATCACGCAGGTAGCGGCCGCTGCTGATGACGAGATCGGATTGGACCGCAAGCTCCTGGAACAGGCGCCAATCACGGCCGTTTGCGATCGAGTCTGGCACGCCGAGATCTCCGTCATTTTGCGGAACGGCGATGCGGCCATCCAGGCTGGCAATGAAATTGGCATAGAAGAAGGGGCGGGAGCGGTCCTGGACCACGTGGCTCAGATTCTCCTGAAGATAGAGGCCTTTCAGGTCTATCCCCTCCTGCCAATGCGGGAAGAGCCGGGTTAGCCTGTCTTTCCCTTTATCCCTCACCTTGCCGACCCTCCTCACGATCTCCGAGCTTCGACGCCCCACTCATTGTACACGAGCGATCCGTTCCTGCCCGGGGCCGTCGGTTTCGGATGCGCAAGCGTCGAATCTTGTGTATGATCGACCATCATGCCTGAAACGAGTCCCGGCGGAGAGTCGACCTGGCGCCGGACGCTGATGGTGCTCTTTTTCTCCCAACTGGCCACCTCGGTCGGTTTTTCCAGCATTTTCCCATTCCTGCCCCTTTACGTCGAAAGCCTGGGTTCTTCCACCGGGCTCGATCTTGAAATCCTGGCGGGGGCCGTGTACTCGGCCCAGGCAATCACGATGATGATCGCTTCTCCCATCTGGGGAGCGGTCGCGGATCGCTACGGAAGGAAACTGATGGTGCAGCGTGCTTCCTTCGGCGGGGCAGCTGTCATCGTGATGATGGCTTTCGTGCGCTCGGGCGAGCAGCTGGTGGCGCTGCGCGCACTGCAGGGTTTGATCACGGGTACGGTTGCGGCCAACAGCGCCCTGCTTGCCGCCCAGGTGCCGCGAAAACACACCGGGTACGCGATGGGGATGCTGCAGGTCGGGCTCGGCGCCGGGGTAGCGCTCGGGCCGCTCGTCGGCGGTTTTGTGGCCGATCGATTGGGCTACGCGCCGGCCTTTTACATCACGGCGGTCATGTTGTTTGCGGCCGGCCTGCTGGTGCATTTCTGCATTCACGAGCAATTCGTCCCGCCATCCCGGGATCATGGTGCTCGCAGCTGGTTTGCGGATTGGGGGAACGTGATTCGACGCCCCGGTGTGCGCCCCACGTATTCTCTCAGCTTCTTCAGCCAGCTGGGGCGGATGATGCTGATTCCGGTCACACCGCTCTTCGTGCAGGAGCTGATGGGGGCCGATGGAAGTGTAAACACATTCACCGGGCTGATCATCGGGCTGAATTCGGCCGCCATGACCGTGAGTGCCGGTCCGCTTGGCCGGCTGGGGGACCAGCGCGGCCAGCGCCGGGTTGCGAGCGCAAGCGCCCTGCTGGCAGGATTGTTCTACCTGCCGCAGGGCCTCGTCTCGGCCAATTGGCAGCTGCTTCCATTCGCCATCCTGGGAGGTTTTGCGATCGGCGGTGTGATTCCGACGTTGAGTGCGCTGCTTGCCCGCTACACGCTGCATGGCCAGGAGGGAGCCGTCTACGGATTGGATAACGCCGTTCGATCGGCGGCGCGTTCGATCGCTCCGATGATCGGATCATCGGTCGCCCTGCTGTTCGGGCTGCGTTCAGCCTTCTTTGCGGCCGGGGCGGTGCTGATCCTCACGGCGCTGCTGGCTCGCTTCGTGCTTCCACCTACACCCTCAGTCAGCGATGAGGGGCCGGCGATCGGCGCTCTGGACGATGTGATGCACACCGCTCCCTGAATGCACAGCGGTTCCAGGATGATTATCGGATGGGCCTGGCGGCATGCCTGCCGCCAGGCAGCGAGCAGTAGAAGTGGTGTGGGTGAAATATAATGCGACGTGATCGTCACCGCTGTTGAAGATGGAGAAGGAGACCGTCTCATGAACGATCCGGACTTCTATCGCCCCGGGCGTGTAGGGAAGCTCTTACCACCGGATGTCAGTGCGGCCATCAATGCCGGGATCGCCGATTCGGACAGGGCTTTCCACGGTGAGGAACCCGGCGTGCTGCTGCTTCTGGTCGATCCCCAGGTGGATTTCATTCATGTCGATGGAGCGTTAAGCGTTCCGGGAGCGGTGGAGGATACGCGCCGCACCATCGAATGGATCTTCCGCAACCTGGGATCGATCGATACCATCGCCGCCTCGCTCGACAGCCATTACCCCCAGCATATCTTCTTCCCCACCTGGTGGGTGGATGAACGCGGGGAACATCCGGCCCCGTACACGGTCATCCTGCCCGAGCAGGTGAGGTCCGGCCGGTGGCAGCCGGTTTACCAGCAGGAGTGGTCGCGTTCCTATGTTGAACGACTGCACGCGCAGGCCAAGAAGGACCTCATGATCTGGCCCTTCCACGCCATGCTCGGGACCCCGGGCCACGCCATCACGCCGGCTCTCTACGAAGCCCTGGCCTACCAGTCCGCTGCCAGTGGAAATCCCCTGCGCCTGATCGTCAAAGGAACGCTGCCCGAGACCGAGTTTTATTCCATTCTGGAGGCGGAGGTGAAGCCGCAGCAGGGTGAGCGGGGGGAGTTGAACCGCGAGCTCCTGGAGTGGATGGTCGGTTTCGAGCAGGTCTTCATCGCCGGCCAGGCCAAGAGCCACTGCGTGCTGGAGACGCTCACATCCATCGGCAGGTTTTATCAAGATCAGCCGGAGACAATGGCGAAATTTCACCTGCTCACCGACTGCACTTCATCGGTCCAGCATCCCGAGATCGATTTCGAGGCCATCGCACAAGACGCCCTTTCAGGTTTTGAGCGTCAAGGCCTGCGGCTCGTGACTTCAGAGGCTCCACTCGATGTGCGCCGTCCGGCTTCGTGACCGATCGACCGGGACATGAGCCGGATTCCATGGGAAGAGGGGTCCTTGAGCCGGATGTGGCCTCCATCCCGTTCGTATTCCATGCCCTTCGCCTGGATGCGAGCCGTAATCGCATCGACCGCATCCTGATCGGGCAGCAGTATTGTGAAATACTCCAGACCGAGTGCATCCTCCGGCGGCGGCGGC
>JBJYWH010000362.1:0-7241 GCA_046259355.1 Anaerolineales bacterium
GCTTCCTCTCGAGGTGGATTGGCCAATACCTCCGCCAGGTCGAGCACCTGCACCTGGTCGCCGAGCCCCTTACTTCGGACAGCGTCATCGAACATGATCAGGCAGTATGGGCAGGCCGTCACGACCACATCGGCCCCGCTTTCGTCGACCGCTTGTGACAGCCGGCGATGGTTGATCCGGGTATTGGGGTCGGTTTCCATCCACATCTGGCCGCCGCCTCCTCCGCAGCAGAATCCCTGCGTGCGGCTGCGCTCCATTTCCACACGGTCCATGCCCGGGATCGAATCGAGCACGGTTCGCGGGGCCTGATACACCTGGTTGTAGCGTCCCAGGTAGCACGAATCGTGATAGGTCATGCGGTGGCCGTTGCCCGGGCTCGCACCCGCCAGGGCGCCGGATTCGACGAGCTCGGAAAGCAGTTCGGTGTGGTGCATCACGGTGAAGTCGGCCCCGAACGCAGGATATTCATTCTTCAAGGTGTTGAAGCAGTGTGCGCAGGGCGTCACCAGTCGGTCGAACTCGACCGAGGCAAAGGTGGCAAGGTTCTCCTCCACCATCACCTGGAAGATGTATTCATGACCCAGCCGGCGGGCCGTCTCGCCACAGCAGCTCTCCGCATCACCCAGCACGGCAAAGTCGACCCCGGCGTGCTGCAGGGTTTGAACCAAGGCCCGGGCGGCAGTCTGATTGCGGTTGTCGTAGCTGTACGCGCAGCCGGCGTACAGCAGGACGTCGGTCTTCTCGCCCGGTTGCAGCACCCGCACGCCGAGTTCCTTGATCCAGGGGGCGCGTGTTTCGGGCGGCAGGCCCCAGGGGTTGCCGCGCCGCTCCATCTGGACCAGGGTCTCACCCACCGATCCGGGGACATCGCCGGTCGTTAGCGTCAGGTAGCGGCGCAGATCGATCACCGTGGAGACGGGGTCGATGAACATCGGGCAGGCTTCCACGCAGGCTCCACAGGTTGTGCAGAGCCAGGCGCTTCCTTTATCGACATAGGCATCCAGCGCCACCCCCGCCCGGCCGTTTTCTCCCATCAGGATGTCATGGCTGGCGCGCTGGAGCTGGTAGATCAGTCGGCGCGGAGAGTAGTCGATGCCGCTGAACGTCGCCGGGCACGAATCTTCGCACCGGCCGCACTGCACGCAGGCATCGAACGAGAGCAGCTGCTGCGGTCCGAATTCGGCGACCTCGCCAACGCCCAGTTTTTCGGCCGTCTCAATATCTTCAATCGTCTCCAGTTCGCCCTTACGGCGCAGGGGGCGCAGGACGATGTTGAGCGGACCGGTGATCATGTGGCGCAGTTTGGTGAATGGCAGCGCGACGATGAACAGCGTCCCGGTGGCGGCATGGGACCAGAACAGCCAGGCATGGATCGGGGCATCCGGGGCGAGCCGGACTCCGGCGGCATACAGCAGGTTGGCCAGTGCGTTGCCGATAGGGGACCAGGCCCGCCATGATGGACTTGCCGCCAGCAGGCGGGCGGCTTCCGAGGCAAAGCCCAGCAGACCGATGACCAGCAGCAGTCCGAGCGCGAACCAGTCGTCCCAGCGGTTGACCAGATATGCCGGTCGAAAGAACGCCCGGCGTGCGATCGCCATGAGCACGCCGAGGATCAGCAGCCCGCCGCCGATGTCCATCACCAATTCGAAGCCCAGGTAGGCATTCCCCTCCGGGAACGTGATCTGGAACGGGAGAAAGAGCGGGTACTGCAGCAGGTTGACGATCGTCCCGAGGATCTGGATGGTCATGCCCCAGAAGATGAAGGCGTGCATCAGGCCCGGGTAGGCCCGCTGCAGCACGCGGTCCTGCAGCACAGCATGCTGGAGGAACTCGCGTACGCCGGTCAGCCAGCGGGTGGTTCTCGCTTTCGTGTCGGGAGCAGTGATCGCTTCGGTTGTCACGCTTCACCACCAATGAAAAGAGTTCCATCCTCGATGAACACCCGTATCGATTCGAGCGGAGCAGGGGGCGGACCGCTGATCACGGAGCCGTCGCGCGGATCGAAATACCCTTCATGGCAGGGACACTCGAGCATCCCGCTGGCAGGATTCCATTTCACCAGGCAGGCGAAGTGGGTGCAGACCGCCGAGTAGGCTACAAAGCCCGCATCCGGATTGTTGATCACGATAGCCGGATAGCGACCGAAGCGAACCGTGCGTGAGCCGCCGGTCTCGATTGCATCCGCTCTGTCGACCGGCACCGGTTCGGAAGGGACTTCCTCCAGCCTGGACGGCCAGAAGTACGCGATGATCGGTCCAAGCAGGGCGGCAGCGCCTCCCAGAGCCAGCAGGCGGTTGAGAAGCTTGACGAAAGCCCTGCGTTCCAGTTTAGGTTCCTGGTCGCTCATACCTCACTCCAGCCTTGACGACAGCGGTTTGCCTTTGCTGCCACAATCGCTCAACTGAACGCTCCCAGCAGCGTAAGCGCGGTGATCACGACACCCGCGACGATGACGATCGCCCAGCGCACTCGACGTGCTTTCAGCGTGTCTTCCTTCCGGTCGAAGAACGGCCACAGCGCGATCACGATCAGGCCGACGATCGGGATGATCACGCCGAGCGTCTTGGGCACGTATTTCAGCATCTGGTAGAGAAAGAGAAAATACCATTCCGGCTTGGCATGGGCCGGGGTGTCCATCGGATCGGCCGGCGGTTCGAGCCCGATCGGGCGCAGCATGCCGAACACGCCGATGGCCACGACCAGGATCAGCAATCCCAGCGCGACTTTAGCTTCCGTTCGAATATGATCGGGAAAGAACGGAATCGTCTTCTCGTCCGGTGTGTTTTCAGCTTCAGACATCGAGCTCGAACCTCCAGACTCAGAGCGGCTTGGAGATGCCCTGCCGCCGCACCATAAGGAAATGTGCGCCCAGGAATGCGATGATGATGACCGGAAGCGCGATCACGTGCAGCGCGTAGAAGCGGCTCAGGGTCACGGCGGTCACATCCCAGCCGCCCCGCAGGAAGACCAGCACCAGGTCACCGATCTGCGGAATGCCGCCGGCGATCTCACTCGCCACGGTCGTGGCCCAGTAGGCTCGCTGATCCCAGGGCAGCAGGTAGCCGGTCAGGCCGAAGCCGAGCGTGATGACCAGCAGGATCACGCCGCTGACCCAGTTCAGCTCGCGCGGGGCTTTGAACGCGCCATGGATGAAAACCCGTGCCATGTGCGCCACGACCATGAGGACCATGCCGTTGGCCGACCAGTGGTGGATGGCGCGAATGGCAGCCCCGAAGCGGACTTCGTTCTCGATGAAGAGGATGCTGGCATATGCCGCATCGGGCGTTGGCTTGTAATAGAACGTGAGCATGATGCCGGTGATGACCTGCACGATGAAGAGCGTGAAGGTTATGCCGCCCAGGCAGTACATCCACCGTGTCGCAAAAAGCGGCACGGGTTTGTCGAGCGCTTTCTTGACCGGCTTGACGACCTGGTAGCGGTCATCGACCCAGTCGACGGCGCGCGCCCAGAGCGGTTTCCAGGGTTTACGGCCGACCCAGGCACTGCTCGTGCGGTAGGCCCCGAAGATGAAGAGCAGCCCGCCCAGGCCCGCGAAGCTCCAGCGGGCCAGAGGCGTCCACAGGTTTTCGATCGATCCGCTCAAATGGCAGTGCTGGCAGGTGTTCTCCTCTGGTGGGGGAGGGGGTGCGGGCTCGGGTCCGGCTGCGGCCAGGCTCTGGGCCAGTTCGAGGGCGTGTCCGGTGGCCGGGAGCATGCCGGCCTGCGCATGGGCGCGAGGCGTTCCGAGCACGACGGCTGCGGCCAGGAACAGCATGATGAGCGTGATCACAATGAAGAAATGGCGGTACTGCCGCATGCATACCTCCTGCAGGTCGGTGAAGCGTGCAGTCTAACCGTCAGAGGACCTTCCGCCCACCGGGCGGAACTTAGAAGTACCATATGCGACAAATCCTACTAAGGATAGTGAAAAGACTCACATGATGCGGCGCAGAACATCCTTCCGATTATCGGGTCATAAACCGGCTGGAATTCTCTACCTGGAGCGGGGCGCTGGACGGTGATTCGGGATGGGGCTCTACGCCTGCAGGGGCGGGTTGACCCGCCCCTGCAGCAAAGGAAGGAACCTGCACAGAAGTCTCCGGGTGAATTTCATTACAGGAAGCGATAGGGTCGGGGTGACCCTTCAGGCTGGCAGCGCTTCCTCCTGCACCTGGGATTGACGGCTGGCTATGATCAGATACATGCCGGTCGCGACCAGTCCCAGCACACCAGCCCCGTACCAGACCCAGTTCGGATTGAGGTAATCCATCACCGCACCGGCGAGCAGCGTGCCGAAGACCCCCGGGATGGCGAAGCTGAAACCGTAGAAAGCCATATACCGCCCGCGCATGTCTTCCGGTGCCAGGTTGGCGACAATCGCCTGGCCAACCGGTGCGCCCAGCATCTCACCGATCGTGATGATCGCCATTGCCAGCAGGAACATTGCGTAACTGGAGACAAAGCCGTACATGCTGAAACCGACGGCGTAAAAGAGCGTGCCCCAGGCCATCACGACATAGGGGGAGAAGCGGTTCGTACGGCGCGTGATCCAGAATTGGAGCACCACGACCATGACCGCGTTCAGGCTAATGATGTAGCCATACATCTGCTCGTTCACACCGTGGAAGTCCCGCAGGTAGACCGAAAGCGTGCTGTTCATCTGCATGTAAACCAGCCAGGTGAACACCGACGCCACCCAGAAGAACATGAAGACCCGGTCGGCGACCACACGGCCGTATCCCTGGAATGATTGCGTCATGGTCTCCTGCTTCTCCCGGTGCAGGCGGACGCGTGTTTCGGGCAGCAGGAAGAACACCATCACGGCGACGATCGTGCTCAGGATCGCGTCCGCGATGAAAAGCGCCAGAAAGGATCGGGTGGCGATGAAGCCGCCGATCGCCGGACCTACGGCGGCGGAGACGTTCACGATCACGCGCCAGATGGCGAATCCCTGCGCCCGCTGCGAATCCGGCAGCAGGTCGGCTACCATCGCCTGCTGGGCCGGACCTCCGGCGTTGGAGAACAGGCCCACGAACACCGCGCCGGCGAAGAAGAGCGCCAGATCGTTGACCACCCCCAGCCAGATGCTGGAGAGGGCGCTGATCACAAGGCCGTAGATCAGCATCGGCTTGCGGCCGAAACGATCCGTGAGCGCCCCGCCGACCGTGCTGCCGAGAATGCCAGTCAGCGAAAAGGTGCCGAAGATCAGCCCGACGGTCGTCATGCCGACCCCGAAGTGGCGGGTGATGTAGAGCGTGAAGAACGGGTACAGCATGAACCCGCCCATCCGGTCGATGAACGAGGCCAGCATCAGCATCCAGAAATGACGCGGATACTCATCGAACTGCGCTCGAACTCGCCACCAATGCCGCTTGATTCGAAAGGGTTTGCTGTTCATGATCAACGTTTCCGCCCCCGGGTCATCAAGGGGCTTCGAAGAATGTTTCCTTACGCCCGGAATGCGGCCGGCCAGGGGTTAGGCGTAGGTGGTCGATTTCAACCCCTGGCCGGCGGTCCCGGTCTTCTGATAAGTCATTTCCCGGATCGAGTCTGCGTGGTCCTCCGTGATGTGCCTTGCAGGTCAAGCTGATCAGCAGCTCTGCAGGCCACTGTGGGGAAGACTCGATCGGGAGATGCTGGGCCGTGTCGCACCGTAGCGGATTTTCATCCGCTGACCTGCTTCTTCCAGCCGTGTTCCCAACCCGAGCATGAGCTTGAAGTAGAGCCTGCTCCCAAGACCCGGTACGGGCGAGATCACACGCAGCGTTCGCAGGAGATCAGCCTGTCGAAGCATCTCGTCTCGATACGCTTTCTTCACCTCAAGGTCGCGTCCCGTGTAAAACATCGCAAGCTCCTTTGCCTTCTGGCGGTTGGATCACTCCTCGTGATCGGCAGCCGTTCCCGGTTGTCAGTTTGAAAAAGCCTCAAGTGCCCGCACCGTGTCGAGGATGCGTGCGGCGTTGATGCTGTAACACTTTCCGGCCTCTGTTCTGCGCTCCGATAAATACCCCGAGGCAGATAGCTGGCGCAGATGCCGCGAGGCGCTTGACTGGCTGAGATCGAGTTCTTCGATCAGTTCCTGGGCGCAGGCCTCGCCCTCATCCCGGAGGAAGGTCAGGATGCGCAGCCGGGTGTCATCGGCCAGCGCCGAAAGCCATACCAGCAGTTCGGCCCGGCTCAGTGTAGCGTGGCTGTAGCGAAGCGATTCGGGGGCGCGCGCCCCAAAAAGGATCCAGACCCGTTCCTCGCGCGGGAAGCGCATCAGGTACGGTCCAACATGCACGCTGGGTACGAAGACCACCCGCGTCGCTCCCTTGATGTTTTCCATTACCTTTTCCAGCTCCGCGCCGCTCTTCCCGGTGATCAGCTCCACAAGTTCATCATCGCTGTACTGATTCAGATCGAGGCTTTCGAAAGCCCGCACGGTTTCATCGATCAGCGGTTTGATGCGCTTCCACTCCGGCGCCAGGATCTTCTCCCACATCGAGCGCAGGTGATGGAGGATCAAGCGCTGCATGCGATCCGGATCGCGCAACAGGGCGTACGCCTGCTTCTCGATCACCTCGCAGATCATCTCCTCCCCAAACCGGCTGCGCAGGAACGCCAGGTAGGTCTCTTCGCTCGTCATGATGACCGCTTTATCGGTCTCCCCCGCTTTCCCGTCATGCGGGGGCAGGGCGAGGTAGGAATCGAGCAAGCGGTCGCGCAGTTCGCTCGGGTCGATGGTTTCGAGACGGTCGAGATAGGCCGGAAAGGAAGGCCAGCTGCGCTCTGGGATCAGCGCAAAATTGAGGCCGATCATCACCAGTTGGTTCTGCTCCAGTTCCTGCGGCGTGAGCAGGGCGGCGGCTTTCTGGACCCAGGGATCGAGCCCGGAAACTTCATCCATCAACGCCAGCATCATCAGGCTGTTGAGTGCGTTCAAGGCCGGCTCGGCACTGATCGCAATTCGACGGGTTTCGGGCGCCAGGATCACTTCTCGAACCGGTGTAGGCATATTCTCTCCTATCTGGTTATTCCGATAACCCGAATAAACGGGTTACGTGCATAATGTAGCATAGGAAGGGCGCCGCGTCAAGGATGAATCCCGTTTTGAGCTTCCCAACTTACGGGACTGGCGCTACAATGCAGCCGGCTTCACGAGTCGGTCTCTCTCCAGGAGGGGCGTATGGATTCGAAGGTCATCAGCATGCGCGAGGCGGTGGGGCGCTATGTCACCGATGGCTGCTCGCTGGCCATCG
>JBJYWH010000363.1:0-3614 GCA_046259355.1 Anaerolineales bacterium
TTATTTCCCTGGTCAGCCGGTTACCCTGATCTTTGGCGCGTCGGCTGACAAGGATATCGAGGGCATGCTCACAGAATTATTGCCGCGTGCTTCAACCTTGATCGTAACCCGCGCACAGCACCCACGGGCCGAGGATCCTGAACGGCTCGCCGCGATCGGCCACAGCCACGGTGTGGCGGTTGAGCGTTTTGACGATATTCCAGCTGCGCTCGAAACAGCGTTGCGTAACGCGGGCAGTGAAGACGTGATCCTCGTCGCCGGAAGCATATTCGTAGCGGGCCAGGCGCTGGCAGCCTGGCAGGCGCTGCAGCAAGAAAGACCGCGTGTTGCGGAAAGTTGATCGTTGATGACAGTCTACGGACGATGGCCGCAAATGCCGCCTGAAATGGGCGGCGTCATTAACCGGCGAACGGAAGAGCTTTTTGAAGTCCAGGATGCCCGTCTTGACTCGGATGGATTGATCAGCCTTCCGGTTCTGCCCCTGCACGATGTGGTCCTTTTCCCCAATCTGCTCACGCCATTATTTGTTATCCACGAGAACTCACTGCAGGCGGTTGAGCACGCTATTCGTACACATCACACCATGATCGCCCTCGCGCTGCAGGATCCTGAGCTCGAGGAGTATGGAGAGGATGATTTCTACAGCGTTGGAACTGAGGTTGCTGTCGGCCGCTTGATGCACCTTCCTGATGGTTCGATTTCCATTATGACCCAGGGCCGACGGCGGTTGGAGGTCGTCCAGCTCTATCAGGAAGAGGGCATGTTTTTCGCTCGTGCGCGCCCGATCGAGGAAGTGTCGGATCGAAGCACGGAGACGGTGGCGCTGATGCGTGCTGTCCAGACACTCTTTGAGAAGTGTGTCGAGTTGAATCGTGCCCTGCCCGAAGAGGTTTACATCTATTCGGTCAACCTGGAAGAGCCAGGCTGGCTGGCCGATCTCATTGCTTCGGCACTCAACCTGACGCTCTTTGAGCAGCAGGAGTTATTGGAAACATACGATCCGATCCAGCGCCTGCAGCGCATCAGCATCCTGCTCGGTCGGGAGCTCGATGTCCTCGAATTGGAAGATCAAATCCATTCCCAGGTGCAGAACGAGGTTGACCGTTCGCAGCGTGAAATGTACCTGCGCGAGCAGATGAAGGCAATTCAAACCGAGCTCGGGGAGGGAGACCTGTGGTCTCAAGAGCTGGATGAACTGCGTGAACGGATCACGCATCTCAGCTTGTCTGAAGAGGTCCAGGAGCGCGGGCTAAAAGAGCTGCAGCGCCTGCAGCAAATGCCGCCGATGTCCCCAGAAGTGGGCATTATCCGCACCTACCTCGATTGGTTGATGGAGCTTCCCTGGTCCGAGGCCACCGTCGACAACCTGGATATCAAACACGTCGCAGCGGTGCTCGAAGAGCAGCACTATGCGCTTTCGAAGGCGAAGGATCGGATTCTGGAGTACATCGCAGTCCGAAGCATAACGCCAGAAAAACATAAGCAGCCCATTCTCTGCTTTGTCGGTCCCCCGGGAACAGGGAAAACATCCCTGGGACGTTCCATTGCCGATGCGCTCGGTCGAAAATTCGTTCGGATTTCACTTGGCGGAATACGGGACGAGGCCGAGATTCGTGGTCACCGCCGGACGTACATCGGTGCACTGCCCGGGCGAATTCTCCAGGCGATGCGGAGGGCCGAGACGATCAATCCGCTTTTCATGCTGGACGAGATTGACAAACTTGGATTGGATTATCGCGGCGATCCATCCTCCGCGTTGTTGGAAGTTCTGGATCCAGAACAGAATTTTGCATTCTCGGATCACTATCTCGAAATACCCTATGATCTCTCGCACGTGATGTTCATAACCACTGCGAATACGCTCGACCCCATTCCCTCGGCGCTCCTCGATCGCCTGGAAGTGATCGAATTCCCGGGCTATATCGAGGAAGAGAAAATTCTTATCGCCAGGAAATTCCTTATCCCGCGCCAGCTTGAGCAAAACGGGTTGCATCCGGATGATCTGGCTTTCAATGAAAGCGCGATCCAGCACATCATCCGGGAATACACCTGGGAAGCAGGGGTGAGAAACCTGGAGCGCGAGATTGGCAAAATCTGCCGCCGTGTCGTTCGTCGTAAAGCAGAGGGCAAGCGCGAGCTCAAGCGAATCACAACATCTTCCCTCAACCGCTTGCTGGGACCGCCCCAGATTCAACCTCCTGATCTCCCCACCGAAGACCAGGTTGGCGCTGCAATCGGATTAGCCTGGACCGAGAATGGCGGTGAGATCCTGGTGGTGGAGGCGCTGCTGGTAGAAGGCAAAGGTGGACTGCAAATCACAGGTCAGATTGGTGATGTGATGCAGGAGTCCGCGCAGGCTGCCTTCTCATTCATCAAATCACAATCGGAAAACCTCGGGATCGATCTGGACATCTTCGAGAAGACAGACATTCACATCCATGTTCCGGAAGGGTCAATTCCGAAAGACGGCCCGAGTGCCGGAATTACGATGGCCATTGCGCTTGCTTCGGCTCTCACGCGACGGCCGGTTCACCGCAATATCGGTATGAGCGGGGAAATTACGTTGCGGGGAAGAGTGCTTCCGGTGGGTGGCGTACGGGAGAAGGTTCATGCAGCGTATCGCATGCAGCTCGATGCAGTGATCCTGCCTGCGAGAAACAAGAAGGACCTGGAAGAGCTTCCGCGCCAGGCACGTAATGCCCTCAATTTTCACCTGGTCGAGACGATGCAGGAAGTGCTTGATTTGGCGTTGACGCCACCCAGGTCCGTGCGAAAACCTCCTACCCGGAAGAAGCAAGCCGCCCGTGGATCCAGGAAGGGTGCGAGTTCGACCCACAGTGTGGGAGGACAGGCGTGACCGCGAATCGGAGTCAACCGGGCTACAGGATAATCCTGCTCAGCCTGGTTTTGCCGTTAGCACTTTTCCTTTCTGCATGCACCCGCAACAGCGTTCCCCTGGAGCAAATTACCGCGGTTCCTACTGGGCAAGAACCCACAGAGGCAGCTCCCAAACCGACATTCATCCCATTTGAAGTCGCGGGGACTTACGGGGTTATTTGGATCCCGAGCGATGAACGGCTCGAAGTTCACAATCCGGCCGGGGTGGCAGGCAGCGTCGTCAACGAGCTGGATTATGACGCACGGGGTATTCGGCTCACCGGGGATAGCACCGGGCTGGGCAGTTCATTGTGGGTGGAGATCTCAACTGGGCTCGATCAAACGGGCTGGGTGAATTTCTGGAATCTGACCGAGGATGTGTCGCAGGACGCATTCTGCGGAGATGAGCGGGTCTATGATCTGGTTGGAAGGGTGGTCGATGCGATCGTCACACAGGATGGGGAGGAACTCGCGTCGATTGC
Organism: Anaerolineales bacterium; assembly: GCA_046259355.1. GTDB lineage: Bacteria > Chloroflexota > Anaerolineae > Anaerolineales > E44-bin32 > E44-bin32. The sequence goes on from JBJYWH010000363.1 coordinate 3,360, forward strand.
CAATCCACGTCGTGGATTGGCAATCCGGCAGGAATGGTGGAATCCAGAAGTGCAGTTTCCGCCGGGCCAAATCGCCTCGCTCTTCACCAGTCGGGAATCATTCGACTGGGGAGAACAGAGCGGCAGTGAATTTCATGTCAACGGCTCCTTCCCGGAGGTTGTGCTCCCGCTGCTGCAGGATGTCCTCCAGGCCGGCCGTCAACCCGTGTGCAACCAGATCCAGAGTGGTGTGAGTTCTCGCCCGGTAGAATGGCC
>JBJYWH010000364.1:0-2983 GCA_046259355.1 Anaerolineales bacterium
GTATTAGCGATCGCAGCGTTTCACCAATCGCCAGCGCCACCTCGTACCCTTCGATTGTCTCCCCTTTCATTCGTTCCTCGCGAACCTCTTCCAAGGCATGGCCCATGGCAAGGAAGCGTCCAAAGCGGGAATTTCGACCTCCCTGGCAGGTAACATACAAATCACCGGCACCTGCCAATCCGGTCGTCGTTTCCTGGAAACCTGAGTATACCCCAGCCAGGTAGACCATCTCGGTCATCGATTGTGCGAAGATCGAGGCGGCCGGATTATGAACATTCGGTGAATTCGATGCTGCGAAAGGTCGTTCGCCTTCTGCCTGAGCAAGACCCACTCCCACGGAATAGAAATTCTTGAGTGCAACACAGAATTCGAGCCCGATAATATCTGCTGTCGTGTGCACATGGTAGAAAGGAGTTTGAAGGAGGCCGGCGAGTTCCTCCAATCGGCCGTTATCCCGCGATGCCATCACTACGGAGGTCGGATGTCGTCTGGCAAGCTCTCCTGCGATCGAAGGGCCGCCAAGGGCGTAGAGATGAAGCGATTTTCCCAGTGAAGGTGGAAAACGACTTCGAAAGACCTCCGGAAGGATTTGCAGGTCACCGTTTTGGGCGGCAAGCCCCTTGGTCAGGAAAAGGATGTGCGAACCGGGCTTGACAAGCGAAAGAAGCTGCTGAGCGGCCCAGTCCACGCCCAGTGAATTCACGCCAATGACAAACCAGTCCGACTCCTGACCGGGCTGCTGTAATTCCTCGATTGGATGGAAGATGATCCCCTCCGGGATTTCGAGATCAAGCGTAGGATGGAAATTCCTGTCCTGGAGTGACTCGATAATCGCGCGATCAAGGTGGGTCCCAACCAGGTGGACGCGATGGCCGCGGTCGGCTAGCGGCACACAGAACGCGGTTCCCATCATTCCCGCTCCGAGTATGGTGAACGTTGCCAAGCTGCTCCTCCTGGTAAAGAATGAATTCAACCTGCCGATACGATCATTCGAGAACCGCAGGCAGAACGGGTATTTTGCTTATGGTTCATCCGCTATCGCTTCCACATAGGCTTTCCCGCTCTCACAACCTGACGTGAATTCGGCGCTGACTGTGTCCCATGTTAGCAGCTTCGACTTTTTCCACGCTTTTGACATGGCATTCGCCAGACAACCGGGTCCGGCGTGGTAGTTGGCCAATGTCATACGCCAGAGATCTTCGTAGCTGCTTACGGCTACCGGCGAGGTGCCAGAGACATTATGGACCATACGACCGACCTGCTCGCAATTCGCGAGAAGTGTTTCGGCAAAAATGCGGATGCTGAAATCGGCCTGGCTTACATCGATTCCCAATGGGCATGTTTCACAGCGGGCATTGACATTATTGAACAATGCCGAACGCAGTAATTCCTGATTTGATTTGTCCAGAAGACTATACCCTTTCTGGCAGTATTCCGCGTTCAGCACCAACGGACAGAACGACTGGTAGAATGCCTCATTCCACAGCAGCGTCACGTCAGCACCTTCCACGGTCAAGTGTCCAAGCCCGGCCTCCGAAACATCATCATAGATCCCTGGCCAGAACTGACTCTCGTACGCGAAGAGCCGTTTGAGCAGCATGGCGGGAATACTGGCCTCCCGGGAGGCTTCAAGGATGATTCGGTCGAACCGGTTCTGCCAATCATTCACCAAACTCCGAGCGGCTTCAAGCCCACATTCATTGGCTGCACCATTGGGCAGCAGGCCAAAGCTTGGACACGAGAACGCATCGACATAGCCGTTCGTGATCAACGCGCCCGCCAGTTGATAGAGCGGACCTTCCGTACTCAGAAATGAATCAACAGGCGGAGTGCTCAACCAGCTCGGGGGGCCGCCGGGAGGGGGGAAGATTTCCCAGGATTGCATGCAGCTCTGCAGTTCGCTTCCGCGCCATTGGGAACTCAATACATCAACATACCAGCCGGTCTCGATGCCGTCTTCATAGGCTCGAAGCACACGAACGTATCCGTTGAATATCTTGCTGGTATCACCAAATGTTGAGCTGGCATAAAAGGAAAAGCTTGCGCCCTGAATGGGTGTCGGATTGAGCGGCACGGCGCAAGTGGGCGATTGGCACGAGAAAGGACGACCTTCCATGGAGCCGAAAATCCCGTTGATCGATTCATTCGGCAGCGGCTCGTGGCCTTTAAAGAGCAGCGCCGGAAGTTGTGGACAAAAACTGCTTCCAGGCTCCAGTGTGCATCCGGTAAGCGTGGTGGATACAACGGCTTCGGGCAAGTCAACCAGCACTTGCTTGGTGGTAGGGGTCGCAGCAGCTGGATAGAGATAAGTGCCGGTGCATCCACGGGTGTCGTCTTCTGCTAAATTCGGGCACGAACTCCCCCGGTCCAGGACCTCGAGAATTTTCGGACCACACGACCAGAGAATTTCGTCCCGGTTGGGTTTTCCCTCATGCTCGATATATATCTGGCAGAGGGATTTCCCCAGGTCCCATGACATCAGCCACCATTCATAGATGGTCACCGGAATGATGATGCTCTCCTGACGCTGAGGACCGAGCGTATCGCCGGATGCCGGGGGTGCGGCAAGTATTGAGGAGGATATGGCCAGGCAAACGGCCAGCAAACATCGTATCGGGCCGGTGGTGGTGGAACTTACCCGGAAGATGGATCGGCAGGCAAATCTCCGGCGATCAGGCGCTGTTCCGGAAACCATAAATACCCTGGGCGTCCGTATGGACAGGTACTTTTCATCCGGCCGGTCGTTGGCGACCAAGCAAGGTCATGATACCTAGATCGTATCTTCAAAGGGTCTATTTAACGACTTGCATCGGGCATCCTTTGTTCGAATGGAGCGAGACAAGCTAGGAAATCCCCCGTGATGCATGGGACATGAGGAGCGTTATGGGAGAGATCCATCCGCCGTCGGAAGCCCCGGCACGGATTTTTGGACAACGGCGAATGCGATAACCACAATATACGTCAGATAGCCTAGCAGTTCTGC
>JBJYWH010000365.1:0-3533 GCA_046259355.1 Anaerolineales bacterium
ATCCGGCCGAACTTGATTCGGGCGAACTTCCAGCTCGGTACACCTCCGTCCAGGTTGAAGGGATTCTGCGTATACCGACGACCGGAAGCAGTTCTCAACCCGAAAATCCAGCTGAAGGAAGTGTGATTCTCAACAACATTTCAACGTCTCCCGTCACACTCACCGTAGGAGCGCGCCTGCTCCCCACCGATCCAGAAGGACCAACGTTTGTCACGCAATCGACGGTGGTTGTGCCTCCTGATGGCTCAGCAAGTGTTGAAATCACGGCTCTTGCTCCCGGTCCAGCCGGCAACCTCCCCGCAGGCACAGCATGGGCTATCGAAGGTCAAGCCGGCCTATCCCTGGAAGTCGAAAACCCGACCCCGACGCGCGGCGGTTCCCTGGCCTCGCGCAGCGCCGTCTCCGGCAGCGATCTCCAGACTCTCCAGACACAGCTCACGGACCAACTGCTCGAAAAGGCTCAAGGCCAGATCGAGGGGAGTCTGCCCGAGACAGAACTCCTGATCCCGGAATCACTTGAAACGGCGCACCTTCTGCGTTCAATGTACGACCATAGCATCGGCGATATTGCGGACAGCATCGCACTCGAAATGAATATTGAAGCCGGCGGTTATGTGGTGGATCGGTCCGTTTTGGAAACAGCCGCATACCAGACAATGCTTGCTGATCTTCCTGCCGGATGGCATGTGATCCCTGCGAGCCTAACCATCAGCCAGATCGCCTTTCTGCCCCCGGAGGCAGAAGGCCCACCCCGCTTGAGGGCTGAATTTGAAGCGCAGATCTTCGAGGAACCCGATCGAGGCAGGCTGGTGGAATCTCTGCGCCTCTCCTCTGTCGCGAAGCGATTCATGCCTGATTCGAAGGACGAATTCGATCTGGTATCGATTGACCTTTCCCCGGCCTGGCTCCCGTTCTACCCGCCGTTCACATTCCAGTACCAGGTCCTTCTCCCATGGGAGCTGCCGTCATGAGCCGGGTGCTCGGCGTGGATCCTGGCGATGTACGTATTGGCGTGGCTATCAGCGATGAAACTCAAACCATTGCACGGCCCTTGACCGTGCTCGCCCACCGATCGCGAAGGAGAGACGCCGCAGCCATCCTGGAAATCGCCCGGGAACACTCCGCCGGAAAAATTGTTCTCGGTGTCGCCTATGATCTTGATGGCAAGACCGGTCCTCAAGCGCGCAAAGCGCTGCGCCTCGCGAATGCGCTGCGGGATGCAGGAGCGGAAGCCGTCGACATCTGGGATGAAAGCGGCTCCACGTCACAGGCGATGCAGTTAAGCGAAACATCGCACGATCTGGACGCGAGAGCGGCGGCCGTTATCCTGCAGGATTATCTCGATGCCAAGATGGATTAGAACCTGCCTGGCCTTCCTGATCCTTGCCATCCTCGGAAGTATTCTTTGCCTTGGTGTCTGGACGGTTGGGATTTACGTTTTCGGCCTCCCAAGCCTCACGGATCAGGTGGGTGAACCATCGACCGACCTGCCTCGCGCCCAGGAGGTCGGATTGGGCTTGTATTTGTACGCTCGCCGGGGTGCCCTTGATTCGCCGGCTGGAGATTCTGGCGCTGTCCTCGAGCTGCAGGTTGTGCCGGGTGAATCCGCTTCAGAAGTTATCGAGAATCTGGCGCAAGCAAACGTCGTGCATGACGCGAACCTGCTGCGTCTTTACCTGCGCTACCGGGGTTTGGACCGGGGCATCGAGGCAGGGAACTACGTCCTTGATGGATCGATGTCGATTCGCGAATTGGCGGCCTCGCTGCAATCTGCGAGCGATGCCTCGATCATAATTACCATCCCTGAGGGCTGGCGGCGGGAACAAATTGCCGCTTCCATCGCCTCAGAGGTGCCTGGTACCAGCGAAGCAGATTTTCTCGCAGCAACGCAGTCCATTCCACCCGGATACAGTTTCAGCGACGATTCGCCTGCCGGTGCTACGCTGGAGGGCTTTCTCTTCCCCGAAACCTATCAGCTTGACCCGAATGGCACCGCGGACAATCTGGTCGAGCGCATGCTGCAGACCTTTGAGATGCGCATCGACGAGCCGCTCCGCCAGGCTTTCCGCAACCAGGGCCTCGATGTGTACCAGGCTGTAACGCTGGCCTCTATCGTTGAGCGGGAGGCTATCGTTCCAGAAGAACGCCCCCGGATCGCAGCCGTTTTTCTCAATCGGCTCGCCGCAGGCATGTCGCTCGATGCGGATCCGACCATCCAGTACGCACTCGGCCAACAGCCTGATGGGAGCTGGTGGAAGCTCACCCTGACATTCGACGACCTGGAGCTCCCATCACCGTACAATACTTATCTCTTTCAAGGCTTGCCTCCCGGCCCGATCGCAAACCCCGGGTTGTCCTCGCTCGAGGCGGTCGGTTATCCGGCTGACACCAGTGAACTTTACTTTCGGGCGCTGTGCGATGGCTCCGGCCGCCATGCATTCGCCGAGACTTTCGAACAGCACCTGCAGAACGCCTGCCCCTGATGCACGAGTCTTCACCGGATTTCAAACGGGAGTAACCATGGGCAAGTACTCATCACCTTGCGGTCCCTGCGGCGCCTGGCCGTCGCCGATCGATGCTCAACTTGTCAGCCAGGCCGGAACCGGATCTGCCGCCCTGCCGCGTGAAATTCGTGTTGATGCCGGCGCCGTGTACTGGATCGAGTTTCAACCCGATCAGGATGCCCGGTACACAATCATGCGATGGGATCCTGCCGGTGAAATTGAATGTCTCACCCCGGCCGGATTCAGCGTACGCTCACGAGTCCACGAGTATGGCGGCGGCGCTTACGCTGTTCACCAGAAACGCATTTTTTTCGTGAACGATTCCGACCAGGCTATTTACGAACAGGCCGACCAGGGCGGGCTCGTCCGATTATTTCAGGACGAACCGGATCACAAGATTCGATTTGCGGACCTGGAGGCATCTCCAGACGGCAGCTGGCTCGTTGCGGTGCGCGAGCGCCATTTTCCAGAATCGCCAGTCATCAACGACCTGGTTGCGATTTCACTCACAGGGGACCGCAAGATCCTGCCGCTGGCCCAGGGGCGAGATTTCTATGCTGCTCCCCGCTTCGACCCTACGGGTACGCGATTGTGCTGGCTGAGCTGGAACCACCCCAACATGCCCTGGGATGCCACAGCACTGCATACCGCTCGATTCGAACAAAAGGGAACCCTTGAAGAGGTGCAGCTTGTTGCCGGGGGCATGGACGAGTCGATTTTCCAACCCGAATGGAGCCCGGTTGGTGAGCTGTTTTTCGTTTCCGACCGAACGGGTTGGTGGAACATCTACCGGGTCGTTGACGGAGCCATTCATGCGGTGCTGCCAATGGAAGCGGAATTCGGCCGGCCAGCATGGCTGCTGGGGTTTTCCAGCTATGCATTCGTCTCAGGAGAAACCATCGCTGCGGTCTACAAACAAGATGGCCGACCGGAACTGGGATTGATCGATATCAAAACGGGCAGCCTGCAGCCGATCGAAACAGGCTTTACCTCCTTTGAATTGCCTTCGATTGCGTTTGCGCCGCCCGA
>JBJYWH010000365.1:3633-22010 GCA_046259355.1 Anaerolineales bacterium
CCGCACCTCGACCTCGACGTCCAATTCTGGACCTCGCGTGGGTTCGCGTTCCTGGATGTGGATTACACCGGGAGCAGCGGCTATGGGAGGAAATACCGCAGAGCGTTATACGGCCAATGGGGTGTCGTGGACGTTGAAGACTGTGTATGGGGCGCACGCTTCCTGGCTGACCGGAAACAGGTCAACGCCGACCAGATGCTCATCCGTGGTCGCAGCGCGGGCGGCTTTGTGACCCTGGCTGCCCTGACATTCTTCGATGTCTTTCGCGCGGGAGCGAGCTACTTCGGCATCGGCGATCTGCTGACCCTCGCCCAGGATACGCATAAATTCGAGGCGCATTATCTTGACCAGCTTGTCGGGCCGCTGCCGCAGGCAATGGAAGTCTACCGCCAGCGCTCCCCTCTCTCCCATCTTGAAATGCTCAAGTCGCCGGTGATTTTATTCCAAGGCCTCGAAGATGCCGTTGTACCTCCGGAGCTCGCGAGACAGATCAGTCAAGCCCTGGATGCAAAGAATCTTCCATACGCTTTATTGGAATACCCCGGCGAAGGGCATGGTTTTAAGAAAAAGGAAACCATTGTGAGTTCACTGGAAGCGGAACTCGAATTTTACCAGCGCATCCTGGGCATAAGGATGGGAAGCGCGACAAACCGGATTACGATTCACAATCTTTAGATGATGTCCCAGAAAAACTTCGAGGCGTGCAGCGTCAGAGATTGAGCTAGATGTTTGTCTCAACCCCTCGCACATCGATACGAAACGTGACGATACGAATAGGTGTCAGAGCAAGTTCATTCCAACGATTTCCAAACCGGTTGCCTGTCTATTCGGTGATCGTCTCGTAAATTAAAGGCAATTCCTCGACCGGATCAGGAGATATTTTGGTCGCCTGGAGCAGGCGCTCGGCAGCCTGATGGAAGCTTTCCTGGCTTCGGGAATGAATGGTATATAAGCCATCATCTTTTTCGACGGGTTCACCGACTTTATGGTGAAGCACAATGCCTACTCCATGATCGACCGATTCGCCCTTATGCTGTCGACCAGCACCCAATCCCATCGCGGTCAGCCCGACCTCCCGGGCGTTGATTTCTGCAATGTAACCTGATCTCGGGGCTTTGATTGTTTGAATAAACGGCGCCCGGGGCAGCAAGTCAGGATCATCAACCATGCGGATGTCGCCATCCTGAGCTTCTACCAGCTGCTTGAATTTCTCAAAACCTTTGCCGTTGTCGAGCGAGGCCTCGACCTGCGCACGAGCTTGATCAAGCGTCTCCGCCTCGCCTGCCAGGTGGACCATATGTGCGGCAACGACCAGGCAGTGCTCGCGGAGATCAGCGGGACCCCCACCCTTCAGCGTCTCGATAGCCTCGCGTACCTCCAGGGCATTACCAACGGTTAAACCCAAGGGTTGATTCATATCCGAGATTAAGGCAACGACTTTTCGACCGGCATGTTCGCCGATATCGACCATCATCCGGGCCAGCTCGCGTGCCTTCTCAAAGGTCTGCATGAAAGCACCCACGCCGGTCTTGACATCAAGGACAACCGCGTCGGCCCCACCCGCGATTTTCTTGCTCATCACGGACGACGCGATTAACGGAATGGAGGGGATGGTCCCCGTGACATCGCGTAATGCATACAGCGCGCCGTCTGCCGGGGCCAAATCGGCCGTCTGCCCCGAAAGAACAATGCCGATCGATTTAAGTTGCTGCTTGAATTGATCCGCGGTTAGATCAACGCAAAATCCGTCAATCGACTCCATTTTATCCAGGGTGCCGCCCGTGAACCCCAGCCCCCGACCGGACATTTTCCCGACAGGAACACAGCAAGCTGAGACAATCGGGGCAACGACAAGGGTGGTCTTGTCGCCCACGCCTCCGGTTGAATGTTTATCGACGGAGCACTCGACGACATCCGATAGATCGAGTTGGTCTCCGGATTCTGCCATTGCCCGTGTCAGGTCTGCTGTTTCACGAGCATTCATCCCGTTAAACAACACGGCCATCGCCCAGGCTGAGATCTGGTAATCAGGCACTTCACCGGATTGGAATCCACGAATGAAGTACTCGATTTCCTCTCGACTCAGCTCTCCCCCATCACGTTTTTTGATGATGATATCGACTGCGCGCATAGGTCCTCCCCACAGAGATTATACCGCCCCGGTCCGTCACACCTGCTATAATCATCAGAATTCTTCCGGGAAGCCAGGTGGGCATGAAACCGTCTAGCATCATTTTAACGAGCCAAACTGTTATCACGATGGACGCCGATCGCCGCATCCTGGAGAACGGCGCGCTGCTGATCGAAGACGATATGATTCGAGACGTTGGCAGCATCCATGAATTGACCGCGAAGCACCCCTCGGTGGAAGTTCTCGACCTCGGCGAACGATTGATGATGCCCGGTCTGGTCAATGCACATACCCACGTCCCCATGTCGCTCCTGCGCGGCCTGGCAGATGACCTGCGCCTGGATGTCTGGCTGCTGGGTTACATGATGCCGGTCGAGCGGGAATTCGTCGATCCTGACTTCACCCGGCTCGGCACCTCCCTGGCCTGTGCCGAGATGATACGGGGCGGGGTCACGAGCTTTGCGGATATGTATTACTTCGAACAAACCGTGGCCGAAGCCACAGCCGAAGCCGGCCTGCGTGGCATATGCGGTCAAACCGTCCTGAAATTCCCCTCTCCCGATGCTGAATCCTATGAAGATTCATTGGCGGCAGCTCGCAAATTCATTGAATCCTGGCAGGGCCATCCCTTGATTACGCCTGCGGTCGCTCCGCATGCTCCGTATACCTGCACACCGGCCATTCTCGAGGCATGCGCGAAGCTGGCCATGGAATTCGATGTCCCGCTCCATATCCATATCTCCGAGACCCAGCAGGAAGTTGATGAGTGGCGGGAAAAGTACAACATGCCGGTCGTGCCCTGGATCAAGAAACTCGGCGTGCTGGAGCCCAAAGTCATTGCCGCCCACTGCGTACACATTGATGAGGGCGAAATCCATACGCTCGAACACTCACGCACCGGCATCGCCCACAATCCATCCAGCAACCTGAAACTCGCCTCGGGCTTTGCTCCGGTCACGGAGATGTTGGAGACCGGCCTGCAGGTCGGTATTGGAACCGATGGACCAGCGTCAAACAACGATCTCGATATGTTTGAAGAGCTTCGCCTGGCTTCGTTCATCGCGAAAACGGTCACAAGCAATCCAACCGCCCTCCCGGCACAAACCGTCGTTGAGATGGCAACCCGCATGGGCGCGCGTGCGCTTCACCTGGGCGACCTGACGGGGTCGCTGGAAATCGGCAAGCGAGCCGACATCATCAGCCTCGATATGTCAACCACCCATAATTGGCCGCACTACAACCGCGAGCCGGGAGCGATCTATTCTCGAATCGTTTATGCAACCAAGGCTTCCGATGTCGTCGATGTGATGGTTAACGGTCGCTGGTTGATGCGCGAGAAGGATCTCCTCACGCTGGACGAGGTCGAACTACGCCGGCAGGCCGCTGTCTATGCGAAAAAGATTGACGCCTTCCTGCTCGAGCGGGAGGGATCCGTCCTCTCCAAGCTGATCGCGATCGGTGGCGCCGAACAAGAAGAAAGCTACGAAATCCAGATCAAGCTTCGCCTTCCAGATTCCAAAGCCGTGCTGGAGAAGCTTTCAAAGAATGCGTTCGAGATCGTCCGCACAGCCCACTACCGTGAATACGACACTTACTTCAGCTTCCCCTTGCCCGAGAGCAGCCGCTTGCGCTACCGTGAGGATGAATTCATCGATGAAAACGGTGACGTTTTCAATGTTCGATCAAGACTCACCCTGACCGGACCTGCTGCGGAGCGTGAATTTGATAATTCCGTCATGCTCTCGCGTTCACGTTTCATCGCTCCTGCGACACACACCGTCCGCTTCTATCGCGAGTACTTCAAGCCTTCCAGTGAGCTCGAGATCTATAAAGACCGGCTGCGCTGGTTGGTGCGATACGAAGAGCTTGAATTCTTCATCAACCTGGACCAGCTGATCAAACCAGAATTTGATGGTTACTTCCTGGAGATCAAATCCCGAACCTGGTCACGCCGGGATGCAGAACACAAGGCTCGCCTGGTGAGGGATATTCTTGATCGGCTCGGCGTAGAGGAAGCCGAGCCAATACGCCAGGAGTATCCGGATGTGATCACGGCTGATTGATCGGAAGCCAATCACGCCGCAAATCAGGTCTGAGGTTCGCTTCCGGATTCCTCGTCCTGTTCATCGCGTAGAAAACGTTCCTGCCATGAGAAGAGGCTGTTAAGAGCTTCCAGCGGGGACATGCTGTTCACATCGAGAGCCTTCAATTCGTCGAGCAGTGGATTGGATTCCGGGAACAGCCGGAGCTGTTTCGATGGGACACTGGCAGCACCTGGGCGGGAGGCGCTGGCTTCGAACTGGGCCAGGATCTCCCCTGCCCGGTGCACGACCGGACGCGGCAGCCCTGCCAGCTCGGCAACGTGAATGCCGTACGATTTATCCGCCCCTCCGGGCATGATCTTGTGCAGGAAGACTACCTGGCCACCATCTTCGGACACCGCAACGTTATAGTTGCGTACACCGGGCAGCCGATTGGCCAGGTCCGTCAACTCGTGGTAATGCGTGGCAAAGAGCGTTCGCGAGCGTAAGTGGGGATGGTTGTGAATGTATTCGACGACCGCCCATGCGATCGCAACCCCATCGTATGTGCTTGTTCCCCGCCCGATTTCATCCAGGATCAGCAAGCTGCGGTTTGTGGCGTTATGCAGGATATTCGCTGTTTCGATCATCTCGACCATAAATGTCGACTGGCCGGCATGAATCTCATCCTGTGCCCCAATCCGGGTGAAGATGCGATCGGTGATGCCCAATCGGGCCTCCCGTGCCGGTACGTAGCTTCCCATCTGCGCCATCAAGACCAAGAGAGCAACCTGCCGGAGGTAGGTGGATTTGCCGCTCATATTCGGGCCCGTGATGACGCGTACGCGCTCCCCGGGCTCGAAGATTACATCGTTGGGCACGAAACGAGTGCTGGTAAGCAGCCGCTCGACAACCGGGTGCCGTCCCTCCTGGATGTCGAGCGTTTCGTCATCCATCAGCGTTGGCCGCACATATCCCTGCAGCGCAGCCACCTCGGCGAGGGTTATGACAACATCCATCCGGCCGAGCGAGCGTGCCGATTGCAGCAGCCGATCGGCATGCTGTGCGATGTCGCTGCACACGGAGCGATAAATTCGGCTTTCGATCTCCCGAATTTGCTCCTCAGCTGTCAGGACCAGGGATTCGTACTCCTTCATCTCCGGCGTGATATACCGCTCGGCATTGACCAGCGTCTGCTTGCGGATATAACCCTCCGGCACCCGTCCGGCGTTCGATTTTGTAACCTCGATGTAGTACCCGAAAACTTTGTTGTACCCTACCTTGAGATTCTTGATTCCGGTACGTTCTCTCTCGTGCCCTTCAAGGTTGGCGATCCAGTCACGCGCCTCCCGAGAGCTGCGGTGCACGCGGTCCAGATCATCGGAAAAACCGGAGCGAATGACACCGCTACTGGCCAATGTCGCTGGAGGTTCATCGGCGATGGCGCGCTGTAGCAGATCAAAGACATCCTCACAGCGGTCGATGTCCGTCACCAATTGATCGATCCCTGGTGAGTCGATCGTTTTCGCGATCTCAAGTATGCCCGGGATAGCCTCCAGCATGGATCGGAGTGCAACCAGATCCGAAGGGCGCGCCAGGCCGGCGACAATCCGGTTCACGACCCGCTCCAAATCGCCAATCGGCTTGAGTGCCGTGCGGATCTCCGCCCGCCAGAGGCCGTTTTCGAAGCCAGCCTGAACCTGATCAAGCCGCGCCTCAATCCTCGTTCGATCCAGCAAAGGCTTGCCCAGCCACTGGCGCAGCATACGGCGACCGAGAGGAGTGACCGTACGATCAAGAACGCCAAGCAGCGAACCACGGACTTCTCCAGAACGAATCGTTTCCGTGAGCTCGAGATTCCGCCGTGTTGCCGCATCGAGGACCATGAAATCCTGAAGTCCATAGGTCGCGAGGCCGGTCAGCAAATTCAGGGCAGGAGCCTGGGTTTGTTTCAAGTACGAGATCATCGCACCGGCAGCGCGCAGAGCCAGCGGCATATCCTGAAGCCCGAACCCCGCCAGGGTCGCCGTGCCGAAGTGTGACTTCAGAACCTCTTCAGCCCCGTCCAACGCAAATTTCCAGTCTGGTAGCCTGGAAACGCTTCCCGACCACAGTTCATCGAGATCGAGCTCTTCATCCAGAATGACCTCAGCGGGCCGCAGCCTGGCCAATTCGTGAGCCAGGATTTCCCTTGGATTTCCCTCCACGAACTGTCCAGCCGCAAATTCACCGGTGCTCACATCAGCATAAGAAAGCCCCAGGCCTGCATCGTCGAGATAGACCGAAAGCAGGTAATTGTTTGCATCGCCTGGAAGGAGCTCGCTCTCCAGTATCGTACCGGGAGTGATTACCCGGACAACTTCCCGTGGGAAGAGCCCTTGAACCGGTCCGTCACCGATCTGTTCACAGATCGCTACGTGATAACCACGCTCGATCAGCCGCCCGATATAATTCTCGGCCGCATGATGGGGTATTCCGGCCATGGGCACTCGATCCCCCTTCGCTACATTGCGCGAGGTGAGGACGATGTCGAGCTCCCGCGCAGCGACCTCGGCATCCGTATCGAATGTCTCGTAGAAATCCCCCAGGCGGAAGAACAAAATCGCATCGGGGTAGTTTTTCTTGATCTCTAGATACTGTTGCCGGATCGGGGTAACTTTCTTGGCCATGGCCACTGCATTCTAAGGCGAGCGGAACGAAACATCAAGCATCTATGTTATACTGCGGCCATGTCCGTAATCCTTGCTGTGGATTTTGGCGGCACGAACATTCGCGTTGCCCGTTTCGAGAACGGACAGCCGCCATCACAGGCTCAGATCAAGACCCCCACAAGGGCCGACGAAGGCCCGGAAGCTGTCCTCCAACGGCTTAAACAATCGATTGCAGAACTGCTGCCGGATGATCGCGCCGATACGAAGATTGGCATTGGCGCTCCGGCACCGGTGGACCCCTATCGAGGCTTCGTCCTCAGAGCGCCGAATCTGCCGGGATGGAAGGATATTCCTCTTCAAAAGATCGTCGGGGACGAATTCAATGTCCCGGTGCGTGTAGGAAATGACGCGAACGTTGCTGCGCTTGGCGAATGGAAGTTCGGCGCCGGCCGCGGAAGCGACAACCTGATCTACCTGACGATCAGCACCGGGATTGGTGGCGGCATCATCACCGATGGGCGCCTGCTGCTCGGATCGCATGGACTCGGCGCTGAATTGGGGCACATGACCCTGGATCCCAATGGCCCGCTCTGCGGTTGTGGCCAGCGCGGGCATATTGAGGCCATCGCAGCCGGGCCAGCGATTGCGGAGCGTGCCGTGACCGGGCTCGAGTCGGGCAGCAGTTCATCGCTGAACGATATTTACTCCAGATCAGGACGATTGGAAGCTTCTGATGTCGGCCAAGCCGCGTTGAGCGGAGATGAATTTGCTATCAGAATTGTGCAGGAAACCGGTACACTGCTCGGCATCCACATGGCCAACCTGACCCATGCATTCAATCCGGAGACGTTCGTTCTGGGCGGTGGTGTTTCACAGATAGGCTCCATTCTTCTGGAAGCAATCGAAAGTTCACTTCGGCAGCACGTCATGGATCCAGCCTACCTGGATGGCCTACGAATCGTGCCAGCTGAATTGGGAGACAATGCCGGCCTCGTTGGAGCAATGGTCCTCGCAACCCAGGGTTGAGATTGAAATCCTTCTTACTTCGAGCGCTGCTACTTTCATCTGTCCTTCTCTGCGGGGCTTGCGCGAAACCGCCTGCGGCCGGGACCAAATTGAAGTACGGACTCACACTGGCACCTTCCGGGCTCGACCCCCATCTCAACGCTTCGGCCGAATTGGGCATTCCTCTCAGCTCGGTCTACGATACGCTTGTGTTCCGGGATCCAGATTCCGGCGACGTTATCCCGGGCCTGGCTGAAAGTTGGAAGGTCAGCCCCGATGGTTTGATCTATACATTTCAGCTCCGGAGTGATGTCCACTTCCATGATGGTACGGCGTTTGATGCCGATGCTGTCCGAGAAAACATCGCCTATGTCACCGATCCGGACAACCATTCCCAGAAAGCGGCCAGCCTGCTCGGCCCGCTTGCCGAGGTGTCCGTCCTCGGTCCCTATCAGGTCGCGTTCCAGCTGAGCGAGCCGTACGCACCGCTGCTCGATTCGCTTTCCCAGGTTTATCTCGGAATGGCTTCTCCCTCCGCGCTCAGACAATGGGGACCCGCAGAATATCAATTCCACCAGGTAGGAACCGGCCCTTACAAGTTCATCGAATACATCCCCAACGAGCACATCGTCCTCGAGCGGAATGAAGACTACAACTGGGGTCCCTCGATATATACCCACCGGCAAGCGACGATCGATCGGATCGAATTCCGCTTCTTCGAGAACGAAGCCACCCGCTCGATTGCCCTGGAGAGCGGCCAGGTCGATGTCATCGGCGAGGTGCCATTCAGGGAGGCGGAGCGTCTCGCCAGCAGTTCGAGGTTCGTACTCGTGCCGGTTCCAATCCCCGGGCAACCGATGCAGTTTTTCCTGAATACGAAACGGGCGCCAACAGATGATCCGCTTGTTCGGCAGGCATTGACGCTCGCTGTCAACCGACCCGGTATCGTCGAAACGCTCTTCGGATCGACCTCCCCTCCTGCATTCGGACCGCTCTCCGCAGCTCTCTTTGAACCGCTCTTGCCGGAGACACATCCTGAGTACGATCCTGCTCAAGCAAGTCAGCTTCTCGAACAGGCAGGATGGATCGATCTCGACGGGGACGGCATACGCGAGAAGAACGGCCAGGATCTCAAGCTGGTGCTCGTCACCCCTACCTGGGGTGCCAATCCGGAGGCTGCCCAGCTTATCGATGTGAGCTGGGAGATCCTCGGCGCCAATGTCGAAGTGGTCACCGCACCGGCTTTCGGACCTTTGAAGGAACTGCAGGCTTCGGGCGAATATCATGCCATCGGCCTGAATTTTTTTGGAACGGATCCCGACCTGCTTCGGCCGAGCTTCACCAGTGACGGCTACTACAACTGGAGCCAGATTGATGACCCGGAATTGGATCAGCGGCTGACTGCGGCGGCCAATGAAACCAACGATACTGCAGCACGAACGGCGCTCTACCAGTCAACCATCGAACGTATCAATACATCCTATCTCGTCCTGCCGGTGCGAGACTACATTAACCTAGTAGTTGCCCGTTCTGACCTGACCGGGCTGCGATTCTCCCTCCAGGGATGGTTCCCGTTCTTGATCGACCTCGAATTCAGCTCCTGATCGTTATCAGCCGCAGGCTGATCGAGGGGCTGCTGACCGCCTGGGCGGCGGTTACTTTGACTTTCTTCGCACTTCGAATTGCCGGAGGCGACCCGGTTGCGAACTTGCTGTCCCAAGGATTGGCAACCGTAGAACAGGCGGCAGCCTTGCGCCAGCAGCTCGGTCTTGACCGGTCTCTCGGATCGCAGTATCTCGTTTTCCTGGGCAACCTTCTCCATGGACATTTCGGTCAATCGCTGTACACTGCACGGCCGGTCGGCCGAATCATCTTCGAGCAACTACCCTACACAATGGCCCTGGCGATCTCGGGTTTGCTGATCGCGCTGGTGCTTGGTTTTTCACTCGGCGTCCTCGCCGCCTGGCGTGACCGTCGGCTGGACGGAAAGACGGCGTCCTTCATCGCCAACGTGTCCACGGCACTGCCGGTAGCATTTACCGGTATCCTGATCCTCTACCTTGCGCTGCGCATTTCGATTGCTACAGGACAGCCCATGGCAAGCCCCGGCTTTTTCCTGCCATCGATTGTGCTGGGTATTGCTTCCATGGGCCCGATCGGTCGAGTTGTCCAATCGGGCCTGAGAGAAAGCCTGCAGTCCGAATACATCCTGGCGGCCCGCGCCCGCGGGATAAGGAACGGTTTTCGACTGCTCTGGCATGCCATCCGCCCTGCCCTGCCTCCGGTTATCTCACTGGTCGCCCTCGAAGCGGCCTACTTATTCAGTGGAACGGTCGTCACCGAGACCGTTTTCTCCCGACCTGGCCTGGGGCGGCTGCTCGTAAAATCGATCCTCGAAGGTGATTTCCCCATTGCGCAGGCACTCGTCGTTCTGGCCGCTTTGTTCTACACCTTCAGCCACATCCTTGCGGATCTCGCGGCCATCCTGCTCGATCCTCGACGCAGGAGAAGCGGATGAAGAAGCACCGAATCACGGCCTGGGCATTCCTCTGGCTGGCGGTTTTGCTTATCCTCGCCCTTTTCGCCCCGGTCATTGCACCGCACAACCCGCGCCTTCCTGTCGGGACGGCTCTTCATCCCCCAGCAGATGAAACCTTGCTCGGAACCGACGCGCTGGGGCGGGATTTCTTCAGCCGGTTGATCTACGGTGCCCGCAGTAGCCTGCTGGCATCCTTTGCCGCGACGCTGATCACGATCTCATTAGGGCTCTTTCTCAGCTTGATCGCCAGTATACGTGGCGGCTTGCTCGATCGACTGCTTCTCGGCCTAGCAAATGCAGGATTGGCCATTCCGGGCTTGCTCCTGGCCATGCTCTTTGTCGCGGGGCTAGGAACCGGGCTTTCGACCGTGATCCTGGCTGTCGGCCTGGGAGGGAGTCCGGGCTTTATTCGCCTTTCACGCTCGATCTTCAAAGGGATCCTTCAGGAGGATTATGTCGACGCCGCCCATGCACTGGGTGCGAATCGCATGCGGATCGCGTTTTTCCACCTGCTGCCCAATGCCTTTCCCCAACTTCTAGCGCTCGGCACCCTCCATTACGCCTGGGCGTTTCTGGGCACGACCACGCTGACCTTTCTTGGCCTCGCCGGCGACCCCTCCCTGCCAGAATGGGGAGCCATGCTGGATTCGGGCCGAACATATTTGATCCAGGCGCCCTGGCTGTCGCTTCTTCCCGGCTTGCTCATCACGATGACCGTCCTGGCGGTCCATCGCATTGGTGACGCTGCCGGGCCCTCGGGTTGACGCATGGCGGTACCGTCTGGTAAGCTCATTGAGCTTCCCTTTGGGATCCGATGTCAATGTTTATCGCCATTCTAGTCATCGCCCTCTTTTTCGATTTTCTGAACGGGTTCCACGATAGCTCCAACATTGTGGCCACCGTCATCTTTTCGCGGGCGCTCCACCCGCGGGTCGCCCTGGTTCTGGCGGCGATCGCCGAATTTACCGGACCTTTTTTGTTCGGGGTTGCCGTTGCCCGCACCATCGGGAACGAACTGCTCACCGATCAAGCCCTGAATGAACTTGTTGTCCTTTCGGCTTTGATCGCGGCCGTGCTCTGGAACCTCATCACCTGGTACCTCGGGCTGCCATCGTCTTCGTCCCATGCCCTGCTGGGGGGACTCCTCGGGGCAGCCATTCTCTACACGCAGACGTTCTCGGTCGTCAAAATCGATGGGTTGATCAAGATCGTGCTCGCGCTGTTGCTCTCCCCGGTTGCTGGCCTCGTTATGGGTTTCATCGTGATGCGGATAACACTCTGGACGGTACGTAAAGCCACGCCTCGGGTGAGCACGGTCTTTCGCAGGCTTCAGGTTTTGACGCTGGTGGGCCTTGCTCTAAGCCATGGCACGAACGATGCGCAAAAGACAATGGGCGTGCTCACGCTGGCTCTTTTCCTCACAGGCCAGATCGCGGTTTTTCATGTTCCGATATGGGTCATCGCGCTGAGTGCAGGTGCAATTGCATTGGGGACTGCATTTGGTGGGTGGAGGTTGATCCGCACACTCGGTGGAAAAATATACCGCATACGACCGATTCACGGATTCACATCCCAGATCGCTGGAGCGAGCGTGATCCTGGGCAGCGCCTTGTTTGGTGGACCGGTCAGCACCACGCAGGTCCTCAGCTCCGCCATTGTCGGGGCAGGGGCTGCCGAACGCGTCAACAAGGTTCGCTGGACAATTTTACGTGACATGGCGCTGGCCTGGACGCTGACGATTCCTTCAACGGCCATCGCTTCGATCCTGATTTTCCTCCTGCTGCGAACCGTACTCTAGGGTTTGGAGCGGTCTCTTTCCCTGATCTCCTGCAGCCATATCTTGATACGCTCATGCATCAATCCCGCGGCGCCCGGGCGGCCCTGTAACCATTCGATGTCTTCATCGTCAGGTTTGAACCAATTCGCCTGGCGCCGGACGAACTTCCTGCTGGCCTGCCTGATGGATGCCCGTACTTGATCCAGGTTCTGCTTGCCTTCCAGGTAGCGAGCAATATCACGGTAGCCGATGGCCGAGAAGGAAGGCAGTTCGGGGCTGTAGCCCTTCCGGAGGAGATCTCTCACCTCTTCGATCCAACCGTTCTCCAGCATTGATTCCAGACGGGCATCGATACGTTCGTAGAGTTCCGGGCGCGGCAGGGTCACACCGAGCACCAGAATTGCATATTCGGGAGGACGCTTCCGTCTCTGTTCAGTAGCGGTCTGACCCGTCAAGTGGAAAATCTCCAGCGCGCGGATCACACGACGCACATTCCGGGAGTCGATTCGTGCCGCTGAGGTTGGATCGATCCGTTCGAGTTCATGGTGCAAAGCCTGATGCCCGTGGTCAGCCGTAAACTCAGCCATGCGGGCACGAAACACATCCGAACGCGAGGCCGTGGGCGGGCGCCAACCTTCGACAACCGCCCGATAATATTGCCCCGTCCCTCCAACGAGCAGGGGAAGCTTCCCACGGGCCTGGATCCCCTCAATGATTTGCTCAGCCGCCTGCCGGTACTGGGCCAGACTCCATGTTTCGTCGGGATCGGTTACATCGATGAGATGATGAGGGATGCGGCGGCGATCTTCGTATGAGGGCTTGGCTGTTCCGATGTCCATCCCGCGGTAGAGCAAGCGCGAATCCATCGAAACAATCTCGGCTTCCAACGATCCTGCAATTTCCAGCGAAATCGAGGTTTTACCAGCCGCTGTTGGGCCGACGATGACAACCAGTGTCCGCCCTCGTTGCGGCGCCTGCGAAGTGGCCATCATATCGAACTCACGTCGAATGCAGCCGGGTAGTGATCCAGGCGAAGAACCTCCTGCGCACTCGTCGCTACGATGGCGATCACGTCGATCCGCCATGGAGCCTGCAGCATCTGGTGCTCTTCGAGGAAACCCCACGCTGCACGCTGTAGAAGCTGCTGTTTGCGGAATGATACTGCCTCTTCAGGTGTTCCGTAGTCCGTGCTTGTGCGTGTTTTAACTTCGACAAACACAACCATATCCTGCTGCTGCATCACCAGGTCAAGCTCCAATGAACCAACATGGACATTCCTCGCGAGCAGGATATAGCCTCTCGATTGAAGGAAGTTCAAAGCCTGCTGCTCACCCCATGCCCCTAATTTCATCTTTTGAGAACCTACCCCGACCCGGATGTCTGTGCGGCGGAAATATTCAAGCTCCGCCAACTGTTGAGAAGATCTTTTTAAATACTACGCTGGCATTGTATGCTTTTTCTCCAACCTGTGCGAAAATCGAGATCGGGTGTTCAACCCGGTGAACTCGCCCTCCCAAGACGCAAAACTTGAGCGTGGTTGTTGACATTGCCCTTGTTCCAGTTATAGAATGTCAAAATCACCCGCACTATTGAAACAGGTTCGACGGGTACCTTCGTCAAAGAGGAAAGGAGGGATGTCCCGCTCTTGAGCAACGGTCCTATTTCGGTTCCATCCGCATTCGCACAAAGAACGTGAAAAAAACTTCGAGGAGGAAGAAGCATGAAACGCACATTGCTAGTGCTCTCGACTCTCGTGCTGGCAGCGCTCGCTCTGGCTGCCTGCGGCGGGGGAGCACAGGAATTCACGTGCGAAGACCCATTGGGATGCGTAACGTATGCGCCCGATGAGCCAATCCGCATTGCATCCGCGCTCGTGATTTCAGGCCCGAATGCCGATCTTGGCGTCGATTCGCAATACGGTGTTGAAGTTGCGATCGACCTGCACGGACCGGTGGATGGGCACGAGGTTGAGCTTCAAGCCGAAGATGATGGCTGCAACGCCGAAGGCGGCCAGGCTGCCGGTCAGAAAATCGTCTCAGATCCAAGCATCATCGGCGTCGTTGGCACCAGCTGCTCTGGCGCTGGTGTACCGATGTCGAAGGTCATCTCCGACGCTGGCTACTTCATGGTTTCGCCGTCCAACACCGCCCCCAGCCTGACCGATCCCGGTCAGGCCTGGAATATCGGCTACCTGCGCACCGCCCACAACGACAAGGTACAGGGCGCGGCCATCGCCGATTTCGCCTACAACGAACTCGGCCTGACCACGGCCGCCGCCATTCACGATGGCGACCCCTACACGGAAGGCCTGGCGAACGCGTTCGCTCAGTCGTTTGAAGCACTGGGTGGCCAGGTTGTAGCTTTCACCGCAATCAACGTGGGCGACACGGACATGCGCCCGGTCCTGACTGCGGTTGCAGCCGCCGGACCGCCGGACTTCGTTTACTACCCGGTCTTCACGGCGGAGTGTGCCTTCCTGACCAAGCAGGCAAAGGAAGTCGCTGGCCTCGAGAACACCGTTCTCTCAGCCGCTGACGGCTGCATCTCAGATGCTGCCGCAGAAGCCATCGGCGACGCGGGTGAGGGTATGTACTTCTCCGGACCCGATATTGCCTTTACTGGCTCGGAGTACGACACCTTCAAGGCGAAGTACCGGGAGTTGTTCGGGACTGACACGCTGTCCGTGTTCCACGCGCACGCCTACGATGCAACCAACATGATCTTCAGCTGCATCGAGCAGGTGGGTACGCTGGAAGATGACGGCACGCTTCACATCGGCCGACAGGCCATGCGCGACTGTCTGTACGCGACGAAGGATTTCCAGGGCATCACCGGAAACCTGACCTGCGACCAGTACGGCGACTGCGCGGATCCGAAGATCTCGGTCTCGCAGCTTGAAAACGGCGAGTACGTTCGGATTTGGCCGTAATCGGACGACTCACTCTCGTCCCGCGCATTTGGCGCGGCGACTTTTGGTGAGGCTTGCGGGGATGGACCCGGAGAGTTTCTCTCTGGGTCCATCCTTCCCCATCCTGGAGTCAAGCCATGCGCGCACGTTTTAGAAATCTTGACTACATCACGCTCTTTCTTTGGATTTTGCGCACCGGCATCATCATCCTGGTTATCTGGGGTACGATCGCGACGATCCTCAATAACCCTTATTCATCCAGCCAGTGGACGGATTTCATTGTCTTTGGCATCGCCCAGGGGAGCATGTACGCCCTGATCGCCATCGGCTACACCCTTGTCTACGGCGTGCTTTTTATGATCAACTTCGCCCATGGCGAGTTTTTTATGTCCGGCATCATGACGGCGACGGTTTTCGTCGCCCTTCCGATGTCTACCAGCGGATTTCTAGACCGCCAGCCCATCATCGGTTTGCTGGTGATTGCAGTTGTCTCGATGGTCGTTTCGGTGATTGTGGCCATTGTCACGGAACGTATTGCCTACAAGCCACTGCGCAAGGCCCCCCGCCTGGTACCTTTGATCACGGCCATCGGCGCTTCGTTCTTCTGGCAAAACTTCTACCGTGGCATGCTCGGATCCGAGGTCAAACCCTTCCCGCAGATCGAAATGCTGACTGGCAAGATACCTTTTCTGGGAACAGAGATACTCAAGGTGCATATCGTGGTGATCATCGCTACGATCATCATGCTCATCGGCCTCAATTTCTTCATCATGCGCACCAAGACCGGCAAAGCGATTCGCGCTGTCGCTGAAGATAAAGATGTCGCGGCGTTGATGGGCATCGATGTTGACCGCACCATCACCATCACTTTCGCGGCTGGCGCCGCTATGGCCGGTGTGGCTGGCGTGCTCTATGCGCTTGTCTTCCGCCAGGTGCACTTCTTCATGGGGTTCATTCCCGGCATCAAGGCTTTCACCGCTGCGGTCCTGGGGGGCATCGGCAGCATCCCCGGGGCAGCGTTGGGTGGTCTCCTGCTCGGGATGTTCGAATCCGTGGGGCCCAGCCTCTTCCTGCAAAGCCTGGGCATCCCGGCCTTCAATCAGCTCAAGGATGTCATCGCCTTCACGATGCTGGTGTTCATCCTGATCTTCCGACCGCAGGGCATTCTCGGTGAACGGCTCGCCGAGAAGAAAGCGTAGGGTGCTCTTATGACCAAATCGCAGACCCTTGACCTGCGCCAGATCCTACGCTCCGGCCTGCTCGCCGGCTTCATCACCGTCATTGTTTGTGCCATCGGTTTGGTTGATCTGTTCGGAGAACGTGCCCTTGTCGCCAACGTAATCACGATGGGACAGGTGCTGATCTACACCCCGGTAATCTTGATGACCTCTCTTGTCATTCGCTCCTACGAGAAGAAAGCTGTCGGCGGGATCCTGGTCACGGGTCTGCTGACCGGGGCAGTTGCCAGTATCCTCGTGGTCGGTTTCATCCTGCTGGCATCGAGCGTCAACCTGCGTGAATTCATGCCAAATGTCTCGCCCGCTTTGATCAGCCTGCTGACATTCGGACAACCGGCCTTGACCGGAAGCTTGCTCGAGATCGCTGCTATGGCTATCGTCGGCCTGCTGACGACGATCTTCTATATACTCCCCGAGCTACTCCAGCGTCCGCTTTTCAACGCCATCCTGTGGACGCTCGTGGTGGGATTGTTCTCTGAAATCCTCTCGAACCGGCTGCGTGATTTCTTCGGGTCGGCATTCAACCGATTGATCTTCTCGGGCAAGGCTTTGAACGTCCCTTCCGCTGCGGTCCTCTTCTTGCTGATCGCTGGCGGGACGTATGCGATGAGCTTGCGGACGCAAACCTTCCGTGAGCAATTCTCAGCCATGCCATCCGATAAACAGCGTATATACCGCTTCGGAGCGATTGCAGCGGGATTTATCTTCCTGCTCATCCTGCCACAGTTGCTGGGAACCTACTTGTCCGAGGTCATCAACAACGTCGGGATCTACATCCTGATGGGATTGGGCCTCAACATCGTCGTCGGATTCGCCGGCTTGCTCGATCTGGGCTATGTGGCCTTCTTTGCAATTGGCGCCTATTCCATGGCGATCCTGACATCCCAGGGGCCGCTGGGATTTGGTGGGCTGACCTTCTGGACCGCACTGCCCTTCTCCGTCCTGATGGCTGCTGCCGCTGGCGTGATCCTTGGCGTTCCTGTCTTGAGGATGCGCGGGGATTACCTGGCCATCGTCACGCTCGGCTTTGGCGAGATCATCCGTATCCTGGCGCTCTCCGACCTTCTGAAACCCTACATCGGCGGTGCGCAGGGTGTGCTGCAGATACCCAAGCCACCTTTTTTCGGTGAGCAGCTTGTCCAGCCCGGTCAGTTCTACTACATCGTTCTGGCCGGATGTCTGCTCGCATGGTTCGTCTCCTCACGCCTAGGTGAATCACGGCTTGGGCGCCAATGGATGGCATTGCGTGAAGACGAGGATGTGGCCGAGGCGATGGGCATCCGGCTGGTCGCTACCAAACTCCTGGCCTTTGGCTTCGGCGCAGCATTTTCAGGGCTTGCCGGCGCATTTTTCGCCAGCAAACTGACCTCCATCTTCCCGCACAGCTTCAAGCTCGAAATCTCGATTAACGTCCTCAGCCTGATCATCATCGGCGGCATGGGATCGCTGCCGGGCGTTGTGGTCGGCGCGCTGGTGCTCGTCGGATTGCCCGAACTGCTGCGAGAATTCGCCGAGTTCCGCTTGCTGATGTATGGGGCGCTGCTGGTCGTGATGATGCTGGCCAAGCCGGAGGGCTTCTGGCCGTCAGCTATACGGCGAAGGGAGCTGCACGCCGATGAGGAAATCGAGGGGGCCATCCAGAGCACACTAGCCGAGTCAGGAGACTGACGCGATGACCGACAGTGACAATATCATCCTGAAATCGAACCATGTCACGAAACGCTTCGGCGGACTGGTCGCCGTGAGCGAGTTCGACTTCGAGGTGCCCACCGATTCGATCGTCAGCATTATCGGTCCGAACGGAGCAGGCAAGACAACCTTCTTCAACTGTGTCACGGGCTTTTACGCGATCGACGAGGGGGAAATCCTTTTCGAGGGTGAAAAGATCGATGGGCTTTCCCCCGATCACATCGCTCACCACCACATCGCGCGCACCTACCAGAACATCCGGCTATTCGCCAATATGACCGCCATCGAGAATGTGCTGGTCGGCATGGAACCGCAGCTGCACTCACACTGGTACGGCGCGGTGCTGGGCATGCCCGGTACGAAATCGGAGGAAAATAGCTCCCTGGAAGAAGCCCGCCGCCTGCTGCATTTCGTCGGC
>JBJYWH010000366.1:0-35547 GCA_046259355.1 Anaerolineales bacterium
GCCCCTGACGAAGGCACCTGAGTCACGAATGGATTGGGCGTCATGATCCGCCGGTCCTGTCGGGGGTGATCGGGTTTACTCGCCGAGCATGGAGTCTCCCGGCTCTGTCGATAGCCGGGACCCGAGCTCCCGAACATCGAAAGCAAGGAGTTCTCTCGTGGAAACGAAGGCAGGAACGTTTCAAGATGATCTCGACCGCTATCTCTCCGGCCCGGTCCGGCTCAGCGAGCTCATTGCTTCGACCCCACCGGGTGCCATGGATTTTGAACTGCCCGATCGCTGGACGATCCGTCAGACCGTCCACCATCTGGCTGACGGGGACTACCTCTGGAAGCTCTTCATCATGATGGCGCTTGGCGATAGCCCGATGCCGTTCGAGATTCCCTGGTACTGGATGGCAGGGCAGACCACGATGGCCGCCCGCTGGAACTATCATGGCCGCGAGATCCAGGGATCGCTGGCCCTTTTGGATGCCAACCGGCAACACACGTACGTGCTCCTGTCCTCCATCCCGAAAGCCGACGCGAAAATCCTTGCAATCCGTTGGCCCGATGGCGATGTACAGCGAGCTTCGCTGGCCGAGGTCATCGCCAGTCAGGCCGACCATGTGGATGGGCACATGGAAGATATCTGCCATATCATCGATCAGTATAAAAAGTCGACCTCGTCCTGATTCCGGGGCGAATATTCGGCAGTCAGAGGTCAACCGGACGTCCGGAAACGGACTGAAGCTTCTCCTGATTCCCTAGAAAAGTGGTTCTTGTTGGTTTGATTCCAGCGACGCGCATCCTGGCGGCAATCCATGCAGCAACGCGAGTGTCCGACTTGCTCAACTCCCCGAGTTCCCCGATCATTACACCCATCGGTCACGCCGGAGCAAGATGCTGAAATGCACGCCCGTATCGAGCGAGCCCAGCGCCCGGCCGCCAGATCATCTCAGGTACCGGAGGTGCCATGAAACTCTCGCCGCCAAAACAGGCATCGTGGACGTTGGCCCTGCTCCTCGGCCTGCTGGGGATCGTTGCCCACCAGGTCAGCATTCCATTTGCCAGCCAGTTTGACTTCTGGCTGGTCGCTTTCGCGTTCCTGCTGCTGCTCTTTGCTACCCTGCTGAGAGGGCTCTGAGACAAGCAGCGGAACCTTTGGGACCCGTTCGCCTGAGCCTGATCCATCGCGCACCTTTCAAGGATCTGCCGATGCCTGTGAGTATGTATCTGCTCGCACTGCTCGTGGTCGCCATCTTCGCCGCGGTGCTGCTGTTCATGATCCGGTCGGATCGCCGGGGGCGTCAGCGAAAATTCGATCGTGCGCGCAGTCTTGGGTTCAGCCCTTTCGATGTCGATGATTCGGATCTGGCCGAGCAGATCGTCAGACTGCATACGGCGACCTCCAGCCAGCAGCTCGAGCTGCTCCACACGTTTCTCCGGACGGAAGGCGAGCTCCGTTTCCTGCTGTTCGACCTGGTCGATACCAGCGATGGAATCAGCGTGCTGCAGGAACAGGCGATTGCCGCGACATCGAATCGTCTGAACCTGCCGCGCTTTTCGATCTTTCCAAAGGTCGTGGAGGGCGGGAAGCTATCGAAGTGGGGCAACCGATTCCTGGAGAAGCTGTTCGAACGCCGGGGCGGCCTGATCGAGATTCCGAACCATCCGCGCTTCAACGAACGGTACTTCCTGGTCGCAAGCAACCCCACCCCGGTCCTGGAGTTCTTGACGCCGTACCGGCTCAGCCTGTTGAGTGGAGAACCATACCAATCGATCGAAGCCGGAGGTAATATCCTTACCTACGCACAATTTTCCTTTCAGCGTGCGAGCCCGAGCAGGGCAGCGAATCTGGAAGCGAATCTGGCCCAGGCCAGGAACCTGTATCAGATCTTTCTGCCGGATTAATGCAGTACATTGGCACTGCCCTGCACGGTTTGAGGACAAATCATGACACCACAAATCGAACTGATCCCAATGACCAGGGAACAATATTTGGACTATCTCGAAGCCGATAGGCCTCGCTATGCTGCCGAAAATGTGCGGGCCGGGTTCTGGTCCGAGGCCGAAGCCTCCCACCGAGCCAAAGAAACGTATGACCGTTTCCTGCCAGAGGGTATCGAGACCCCCGGCCAGCACCTGTACACGATCCACAACCAGGACAACGAGGAAGTCGGTATGATCTGGCTTGGTGCGCAGCCTGGAGGCGTGGAAGCTTCGGGCTTTGTCTACAACCTGTACATCGAGGAAGGGTTCCGCCGCCAGGGTTATGGACGCGCGGCAATGATCGCGGCGGAAGAGCAGGCTCGCGGGCTGGGGTGGACTTCGCTGGCCCTGCACGTCTTCGGCCACAACCGGCCTGCGCGCGATCTGTATGAATCCCTGGGTTATGAAATCCGGAGCATGAACATGATCAAGCAGCTGATTCCGGATGTCCCCTGATCGTGCCGGAGTGAAATCCCTGATGGCAATCCATTGAATCTTCGAGCACCGGAAAGGCTACCAGCGCATGCCCAACATCGTCATTACGGGAAGCACACGCGGGATCGGCCTCGGCCTGGCACGCGGCTTTCTCGAACGCGGCGGCCGTGTCATGGTCAGCGGGCGGCACGAGGAGACCACCTCTGCAGCGCAGGATTCGCTCGCCCGTGAATTTGGAGCGGACCGGGTGTTTGGCTTCCCGTGCAACGTGCGAATCCCGCAAGAGGTCGATCGCCTCTGGTCGCGAGCGCAGGAGGCGCTTGGAGCGATCGACATCTGGATCAACAACGCTGGCTTTGCCAATGATCCCATGCCGATCTGGGATCTCGATCCTGCTCAAGCGCATGCCGCGATCGAGACCAACCTGATGGGCGCAGTGTACGGTTCGCAGACCGCCGCCCGCGGCATGCTCGCGCAGGGAAAGGGAGCAATTTACAACATGGAGGGGATGGGGGGCGACGGCCGTATGCAGGCTGGGCTGGCGATCTACGGGACCAGCAAGTATGCCGTGCACTACTTCACGCTCGCACTGGCAAAGGAACTTAAAGGAACGGGGGTTATCGCGGCTTCGCTGCGACCAGGGATGGTCGCGACCGACATGATCATTGAACCCTATCGCGGCAAACCTGAGGAATGGCAGCGCGTCAAGCCGATCTTCAACATCATTGCTGAACGGCTCGAAGTCGTTACGCCGTGGCTGGTCGATCAAATCCTCACCAACAACACTTCCGACAAGGTCATCTCCTTCAGTTCAAACTGGAAGCTCATGCTGCGGTTTCTGACGTCCCGCTTCCGAAAACGGGACCTCTTCGCCGACGTGGATATTTCAAAGCCAGGAGAAGGGGAAGCTGGCACGTGAGCGAACTGCTCCCTTCCAGCGCGGATGTCATCATCATCGGGGCCGGCGTGATCGGCTGCAGTACAGCCTACCACCTCGCCCGGCTCGGAATCCACGATGTGCTCGTGCTCGAGCGCGAGGCGGTCGGCGCCGGTTCGTCGAGCAAATCGGCCTCGATGCTCAGCCTGCAGTTCGGGGAGGACGAACTGCTGGCCCGCATGGCGCTCTACGCGTACCAACGCTACATGCAGTTCGAGGCGGAACTGGGTTCACCCATCGACTTCAAACGCACGGGGTGGCTCACGGTGGCCGATGAAGCCAACGCGCCGACCTTGAGCGAACATGCCCTACGGCTGTCGGCGCTTGGGATCGAAACCTCTCTGCTTTCGCGTGAAGATGTTCGGCGCTTGTATCCCGAGCTCGAATTCCCCGGCCTCGAGCTGGGAACGTTTGGCCCGCAGGACGGACCCTTCGACGCCCACATGATTCTGTGGGGATTTCTTAAGGCCGCCCGCCGGCTTGGTGTGCGGCTGGAAGAAGGCCTTCCGGTCACCGGGATCCGACAACGAAATGGGCGCATCACGGGTGTTGAAACCCCGCACGGCATTGTTGAAACCGGCTGCGTGATCAATGCGGCTGGCCCGTGGGTGGGGGAAGTCGGCCGCCTGGCGGGTTGCGAGATACCGCTCGAGAACTCGAACCGGACGATCGTCGTGACCGAACCGCTGGAGGAGCTTGATCCGGAGCGGCCATTTCTTGATATCCTCCCGCTGGGATGGTATGCCCGTCCGGAACTGCAGGGCCTCCTGATGGGCAAAGGCACCACACCCACTGGCACGCTCAGCCCGGGCCTCGAACAGGAGATGGTCGAGCAGATTGTCGAGATTGGAATCGATCTCCTGCCCGTGCTGCGGAACGCACGGCTGCAGACAGCCTGGACCGGCGTCCGCCCGCTGACCGCGGATGGACGGCCAATCCTGGGCAGCGTCGAGGCGCTGGAAGGCTTTTATCTGAATGCCGGTTGGGGCGGGGTGGGATTCATTCAGGCGCCAACCGCCGGCCAGCTGCTGGCCGAGCTGATCGCATACGGCGAGGCTCGAACGTTCGAACTGGAGCCGTTTTCCCTCGATCGTTTCCGCCGGCCGTCATAACAGCAGATCCGTAACGTGCAGCCATCAGGGAGAGAAAGTATGAACGAGTATGAAGAACGGGTCGCGCGTGAACAGGCATCCGCACTGCTGCGTGGGGGCAATGCCCATATGACCTTCGACCAGGCGGTAGCGGATTTCCCCCTCGACCGCATCAACGAACATCCGCCCAACGTGGAATACACGATCTGGCACCTGGTCGAGCATCTGCGCATCACGCAGTGGGATATTCTCAACTTCGTGATCGATCCAGATCACATCTCGCCCAAATGGCCAGAGGGCTACTGGCCCGCCCAGGACGCAATCGCCACCGAAGCCGACTGGAATGCGACCCTTCAGCGTTTTCGCGAGGACCTGGGATCGCTGCAGGATCTTGCCGCCGATTGTGGTCGAAGCCTGACCGATGACCTGCCGCACGCGCCCGGCTACACGCTGCTGCGCGAACTGCTCCTGGCCGCCGACCACAACGCCTACCATATCGGCGAGTTGGGCATCCTGCGGCAGGTCATGGGCACCTGGTAGCCTGCGCACAACCTGCCTCCAGCCCGCACGTTCCCCTCCCAATACACCTGACAGCGCTCGGTTCACGCGTCAGGAATCGGCCAGAATCTTCACAGACCCCCGTCAGGCAACGCATGGCCACACATGCTAGAAAGAAATCGCAGCTGTCGGCATCCGGCATGAACTCGGACACGTGCCAGACGTAGAAGCGCAGGGAGCAGCCGTGCGTAAACCCGAGATCAGCGACTTCCAGGCCCAGATCGGGCTTACCCACCACCCCGGTGAAATGGCGGCGACCGTCAGGCTGATGGAATTGGCCGGCATCAAGTCCGGAGAACGCGTGCTGGAAGTTGGTTGTGGAGCAGGAATTACCGCGGTGATACTGGCATCCTTCGGGTGCCGGGTGTTTGCGCTGGATCGCTCCGAACGCATGGTCGCCCGCACCCGGCAGCGGCTGGCACGTACCGGTCTGGTCCATCGTGCCCATGTTCGCCGGGGTGAGGTTGAAGAGCTTCCGTACACTTCAGATGGCTTCGATATCGTCCTCGGTGAGGCGGTGCTGATACAGGTACAGGACCGGGCCAGGGCGCTGCGCGAGTGTCGGCGCGTGCTGCGCCCGGGAGGGGTGCTGGCACTGAACGAGCCCACTTGGCTCCGCAGCGGTCCGCCGCTGGAAGTGATCTCCTGGGCACACAGCGCGCCGGATGCGAGTGGTGCGCTCGCAGCACCCGCCTGGGCTGCGCTCCTGGCAGATGCCGGTTTTGAATCGCAGCACGTTGAACTATGCCGGATAAACCCCCGCACGGAGCGCCTCGAATTATTCCGGCGCTATGGATTAAAAGGCATCCTGGCAGCCGGCATCCGTCAGCTCGAGCTGTGGATGCGCAGTCGCGATTACCGGAAATATGGAAAAGCCGCCCGGGTAAAGGGTCCGGCACCTTCCGCTGCCTGCGACTACCTCGGGTACGGTCTCTACATCTGCAGCAAGCCGGCGTAATAGCATTGGAGGGGGAGAAACTAGCGCGCGGCCTCCAGCATGGTCGCGACCGCCTGGCGGGCGATCTGCACGGCGAAATTTGTGCCGCGATCCCAGGGATAAACCTGGCTCATGCTCGCGAACCACAGTCCGGGCACCGGAGTTTGCAGATCGGGGATGGCTCGCGAGTGATCCACCGGCGGCACGGGCTGCGCGTAGGCGGTGCGGAACAGCCAGGATGCGCGCACCCAACCCGGATCGAACTCGGGATTAATGCGCTTCAGCGAGGGCAGGAATCGTTCAAGAAGTTCTTCTTTCGAGAGCGAAAAATATTCGTGGTCGGGATCGAGGTAGTCCCCCATGTATACGATGTGATCGCCGCCGAAGTGCTCCGGGGGGAGGAAGTTGGTGTGCTCGACCAGCGAGAGAAACGGAAAGCCGGCCGACTTGGGCAGGTTGTGCCAGTAGTACCCCTGTTTCGAGAGCTGCTCGCGAAGAGTGACGATCAGTACAACCGCGCCCATCGATTTCAAGGCCAGCAGCTGGGAGAGATACGATTCGGGCAGCGCCGGCGCCAGGCGGGCAAGCAGCCCCGGCGAGGTCGTCACCAGACAGGTGTCGAAGGCATGCTGCTCGCCCCCAACCGTGACCATCAGGCCACCTTCCGGACGCGGTGCGATCGCCTCAACCGCCGTATTCAATTTCAATTCAACCCCCAGCGTCTGAATGTGGGCAGCAAAATCATCCATGAAAGCCTGAAAACCTCCCACGAAGGTGCCCAGGCGCGGGGTGCGGGCTTTGAAGCGCGCCCAGAACCACGCCATGTTCACGTCCCTATAGTGTGGGCCGAATTTACCCACCAGCAGAGGCTCCCACAGGATTTCGTACGCACGATCGCCCACCCAGCGCCGCATCCACGCGTCAGCGGTAACATGCTCGAGCGGTTGCCAGCGGGCAATGTACTTCAAATAAGCGACGACCATTCCCAGCCGGATCCGATCGAGGAAGGGCAGGGCGGGAAAACGAAGTACAGCGAAAGCCGAATCGAGCGGGTAGAACTTCCCGGCGTGGAATACGGCTGTCACCGGCCGGGGAAAGAGCACGTGGTCACGCCAACCCAGTTCGTCAATCAAGCCCAGTATGGCGTGATCCGACGCGAACCAATGGTGGTAGTACCGTTCCACGGACCAGTCCCAGCGCGAATCACGGAACCCGGCCGCAAGCCCGCCAACGTGATCGGAAGCTTCGAAGACGGTGACCTGGACCCCGGCCCGGATCAGGTCATACGCTGCGGCAAGCCCCCCGGCGCCGGCCCCGACGATAGCGGCTCTCATGTCCCCTCCTCCTCTTCATGCGATCCCAGCTCCGCCTGCACAGCGTCCCAGCTCAAGCTCTCGCGTGCCATGTAATACATGCCCAGCAGGGTTATCGGCACCAGCAGGGCGGCATGCAGCACGAGCGTATAGCCCGCCGCGAGGGCGCTTGGAACGTGGTAGGCCTCCAACACAGCGATACCCGGTGCGTCGAAGGTTCCGATGTAACCCGGTGCCGAGGGGATCGTCGTCGCCAGGTTTACGATTCCATTCATCAACATCAACGCGAAGAAGCTGACCTCGAAATCGAACGCGTGCATCACGAACCAGTACTTGCCCGTTTCCAGCAGCCAGATCACGACCGAGGTCACAAACACCATGCCGACATCGATCGGCGAGCGCAGGGATGCCAACCCATCCAGGAAACGATCGCTGAAACCGAGCAGCGCCGGTCGGAATCGCCCCGGGATCAAGCGGTTGATGAGGATGTGCAGCAGGTTCTGCGCCTGGCGGGTGAAGATCGCCATCAACAGGAAAACCAGCACTGCACCCAGGAAGATGCCGGCACCGATGAGAGAAAGTGCTCGAATGCTCCCGACGAATCCCGAGCCGGAGGTAAGGGAGGTCAGCTCGGGCAGGTTGAGAAAAACAAATCCGAGCATCACCACGCCATCGAAGACTCGTTCGACGATGATGGTTGCCAGCGAGGCGGAAATGGGGACCGCCTCTTTGCGGCGCAGGACATACGCCCGTAATAATTCGCCTGCCCGCGCCGGGTAGATATTGTTGCCCATATAGCCAATGGTCACGATCGGGAACATGGTGCGGGTGGGAATCTTCTTCAGCGGTCGGAGCAGGTAATGCCAACGCCAGGCCCGTGCCCAGACCGCGACGAAGTAGACCATCACCCCCGGGATCAGCCAGCCGTAGCGGGCTCCCTGCAGGGCATCCCATACTTCCTCCAGCTGCAGGCCGCGCAGCGCCACCCACAGGAAGACTGCACTGATGATCAAGCCGAGCCAGAATTGCCAGCGTCGCAGCATATCGTATCCTGCACCATTCAGGGGGAATGCCGCCCTCGTGGGGCTTCGTGCGATTTCAAGCGAACAGTATTCGGTTGGACGCCATTCTACCATGCTCACTTTAAAGCAACCCGGGCGCAGATCTGCGATCTGCGCCCGGACGATCATCGTGCGAATGTCCACCTAAATCGGCCGGACAGCCTCCGGGAGCATGCCATCCAGAATGCGTTCGAGCGCCATGGTGTGACTACAGACGTTGCGCGTCAGGAAGAAATCGCAGTCACAGCGCCAGGTGCCATCAATATATTCAACCGTGTGGGGATTGTTTTCGCCATCGAAGGTCGCGCGGAATTGCTCGAAAACGATGCGCTCGCGCTCCTCCGCATAGCGCTTGGCTTTTTCGATCTTGCCGATCATTCCATAATCCATTGCGCCTCCTTATGTGTATGGTGAAACAAAAAGGCACGTGGGTTCACGCGCGCCCAAGTGCCTGATCCGAGTCAATACCTCGATGTGATGAAAATCCGCTCATAGCGGTTTTCTCCCGGGAATATGGTGAGCTAAGTATAGAACCTGGCCCGACGCGAGTCAATGCACGCTTGTACTACTATCGCCATACGGCAGCCCGTTTACTTTGCGCCGCTCAACACCCGGCCATCGATCCACGTTCCCAGTTCGCCGACGGCATGGATCCGTGCACAGTCCATCTCTGGATACAGGTCACGCGGGTCATACAGCGCCGGAGTCATACCGGCAGCCCGGGCACCCAGAATATCGGCGTGAAAATTGTCGCCAACGTATATTACACGCTGGGGTTCCTGCTTCAGCAGGCCAGCGGCATGCTGCAGGATGCGCGGATCGGGTTTGTACCAACCCACCTCACCCGCTGCCAGGATCAGGTCGACGTGCTCGGTCAGTCCCAGCTCCAGCACACGGTCATGGAAAGGCTCACTCCGGTTGGAGACGATCGCAACCGCCAGGCCGGCGCCGCGCAGGGTATCAAATGTCGGCAGCACATCTTCTTCCATGCAGTCTATCGGCTCGTACTCGGCCCGCATGCGTAGTGTGATCTCCGGCGCCAGGGCTTCGGCCTGATCGTCCGGCAAGCCCAGCTTGAGCAGGTGTCGCCGGGCGTGGTTCGTCCAGAATTCGCCGTTATCCCGCCACTCACCAAAACGTTCGATATCCTCTTTCAGCTCGTCCGAATCCGCCCAGTACTCATTCACCCAGCGCTCCCCGCGACGCTGAAGCTCGAGATCCACGGCAAATCCCAGCTCGGAAGCAAAGCGGTAAAAAACTTCCAGCGCGGGTGGATGGTTGTGCCTTAAGGTTCCATCGAAATCAAAGAATATTCCGGAGAAACTGCTTGCATCCATTCGATCTAAATTCATTTCCATTCCTGTGCTGCAGGGTAGTGTTTTGTGATTCGCCGCTGGTCTCTGCCTACCCACCGATGTAGGACATTTCGATTTTCGGCAGATCGGGCGTTGACGCCGAGCGCAAGTCTGAATACCGATCGTCCCGCTTCGCCCACAGGCCGCGAATCATGCTCTCCAGTTCCTCGTCGCTGGCGCCATCTCGCAGCGGAGTCTTCAGGTCGAACCCTTTCACCGCAAACAAACAGGTGAAGAGCGAACCATCGGCTGAGAGGCGGGCCCGCGTGCAGCCGCCGCAGAAAGGCCGGGTGACGGAGGTTATCAAGCCAACCTCTCCAGCGCCGTCGCGGTAGCGGTAGCGCCGGGCCACCTCGCCGGGGTAGTTCTGCTGAATCTCTTCGAGCGGAAACTCCTTGTCGACCCGGGCGATGATTTCGTCGCCCGGAACCACGTCGGTCAGCCGCCAGCCGTTGGTCGATCCCACGTCCATGTACTCGATAAAGCGCAGGATCCGGTTCGGTTGGCGGAAAAAGCGAGCCATGGGCAGGATGCTGTCTTCGTTCACGCCGCGCTGGACAACCATATTCACTTTGACCGGATTGAAGCCGGCTGCTTCGGCGGCGGCGATCCCTGCCAGCACACGCTGCACCGGGAAGTCGACATCATTCATCGCCGCAAAGACCTCATCATCGAGCGAGTCGAGGCTGACCGAGATGCGGTCCAATCCGGCGGTGCGCAGTGCCTTTGCCTTCCGTTCCAGCGCCGATCCATTGGTGGTCATGGTCAATTCGACATCCGGCAGTTCTCGCAGGAGGGCGATCAGGTGGTCGAGATCCCTGCGAACCAGCGGCTCACCACCGGTCAGCCGGATCTTTTTCACGCCCAGGTTGACGAAGACAGCCGCCAGGCGCTGAATTTCCTCAAAACTGAGCAGTTGTTCACGCGGCAGAAAAGGGTATCCAACTCCGAAGATATCCTTCGGCATGCAGTATGTGCAGCGGAAGTTGCAGCGATCGGTAACCGATATCCGCAAATCCCGCAGGCTGCGATGGAAGGTGTCTTTCACAATTGGTGTTGGATCCGACATCACAATACCTGTCCAAATGATCTCAGCCCGGACGAGAGCAACCGTCCGCTCGGGCTCCTTCTCACCGGGCAGATTCTATCACACGGGTATCGGCACTGTCCGGCGCTGGCTCTAGGAGCGGATGCTTGCATCCGGAGCGGACGACGGTATCGCGGTCAGATCATAGGGCATGGCACCGGTGATCCGCGCGCTGACCATCTCACCAACCGGGATTTCGCCTTCGAGGATGACAAGCCCGTCGATCTCCGGGGCATCGCGATAGGAGCGTGCAAAAGAGAATCCATCTCCGCTGCCCTCGACCAGCACCCGTAGATCACGGCCCACGAAACCCTGGTTGATTTCGAGCGAGATCTCCTGCTGCAGCTCCATCAGACGTGTCCGGCGTTCTTCCTTCACGGTCCCTGGAATCGGGTCTCCAAGGCTCTCGCTGGCCGTCCCCGTTTCAAAAGAAAAGGTGAAGGCCCCCACGCGGTCGAAACGGACCGTACGGACAAATTCGAGCAGGCGCGCGAAGGCCTGCTCGGTCTCTCCCGGATACCCGACGATGAAGGTCGTCCGCAGCGCCAGGTCCGGCATCACCATCCGCATATCCGACAGCGTGCTGTGAACCCAATCGAGGTTGGCCGGGCGGCGCATGGCGCGCAGCACATCCGGATCAGCATGCTGCAGTGGCATATCGAGGTAGGGCAAGATTTGGCGGTTAGTCCCCATGACATCCATCAACCGCGGCGTCACGTAGCCCGGATAGGCATACAGGATGCGAATCCAGTCCACGTCCGGCACGGCATCGACCAGCTTCTCGAGCAAGGCGGCCAGCCCGTCCTTCATCCCCAGGTCATGGCCATAGTCGGTGGTATCCTGAGCGATCAGGATCAGCTCCTTCACGCCCCCGTCGCGCAAGCGGCGCGCTTCCTCGAGAATGCGCTCGGGCGGCCGGCTGACGGCCGTCCCCTTGATAAGTGGAATCGCACAGAACGCACACGGCCGGCGGCAGCCGTCGGCGATCTTGATATACGCACTGCCGCCCTGTCGGGCGACCCTGGAGACGTGGCCCTCATCTGTTCCGACAGTAGGTGCATCCGGCAGGTGGTAAAGCGGGGCTGGCGGCCCTCCGGCGCGCAGGTCTCGCACCACCTTGACGATATCCATCCAGCGGCGCGTCCCTAGGATGCCATCGATACCCGGCACCTGGCGGACGATCTCGGCCCCATAACGCTGAGTCAGGCATCCGGCAGCGATCAAGAGCTGATCGGGGCGTTTCGAAGCCGCCAGTTCTTGCAGCACGCTGAGCGACTCCTCTTTCGCCGGCCCGATGAACCCGCATGTGTTCACAATCAATACCCCTGCTTCATCCGGCCGGGAGCAGGGCTGAAATCCCTCACGGCCGAGCAATTCGGCCATCGATTCGGAGTCGACGGTATTCTTCGCGCAGCCCAGCGACACGAGATGGAAACGGTGGTTCATGGGCTAAGGCGCCTGCGGGGTGAGCGCGCCCTGGCTCGAGGTTGCCGTCGCGGTGATGAATGGCGAAGGTGTGGGCGTCACCGTCACCGTCGGGGTCGGTGTTTGGGCGCCGCGCGGCGTCCAGATCCTCACCATGACCTGCCCGATCTCACCCATCAAACCCTCATCGCGGTCGTTGAAGAATACGCGCAGCCCGCCCGCATTTCCTGTCGTCACCTCGATCGCTGCATTTCCTGAATAGGTCAATTCCTTCCCAGCCTGGGCCCTTCCCCGGAAGGCCTGCTTTCCATCGACAACAACCTCGAGAAACGAATCGGTCTCGACAACGATCCGCAGGTTCACACGATCGAGGACATTCAAGATCAGGGTTGCGGTGGGTGTGACCGCGGTGGGCTCGACCACCGATACGCCGCCCGGACTATTGGTGGCTGTCGCTGCCGGTGCGGGAGTGGGGATCGAGGTTTCTTCCTGGATCGATGCGGCCGCGGCCCCAGTTGGGGTTTCATCGCTCTGGTTGAAGGCTTCCAACAGCTGACCGCTGCCCCATACCAGCACAGCGATCACAGCCAGCGCCACGAGCGTGGTAAGGATGAACTCGGAGGCGGAACGGCCCGGGCGCCTGGGAGCGGGTATGTGGGCGAGCTCAGCCGCCCGCGGCCGGGAGAGTTTTTGGCCGCGCGACTCATCGTAACGCGCCAGCAGTTCTTCCGGATCCAGCCCGAGCGCATCGGCATAGTTCCGTAAAAAACCGCGCGCCTGGGCCTCGGATGGCATGCTTTCCAGGTCTCCCCGTTCCAGGGCTTCCAGGCGTGCCACCCGGATGTGCGTGGTTCGTTCGATTTCACCCAGCGTGAGGCCGAGACGCTCACGTGTCTCGCGCAGGAGGTTTCCGATCTCTTCCATCGAGATCACCTGAGAAAGAAAACCACCGGCCGGGGCGAAATTCCCCCTTGCCGGTGGTCAGGGGCTGCGCCAATCAGCCTGCGTCCGATTCGTCCCCGGCTTCAGCCTCGAGATCCTCGCCGGCCGGCTCATCGGCCGCCTCGGCCTCCAGCATCTCTTCCATTTCGGCTTCGACCTCTTCCAGGGCGACATCGAACTCGGCTTCCAGTTCAGCCTGGAGATCGGCAAACTGACCGGCCTGTTCGGCTTCTTCGACCAGTTCCTCTTCCAGGCCGTAGGCGGTCTCGGGCGCTTCACCTTCTCGGTGAACGATGACGGTAAGCTCAGGGATCAAATCGATCGTCAGGCGCACTTCGACCTTGTGCACGCCCAGGGTTTTGATCGGCTGGGCATCCAGCTGGCGCTTATCGAGTTGGATGCCTTTCTCCGCCTCGACCGCGTCGCCGATCATCGCCGGCGTGATCGAACCATACAGCTTGCCGGTTTCGCCGGCTTTGACGGGGAAGATGAGCGTCATGCCATTCAGTTGTTCGGCAACTTCGCTCAATTCCTCGTTCAATCGGGCGCGTTCCAGTGCCGCCGCCTCGCGAATACGCTCAGCCTGCTTCAATGCGCCCGGTGTGGCCAGCGTGGCCAGGCGCTGGGGAAGCAGAAAATTGCGCCCGTAGCCATCGGCGACCTTCTTGACATCGCCCGCACGACCCAATTTGTAGACGTCCTTCAGGAGTAGTACTTTCATGGTGGCTCAAGCCCTTTCATTCACAAAGTTTGAGCGCCGCATGCGGCGCTCCGGGCGAAGGGTACTACGCCCTGCAGAGGGTGATTGTACCAGAAGCAGGAATGCTGGTAAAGGTCCCCCCAACACCCCTGTCAGCGCACGATGGCTTTCTCCATCACGATGGCGTCCTCACCGCCGCGGTAGTACTTCCGCCAGCGGTCGACCTCGACGTAGCCCTGCCGTCGGTACAGGTGCAGGGCTGCGGCATTTGACGCCCGCAGGCTGAGGCGCACCCTGGGCACATCCAGCGCGAGCTCGCACACATCCAGCAGCCTCGTCCCGATGTGCTGCCCGCGAAAATCAGGGTGGACACCGATCGTGGCAATCCACCCCATCTGCTTCCGCTGGCGGCGGTCCCCGACCACAAAGCCGACGATGCGCCCGCCGCTTGCGGCGGCGAAGCGCACCGTCTCGGGAAAGGTCAGCGCGGCAAGGATATCGATCCAGGGCCAGGCGTCAGCTTTGAAGCAGAGCTTCTCCAGGTGATGGACCGGGCGGAAATCACGCCAGGTTGCAGCGCGTATCTCCACCTTTCCACCCGGTCCCTCCGTCACGAACGTCTGACTACTCCTCACCCTTGCGGAAGCTGTCCAGCAGGCTGGTGAATTCCATCGGGAAGATGAACTTCGTTGCCGGGCTGGTTCCCATCGTCTTCAAGGTTTCGAAGTACTGCAGCGTCATGGTTTTATGGTCGACCGTCTTGGCGATGCTGAAGATCTGGTCCAGAGCTCGCGAGAAACCTTCCGCTCGCAGCAGCTGTGCTTCGCGCTCGCCTTCGGCCCGCAGGATGTTGGACTGCTTATCACCCTCGGCTCGCAGGATCGCGGCCTGCTTCTCACCATCCGCCACGTTGACAGCCGCCTCTCGCTGCCCGGTTGATTCGGTCACGACGGCGCGGCGCACGCGCTCAGCCGTCATCTGGCGGTTCATGGCATCCTGGACTTCCTTGGGCGGGATGATCTCGCGAATTTCGACGTTGGTAACCTTCACGCCCCAGCGTTCGGTCACCTCGTCCAGCTTCACGCGCAGCATCTGGTTGATGTGATCGCGCTGTGAAAGGACATCGTCCAGCGCGATGCCGCCGATCACCGAGCGCAGCGTGGTAGTAGCCATACCCTGGGCAGCCGCCTCGAAGTTGCCAACCTGAATCACGCTCTGCATCGCATCGATAACCTTGTAGTACCAGATGAAGTCGATCGCGATCGGAGCGTTGTCGAGCGTGATGGAGGTCTGATGCGGGATCTCACGCACCTGTTCTCGTAGATCGACTTTCACCCCGCGCTCAATGAACGGGATCAGCAGTACCAGGCCCGGGCCACGCTCGCCCACGCAGCGGCCGAGGCGGAATACCACCAGGCGCTCGTATTCCTGCACGATTCGAATCGCACTCCCCAGCACCGCAAGTGCAACCAGACCGACCGTTCCCACCAGACATGCAAGGACTGTAATGTTCATGCTCTCAACCTCCTTCTTGCCATCAATGAGACTTTGTGTCTTCGACCGGCTCAACCATCAGGATCAATCCATCGCGAGCGATGACTTTCACATGTTGACCCGGCTGGACAGGTACATCGCTTTCGGCGGTCCACAGCTCACCCAGCACGTAGACCGAACCCTGCGGGTCGAGCGGTGTGCGCACATCGCCGGTCGCACCAATGAGCCTCGCCAGGTCGATCGTCGGCTGTGCACGCTGCGCCAGCAGCACCTTGCGCACCGCCAGCCAAAAATAGCCGATCGTGAGCAGCGAAACGACCAGCGCCAGGGCCGGGTGCACGGCGACAAGCCCTTGCGTCGGCTGAAACATGAAAACGGACCCCAGGCTAAAGGCAAGCGCCGAAATGATCAAACCGATCTCGGGCTTGATGAAGCGCAGCGAAAGCAGGAAGAATACGATGCCCACCAGAAGAAGCAGCAGAGCCCACGCGTTGAGTGGGGCATACAGCGTACCCAGTCCGGCTGCACCGAGTGCGGTCAGCGCCAGCAGTTCGAGAATGCCCGTGCCCGGGCTGACAACAGCCAACGCTGCAAGCCAGATCCCGGCCATAAGAACCAGATAAAGCAGGTTCGGAAACAACGGTGATTCAAACACCCAGACCTCCCTTCTCCTCCGGATTATCGATCGATTCGAGGATAAGGCAGGAACACAAATCCATCATACCGGAAAACC
This sequence comes from Anaerolineales bacterium, assembly GCA_046259355.1. Taxonomy (GTDB): domain Bacteria; phylum Chloroflexota; class Anaerolineae; order Anaerolineales; family E44-bin32; genus E44-bin32. The sequence continues at coordinate 16,039 of JBJYWH010000366.1, forward strand.
GACAATCAGCAGACATTCAGCACGGAAAGCGCATTCCCTTCGCTCCGGGATGGCGGCTATCGGACACGTTTTTCGTACATACGATAGGTCTTGTAGACCTCGCCGCCCAGCATGCGGATCGAACGGTTCATCATGTCGTTGGTCTCGAGAATCCAGCTCATCTCGGCCCACTTATAGCCTTTGGGGGCGGCGCGCTTGGCCGTCTCCAGGTACATGAGCGCATCTACTCCCTTGGCGCGGTAGGGGGGAAGTACTCCCAGCGCCACGACCCGCAGCCACTCGACCTTGCGGCGCACCTTCCAGTTCCAGAACAGCTGCGCCATGGTGAGCGCCTCCGGTTTCCCGGGGCGCGGGTACGCCGGGAGCAGCGCCTGATTCATATCGGGGATGGACAATGAACTGCCCACCACCTGGCCATCGGCCTCTACCATCAGTACCAGGTCGGGGTCGATGATCGGCTTCAGGCTGGCTGCCAGGTGATCGATTTCGGCATCGGTCATCGGGACAAAGCCCCAGTTGCGCTCCCACGAGCTGTTGTAGACCACTTTGAAGCGTTCGACCTCGGTCTCGAACTCCTTCATTCGCATCGGTCGGATGTGCAGGTTGAAGCGTTCTCGCACTTTCTCGGCCACGCGCACCAGCTTCTCCGGGACATGCTGTATGAAATTGGGTACGCTGATGGAGTAGGCCCAGGAATCCATCGCCTTGGTCAGGCCAGCCGCCTCGAGGTAGTCCTTGTAGTACGGCGGGTTGTAGGTCATCAGCGCTCGCGGCGGATCATCATAGCCATCAATCAGGAGAAATGCTTCATCGTTGGTCGAGAACTGCGCCGGGCCGAGCATTGAATCATGGCCGGCATTCCGAATCCATTCTTCCGCCGTTTTCAACAGCGCCTGCGCGGCCTCGGGGTCCTGCAGGACCTCAAAAAAACCGAAGAAACCGAGGTTCAAACCTTGGAACTGGTTGTATTTCTCATTTGTGAAGGCCGCGATGGTTCCAACCGGATCGCCCTTGCGTCGGGCGATGAAGTACGCCGCCCGGGCGTGCTCAAAGAAGGCGTTTCTCGCCGGGTCGAGGAATTCTTTGCGTTCTGAGATCAAGGGAGGGACCCAGTAGCGGTTCCCTTGGTAAACTTTCCACGGAAAGCTGATGAATTCCATCAATTCGGCGGGGGATGCGACGGTCGTAATTTCGATTTCAGCCATATCGATTTTCTCCTCATGCGAGATGCAGATTATACATTCGCCCGGCTTGCTTTGAAATCCTCAGACCGGCCCCCCTTCGCTTCCATTGATGCGCCCCTTCGGGCGGTGTATGATTGCTAGCTGCACGGAGGTGTCATGAGCGCGTTCCCCTGGGTTTTCACCCTGGGTATCCTGCTGGGAATGATATGGCTGGTCCTTCAGTACTCGGCCTCCTCGTCTGGAAGCGACGATGCCGATCTGCTGCCGGCAGCCGTATGTGCGTTGGGCGGCGGCCTCGTGCTGGCTCGCCTTGGCTTCGCCGCTGCGTATTCCGGATACTATCTCGAACATCCGTGGGAGCTGCTGTGGATCTGGCAGGGCGGATTGAGCGGATCGGGCGGCTTAATCGGAGCCGTGGCGGGTCTCTGGTTCTACGCTCGATTTTCTCCATTACAACTCCCGCATCTCGTCGATCGGCTTGCCCTGCCCGGGCTGATCGTCAGCCTGAGTTGCTGGATCGGCTCCTGGCTCGATGGCGTTGCGTACGGTCAGCCTATCCACTCCACGGTCCCGCTCTTCACGACGGCCGATATGTTTGGAACGCGCATATCCCGCTGGCCGGCGGTTCTGCTCGGATTGATCCCCATTCTGGGAGCCTTCATCCTGCTGCAGCGAACCCCACCCCGGCGCCGCGCCGTGGGACGGAACGGGATGATCGGCATCACCGCGATTGCGCTGAGCATACTGCTCGCCAGCCTAGTTCGCGCCGATCCGGTGCCGGTTTGGTTGGCCATGAGAATGGACACGATCACTGGCCTGATCCTGACCATTGCCGGAGGATCGGCTTACCTGTTATCCTTTCGTACAAGGTGAACGTCGCCGGCGGAAGAGCGGCATCCTGCCAGGGCGAAGGGAACCGGGCCGGCAGGGTTTCTACCTGCCCCGGCGCTGTGAAGGAGCGGTATGCCTACATTGAAGCTCGGTCTGGCCCAGATCAACACTGTTCTCGGGAACCTCGATTCCAATCTCGGTCAGCACCTGGCGCTGATTCAGCGCGCCCGTGCGGAAGGCGCCGACCTTCTGATCTTTCCTGAGCTTTCGCTAACGGGCTATGTCCTCCAGGATCTGACCCCGGAGGTCGCCCTTGTTCCGAATCGTGATGATCCCGTCTTCGGTCAGCTGCTGGAGGCGAGCAAAGACATCGACCTGGTCGTGGGTTTCGTCGAGGCAGAACGCCGGCACCGATTCTTCATCGCCGCCGGCTACCTTTCCGGCGGCGAGGTGATCCACATTCACCGCAAAGTCTATCTTCCAACCTATGGACTTTTCGATGAGGGGCGCTTCTTCGCCTGGGGCGATACGGTGCAGGCTTTTGATACCCGTTTCGGACGCTTTGGGATGCTGATCTGCGAAGACTTCTGGCATGCCTCACCCCCATATTTGCTCTGGCTCGATGGGGCCGAGCTGATGATCCTTATCTCGGCCTCGCCCGGGCGGGGCCTCTCGCATGCTGGACGGCTCGAATCGGCCCAATGGGTGGAGCGCATCAACCAGGCTTATGCCAGCCTCTTTACCATCTTCGTGGCTCACACTAACCGGGTAGGATTTGAGGACGGGTTGAACTTCTGGGGCGGAGCGACGGTATTCGATCCCGATGGCTCGCTGCTCGTGCGTGGACCCGACCATGAACCCGCGCTCACCTACGCCGAACTGGACCTCGCTCAGCTGCACCGCACGCGTGCCCGATTACCGCTGCTGCGGGATGAACGAACGCACTTGATGTCGAAGGAATTGACGCGTATTCTCGATTCCAGCCGGACGCTGGCTGACCGGTCCTGAGATCCATGAGTTTAGTAAGGAGCAGGTTATGGTGGAAGAACATGATCCGCTTGCGATCGATCCCGACCTCACCACACGCATCCTGACCGGTTTCATCAGCACCGAAATCCAGCGAGCAGGGTTCGAACGCGGCGTGGTCGGCATCTCGGGCGGGGTTGACTCCGCACTTTCCTGCTTCCTGGCTGCCCGCGCCCTGGGTCCCGAGAATGTTCTGGCCCTGAGCCTGCCGTACAGCTCTTCCAGTCCAGAGTCCTTCGAACATGCACAGATGGTGATCCAGGCAACCGGGGTGCAGACAACATCCTACGACATAACACCAATGGTTGAGCCTTACTTCGAGGCTCACGCGGATATGGATCAGGTCCGGCGTGGGAATGTGATGGCACGCGCTCGAATGATCGTGCTGTTCGATCATTCCGCCGCGTTTGAGGGTCTCGTCATCGGAACCGGCAACAAGACCGAGATCCTGCTCGGGTACACCACCCTTTACGGCGACAGCGCCAGCGCCCTCAACCCGCTCGGTGACCTGTACAAGACCCAGGTCCGCCAGCTGGCGAGGGCCATCGGCGTCCCGGAGGCGATTATTCAGAAACCACCCTCAGCCGATCTCTGGGCCGGACAGACCGATGAGGGCGAGCTGGGTTTTACCTATGCGGATGTCGATCGACTGCTCTACAAGCTGGTCGACCAGCGCTACGCGCCGGCTGCCTGCATCGAAGCCGGCTTCGATTCGATGTTCGTCCACAACGTGGTCGAACGAGTCCGGCAGACGCAGTTCAAGCGTGTGCTTCCCCCGATCGCCAAACTGAGCAACCGGACGGTGGGCTATGATTTCCTCTACTTGCGGGACTGGGGTACCTGAGATGGAAGGTCAGGAAACCGCATGAAGCGAGCCGTCAGCGTCAGCATCGGTTCTTCGAAGCGGGATAAATCGGTCCGGGTTGAACTGCTCGGGGAGCAGGTCCAGATTGAGCGGATCGGCACAGACGGAGATCTGAAACGTGCCGCGCAGCTCTTCCGGGAGCTCGACGGGAAGGTCGATGCTTTCGGTGTAGGTGGAACCGACCTGGCGCTGCAGGTTGCAGACCGGACCTACCCTCTCTACTCGGTACAGCATCTTGTGCGGGATGTTCATCGCACACCGATCGCTGATGGATCCGGTTTGAAAAACACGCTCGAATCCCGTCTGGCAACCTTCATCGATGCCCACCTCGGCCTCGGGGATCGGCCGCGCCGGGCGCTCATCACCAGCGGCGCCGACCGCTGGGGAATGGCTGACAGCTTCCTGAGCGGAGGTTATGAATGCGTCATCGGTGACCTGATGTTTGGATTGGGTCTTCCGATCCCGCTGCACAGCGAGCGATCGGTTCGGATTCTTGCGCGTGTGCTGCTGCCCGTCGTTGGCCGGCTGCCTTTCGAGTGGCTGTACCCGACCGGAGAGAAGCAGGAACAGAGCAAGCCGCGCTGGGGCCGATACTACCGCTGGGCAAGCGTCATCGCCGGTGATTGTCACTACATCCGCCACTACATGCCGCCAGAACTCCCCAATAAGCTGATCGTGACGAACACGACGACAGAGCGCGATGTGGACCAATTTCGCGCAGCCGGCGTATCGTATCTCGTCACTTCAACCCCGGTCTTCGAGGGCCGTTCATTCGGCACGAACATGATGGAAGCAGCATTGATCGCCGCAGCGGGAAAAGGGCGTCGGCTATCAATGGACGAGATCAACGAGCTGATCGAAGCGATCGGCCTGGAACCGCAGTTTCGCATCTTGAACCGGTGATATCAGGAGCAGCGCCTACCGATGCCCACCAAACCCCGCGCGATATTCGATCCACAGGTCTATCAACGCTGCCGCGAGATACCGGCCGGTCGTGTGACCACCTATGGCCGGCTGGCGGCGATGATCCCCCCGCCCCCCGGAATGGATCCGCTTGCGTATGACCGGGTGAAAGCCCGCTGGGTAGGCTACGCCCTGTCGAAATGTCCTCCGGACGTGCCCTGGCATCGGGTGCTCAACGCCCGCGGTGAAAGCAGCCTGCAGCCCGGCCGCGAGCTGCAGCGGGCACTACTGGAAGATGAGGGGGTGCGTTTCAACCCTTCCGGCCGGGTGGACCTGGATCAATTTCTGTGGGATGGAAGCAGCCCCGCCAAAGAAACCGGGGGCTGGTGAATTGCCGCATCAACGCAAGAGGTGAGAATAGGTATGGACGCTATCATTCTGGCCGGGGGACGACCGGCACCCGATGACCCTCTTTTCGAACTCGCGAATGGAAGAAACAAGGCGCTGATTCCGGTCGCAGGCCGACCCATGGTCCAATGGGTCATCGATGCCCTGTGCGGCTCCCGGCGGGTCGAAAAGATGGTGCTGGTGGGACTGCAGCCCGAGTCCGGGTTGCAGAGCTCCAGGCCGACGGAGTACATTGCCGAGGGTGGCAGCATGCTGGCCAACGTCAAGGCCGGGCTGGAATATATCAACCTGACCCGGCCGGCGAACACTCATGTCCTGCTCGTTTCCTGTGACATTCCGACCATCACGCCGGAAATCGTCGATTGGCGGATTGAAAAGGCAGAACAGGCGGATGCCGATCTGGATTATGCCGTGGTCCGGCGCGAAGTGATGGAAGCTCGCTTTCCGGATTCCAACCGCTCCTATCTCCGGATTCGGGACGGTGAATTCTGCGGCGGGGATCTCAATGTGCTGCGGGTCGGCCTGGCGGAGCGGGAAATGCTGTGGGAGAAGCTGATCGAAGCCCGCAAGAACGTCCTGCGCCAGGCGTCGATGCTGGGTTGGGATTTGCTCTTCCTGGCCTTGACGCGCATGCTCACGCTCGAAAATGCGGAAAGGAAAGTCAGTTCACGCTTGAAATTGAAGGGGCACGCCACCATTTCCCCGTTTGCTGAATTGGCCATGGATGCCGATAAACCACACCAGTTGAGCATCCTGGATCGCGACCTGTCTCATAAGGTCAAGCCAGCATGAATTCGAGTCGTTGGAATGACTTCGATCACCGCTGGTTGGAGCGGCTGGGAGTGGCCGACCGCCCCGGTCACCGCCGGCGAGCAGCCATCATCCTGGCCCATTCGGGCGATTCCTGGTTCTGGCTCGCCGGACTCGGAATACTGTGGCTGACAGCACACGATCCGTGGAGAGCCTGGGCGGCAAAGATGGCGCTCTCCATTCTGGCGCTGGCTGTGATCGTGATGATCATCAAATTCAGCATTCGCCGTGAACGGCCGGCCGGTGAATGGGGAGCGATCTACCGCCGCTCCGACCCACACTCATTTCCTTCCGGGCACGCCGCCCGCGCCGTCATGCTGGCAGTGCTGGCAATTGGCTGGGGACCAGCCTGGTTGGCCGTGCTGCTCGCGCTCTGGGCACCGCTGGTGTCGTTGGCTCGCGTTCTGATGGGGCTGCACTACCCGACGGATGTCATCGCCGGCGGCGCGATCGGATTGCTGGGGGGGTTGATCTCCGTCCTGCTCTTCCCATAGCCTTGCTGGTCATCCCGGAAAACAAACAGGACCGCGCATACACGCGGTCCTTGCATTCCTTGAGATATGGCGTCTTTATCGGGAGGCCGCTGACGTCAGCTTGGCGTAGAGTCCCTGCCAATCGTAACCAACAACGAGCGCCAGGTCGATTTCGTTTCCGGGGATTGTCTGGGACAGCACCTGGGACTGCGTGAGATTCATCAAGTCCACCAGATACTGCGCCGTGTAGGGATTGCCCGTGTAGTCCACGATGCGTGTCGTGGGGTAGTCCATGCGATCGGCGTTCCCGATCTCCGTGACAGTGAGCCCCAGTGCACGCAGCGCATCCGCGAACTTGCCGGCCAGTCCCTCCTCACCCGCACCGTTCAGCACGGCGATCCTGGCGTTCTCATCCTTGGCGGCCACCGCTGGATCCTCGACCGAAATCGAAGGACCGATGGCGCTGGTCGCGGCGAACACCTGATCTCGCAGAATCCTGATCTGATCGGGCACCGGTTTCAGCACCTGGGCTGCCTCACCGCCGTAGGTCACCGACTCGAGCGTGACCATGTCCGGCGGGGCAATCACGCCCTGGCTGACGTTCTCCGGCGGGATCTGCAGCACCAGCAGTCCAAGTGCGATCATCTGGTTCAGCGTCAGATTGGTGCGGATCCCCTGCGCCAGGTCATTGTAAAGCGCCGGGGCCTTGGCAATCAGCGTCGGGAGCATGTTCAAGCGCAGGATCTGCGAGCGGATTGCCAGCGCGACCTGCTGCTGGCGCTGGGCCCGGTCGAAATCTCCGCCATCGGTATGGCGGTTGCGGGCATAGGCCAGCGCGACAGGTCCGCTGAGCGTCTGCACACCGGGCTCGAGCGTGACGGTATTGTGCGGTCCAATCGGATCGACGGTGATTTCAGCCGGAACGTTGATCTCGACCCCACCCATCTCGTCAACCATCCGTTCAAAGGCGGTGAAATCTATCTGGACGTAGTAGTTAATCGGAACGCCGAGAAAATTCTCGACCGTCTTGACGGCAAGCTCGGGTCCACCTCCCGGCAGGCGGTCGCGCTCGCCGAGAAAATAGGCCGTATTGATTCGGCCATGGCCGTAGCCGGGTATCTCGACCCACAGATCGCGCGGGATCGAGAGCATGCCGGCTGTCTCCGATACCGGATCGACGGTCGCCAGCATCATCGAATCGGTACGCGGTGGGCCCTCGCCGTTCTCCCAGTCACGGTAATCGAGCCCCATCAGGAGCACCGTGACGCGTTCGTTGCCCTTCCACGGGTCCGGCAGCTGTTCCAGGGGAGCGACCGTCGACGTTGGCCCGGCTCCCTGGGTGCTTTGCGTACCGGAATCACGTGAAATGGAAAATGAGGGCAATCCGCTGCCCGACCAGCTGGTGGCCAGGTCGCGCACCATACGATAAACCAGGAAGATCGAAAGCAATCCCGCAACCACGAAAGCCCCGGCCAGCACCTTGATGAGCGCCGGGGGGATCTTTATGCGGCTGCGCTTCCTGCGTCTCTCTCCACTCATTCCTTAAAACATCCCGGAAAACCTGTTCAACGTTTTCGACCGGCGGATTATATCACGCCGACTCTTCCCCATGAGCTGCCCGCTCCCACTGCTGGAGCTTGCTCTCCAGCGTTTCCTGCAGGGCGGCGTAACGCTCGCCAAGCCGCATGACCTGCTCCAGGTCCGAACCGGCCTGTTCGATCGCCTCAGAAACCTGGGTTAACTGCAGTTCAAGCGCCGTGATATTCGCCTCCAGCGCATCCAGGTCGACCTTTCCAGACTTCTGCAGGGGCTTCGGCTGCTGAGAGGTTCTTCGGCCGACTTCATGCGCAGCTGCCTCCTGCCGGGCCTGGCGGCGAGCGTCTTCATACGCATCATATCCGCCCAGATGGACCTCGAGCTGACCTTCGTCCGGCGTGACAACCCAGATCTGGCTTGCCAAGGCACGAATCAGGTAGCGGTCGTGTGAAACGAGCAGAATGGTGCCGTTGAAAGCTTCGAGCGCCGCCTGGAGCGTCTCCTGGGAAGGGATATCCAGATGATTGGTGGGCTCGTCCAGCAGCAGAAGATTCGCCCCCTGCAGGACGAGTTTAAGCAGGGCCAAACGGCCGCGCTCGCCACCTGAGAGCACGCGCACCATCTTCTCGACCTCATCACCGCTGAACGCAAACCGTCCCAACAGGCTGCGAGCTTCGGAGATGCGCAAGGTGGGGTCTGTATCGAGCACTTCTTCCAGGAGCGTTTTCCCGGGCCGCAGGCCGGCATGGGCCTGCTCGAAGTAACCACACTGCAGGCTGGCTCCAAGCGAAACTTCGCCATGGTAGGGATTTATTTCGCCCAGAAGCGTCTTCAAGAAGGTCGTCTTGCCCGCGCCATTGGGTCCGATCAAGGCCACACACTCACCGCGCAGCAGCGTCAAATCCGGCACACGGAAAAGCGCTGCATCGGCGTCGGCATAACCGATCTCCAGGTCGGATGTCTGCAGCACAATATCGCCCGAACGCGTGGCTTCCGCAAAGCGGATCTGCGCTGTGCGGGTAGCCTCCGGCAGCACGATCGCGTTATCCCGCAGCATGCGTTCCAGCCGCTTTCGACGCCCCTGCGCCTGGCGGGTGTTTTGGCCGGCGATGTTGCGCTGGATGAAATCTTGTTCTTTACGAATGTGCTCTTGCTGCGCCTGGAAATTCGCCTCCAGCAATGCCAGCCGCTGGGAACGCTGCTCGAGGTAGGCCGAGTAATCGCCGCGGTAATGCACGATGCCGTTCGGGGAAAGTTCCCAGACCTGATCGACTACCCGATCGAGGAAATAGCGGTCGTGCGAAACGATCACCGCCGCGCCCGAAAAATCACGCAGCCAGCCTTCGAGCCATTCGATCGCCTCCAGGTCGAGGTGGTTCGTGGGCTCGTCGAGGATCAGAAGATCAGGATCTTCAAGCAGAAGCCGGGCCAGCAGGGCGCGCGTCATCTCGCCGCCTGAGAGGCGGGAAAGCGGAGAGCCCATCTCTTGAGCATTAAATCCCAGGCCGCCCAGCACCTGCCGGATTCGGGCTTCATAGGTATAACCACCCGCGAGCTCGAAGGTCTCCTGGGCCATGCCGTACTGGAGCATCGCTTCGTCGACCTGGCGGGGATCGGCCATCGCCTGTTCGAGCTCACGCAGCCGCTGTTCTCGCTGAAGCAGGTCGGAAAATGCGCCCTGACACAGCTCCCACACCGTCTCGCCCGAATGGGTCCGGGCCGCATAGGAGGATTCCTGCGGCAGAAAGCCGATATCCAAACCGCGTGCACGCTGGAGGCTGCCATCGTCTGGCTGCTCCATCCCTGCCAGCAGGTGCAGCAGTGTGCTCTTACCCACCCCGTTCGGCCCGATCAATGCAATGCGCGCCTGGCGTGGAACGGTCAGGCTCACGCCGGTCAATACATCCTGCGCACCGTAGGATTTGGAGAGGTCATTCGCCTGGATCAGTGACATGGGGTCTCGCGGCGGATTATACCCCAGCCCGCTCCACAGCTCACGGGCCGCCGTTTTCCAAGCCAGCGGGCGCTGGACTATAATTCCCACGAAGTCAATGAGAGCTGTGTTAAATGTTTGATCAGCCATCTTCACCTTACCGCAATCTGATGATCAGCGCCGCCATCATGGCCGGAATCGGATGGCTGGGGCTGCTCCTGCTTCTGTTGGGTACCGTCCCGACCGTCGGCCCCCGCTGGCTGTTCTTCTTCCTGCTCGCCATCGCGCTGACCGGGACCGCGCTGCCGTTCGTCTGGCTGCTGCACCGCCGCTTTGATGGCGAACACCAAGCACCCGCTGCGACGCTGCTCCGTCAGGCGCTTCTTTTCACCTTCTACGGTGAAATCTGCACCTGGCTCCAGGTCAACCGCAGCCTGACACTTTCGCTTGCGGTACTCCTGGCACTCGGAATCAGCGCCGTCGAATGGTTCCTGCGGGTCCTCGAACGCGGCACGCGGAGGGTCGGCCGGTGAGCTTGCGTGACCTGCCATCCGTTGACCGTCTGATCGGTCACGACTCAGCACAGGCATTGATCGGTGAATTCGGCCGACCGCTCCTGCTGCAGGCCCTGCGTGCCCAGCTGGAACGCGAACGTGAAGCCATACGCACCGGCAGCTCCACCCCTGCAGCAGAGCAAATACTCGAACGCGCTCACCGCCTGGCTTCAGGATGGCTGCTTGCATCGCTCCGTCCTGTCATCAATGCTACCGGCGTTATCATCCATACCAACCTTGGCCGTGCTCCGCTCAGCCGGGCCGCGCGCGAGGCGGTGACCGCAATCGCCGGCAGCTACAGCACGCTGGAATACGATCTCCTGCCCGGTAAACGGGGCAAGCGGGATCAGCACGTCGATTCGCTCCTCAGCCGTATCAGCGGCGCCGAAGCGGCTCTGGTCGTCAACAACAACGCTGGGGCGATCCTGCTGGCACTCACCGCCCTCGCACGCCGGAAAGAGGTCCTCATCTCTCGCACCCAGCTGATCGAAATCGGGGGCGGTTTCCGCATCCCGGACGTGCTGAAACAGTCCGGAGCGAAGCTGGTCGAAGTCGGCACCACCAACCGCACCCACCTGGCCGATTTCGAAGGGGCCATCAGCATAAAAACCGCTGCCATCCTGCGTGCGCATCATTCCAACTTCAAACTGGTCGGGTTCACCACCGAACCTTCCCTGGCTGATCTGGTCCAGGTCAGCAAAGAACACGGTCTCGTCCTGCTCGACGACCTCGGATCCGGCGCGCTGATCGACACCGCGCCATTTGGCCTCGGGCATGAGCCTACCGTGCAAGAATCGCTCCAGGCGGGTGCTCCACTGGTGGCCTTTTCGGGGGATAAACTGCTGGGCGGACCGCAAGCCGGGCTGCTGGTGGGCGAGAAAACGCTCATCGAAAAGCTTCGCAAACACCCACTGGCTCGGGCATTGCGGCCCGATAAACTCTGCCTGGCCGCGCTCAGCGCCACGCTGGGGCACTACCTGCGTGATGAGGCGCTGGACCAGATTCCAATCTGGCAGATGATCTCGGCGCCGCTCGGCGGCCTGGAGCAGCGCGCAGCCGGCTGGCGGGATGCATTGAAGCGCGGCAACGTCGTGCAGGGTCAGTCGACCGTTGGCGGCGGCAGCCTGCCGGAGGAAACCTTGCCCACCTGGCTGCTGGCCATCGAAACCGACCGACCCGACAGCCTGGCGGCACGGCTGCGGGAATTGGATCTGCCGATCATCGCCCGGATCGAATCGGACCAGCTTGTGCTCGATCCGCGCACCGTCCTTCCCGAGCAGGACCAGGCTCTTCTGCATGGCCTTCGCCACGCGCTGGAAATGAAAGCCTGACAGATCAAGATTCAGGAGAAGCGGAATGAAATCTGACCTCGATCGCATCATGGAAGAGTCGAACATCAACGCCCTGCTCGTACGCGGTCCGGCGATGCACAACCCATCGATGTCCTACTTCCTGGGACTGCATCATGTCTCGCGCGGCTACCTGCTGAAGATGCGCGATGCCGAACCGGTCCATTTCCACGACCCCATGGAGCGCGAGGAAGCTGCCGCCAGCGGGCTCAGGACCGAGAGTCTGTACGACTACGGCAACATGGAGTTCCTCGAGCAAACCGGCGGCGATGTCAACCTGACGAACACCATGCTGCTCGAGCGCATCTTCACCGACTTCAAGGTCAGTGGACGGGTTGCCGTCTACGGCTACGCGGAGCTCGGCCCTGCCTACAGCACCCTCAAGCTGCTGCAGGAGAGAATGCCGGCGATCGAGCTGGTCGGCGAGGATTTCAACCGCTCCGTGCTGATGCAGGCCCGCTTGACGAAAGATGAGCAGGAGATCGAGCGCATCCGGGCGATGGGCAAGATCACCGTCGCCGTCGTGGCCGACGTCGCCGGCTTTCTCACTTCGCACGCCGTCAAGGACGGTTACCTTGTCGATCGGAGCGGGAATCGGCTGACGGTCGGAAGCGTGAAGCAGAAGATTAACTTATGGCTGGCGATGCGCGGTGCCGAGAACCCGGAGGGCACGATCTTCGCCATCGGCCGGGATGCCGGCATTCCGCACAGTGCCGGTGCGGATGAGGACGAGATTCCGGTCGGCGTGCCGATCGTCTTCGACATCTTCCCCTGTGAAGCCGGCGGCGGCTATTTCTATGATTTCACCCGCACGTGGTGCCTTGGGTATGCGCCGGACGAGGTGGCAAAACTGCACGCGGATGTGCTCGATGTGTTCAACGCGGTCTCCAAATCACTCCGTTCGGATACGCTCTGCCGGGAGCACCAGAAGCAGACCTGCGAGTTATTCGAAGCCATGGGACATCCGACCGTGCTTTCAAATCCCAAGACGACCGAGGGCTACGTCCATTCGCTCGCCCATGGCCTGGGCTTGAATGTACACGAATCCCCTTCCTTCACAAATATCGAGGGCAACCAGGACCGGCTGCTGCCAGGGATGGTGTTCACCGTAGAACCGGGCTTGTATTACCCCGAGCGCGGCATGGGCGCCCGCATCGAGGATACCGTCTGGATTCGGCCGGATGGCCGGGTGGAAACGCTGGTCGACTTTTCGAAGGAACTTGTCCTGAAAATGCCTGCCATGTAAGCTGTTTGGCCGGGAGCCAAAGCGATGGATGAATCCACACGCATACTCGGTATTGAGACCTCCTGCGACGAGACGGCGGCGGCGGTGGTGGAGAACGGGCGCCAGATTCTCAGCAGTATCGTGGCATCCCAGATCGCACTGCATGCCCCCTTCGGCGGTGTATATCCAGAAGTCGCATCCCGGGCGCATATCGAGCAGATCGAGGGTGTCGTTTCCCGCGCGCTTTCCGAAGCCCACGTCGGCCTGGAATCGCTGGACGCGATTGCCGTCACGCGCGGCCCAGGCCTGGCGGGCTCACTGGTCGTCGGCGTCAACATGGCCAAGGGCCTGGCCATGGGAGCCAGCCTGCCCCTGATCGGCGTCAACCACCTCGAAGCGCACCTTTACTCGCTCTGGTTGATCGAAGATGAGCAGGAACCGGAATTCCCCCTGCTGGGATTGATCGTCTCGGGCGGACATACCGAACTCGTGCTGATGCAGGATCACCTGACCTATGAGCGCCTGGGAGCCACGCTGGATGATGCCGCCGGCGAAGCCTTCGATAAAATCGCCCGCCTGCTGGGATTGGGCTACCCGGGCGGGCCGGCGATCGAGAAAGCCGCCGAAGGCGGCGATCCGAAAGCCTTCGAGTTCCCGCGCGCCTGGCTGGAGGAGAGCTGGGATTTCTCCTTCAGCGGTTTGAAAACGGCGGTGCTGCGGGAGGTGCGTGAACTCGAGCCGGATCTCGAGGCGGGGGTTGAGGCTCCTTCCCGCGAACTGCCGATCGCCGATCTGGCCGCGTCCTTCCAGGCGGCCGTTGTCGACGTCCTGGTTGGAAAAACCCTTTCCGCCGCCGATGAAATGGGCGCCCGCCATCTGCTCGTGGCGGGCGGCGTCTCGGCTAACCGGGCGCTACGGACATCCTTCCTTGCCCGCTCCAAGCTGCCCGTCCACGTACCGCCCATCTCCCTGTGCACCGACAACGCCGCCATGATTGCAGCCGTCGGCCACCGGCGTTTCCTGTCCGGGCAGCGCGACGCGCTCGACATCGACGTGCTGCCAAACTGGCCGATTGCCTGACCGCGCCTCGCGCGGCCGCAGACAGCATCAGGGGATTTCCCGAAGGACGATAAAGCGCCCGGTTTCTTCCTCCCGCTCGGTTTCGATCCTCGGCGGGGAGAAACGAACCCGGCCGCTCATCTCCCTCCCCCGGCTTCCCCGCCGCGAATTCCCTGATTTTCGTCCAGAACTGGCGTGAGACATGCGAGTGACAACAATCGCCCCTGCCGGTATACTTTGATTGTGAAGATTGACGCAATATCCATACGTGTCCGGTTGAGAACCGCATAGGGAGAGCCAATCATGGTCGAAGTCGCCCTGGCCCGGTGGCAGTTTGCCATAACCTCTGTCTACCACTTTTTCTTCGTCCCGCTGACACTTGGGCTTTCCATCCTGGTCGCGTTGATGGAAACCGTCTACGTCCGCACCGGGGATGAAACCTACAAGCGCATGGCGAAATTCTGGGGCAAGCTGTTCCTGATCAACTTCGCCATGGGGGTTGTGACCGGGATTGTCATGGAATTTCAATTCGGTATGAACTGGTCAGAGTATTCGCGCTTCGTCGGTGACATCTTCGGTGCCCCGCTTGCCATCGAAGCCCTGCTGGCATTTTTCCTTGAATCGACGTTCCTGGGCATCTGGGTCTTCGGCTGGGAGCGGCTGTCGAAAGGCCTGCACGCCGCGACGATCTGGCTGGTGGCGATTGGTTCGAACTTATCTGCTCTGTGGATTTTGATTGCTAACTCCTTCATGCAGGAGCCGGTCGGCTACGGCCTGGCGGACGGCAACCTGGTGATGACCGACTTCTTCACCCTGCTCGGCAACCCGCACGTCTGGGTCCAGTTTCCGCATGTGCTCGCCTCCGGGATGACCACGGCGGCCTTCTTCGTGCTGGGAATCAGCGCTTACAACCTGCTGCGCGGGAATCGTGAAGAGCCGCTCTTCCGCCGCTCCTTCCGCTGGGCTAGCGTGTACGGGATCGTCGCGGTAGCGCTGGTGATCGTGATCGGGCATTCCCAGGCACAGCATATGGTCCAGGCCCAGCCGATGAAGATGGCCGCCGCCGAGGCGCTCTGGGAAACCTCCGATCCGGCTCCGCTTTCCCTGCTTACCATTGGCGACCTCTCGGGAACGCGCGAGGTTTGGTCGATCCGAATTCCGCGCCTGTTGAGCTTCCTTGCCTACAACCGATTTGACGGCCAGATCATCGGCCTGAACGATCTGCAGCGAGCGTACGAAATGCAGTACGGGCCCGGAAACTACGTCCCGCTCCTTCCCATTACCTACTGGACATTCCGCCTGATGGTCGGTGCCGGCTTCCTCATGCTGGGGCTGGCCGGATACGCTCTCTACCTGGTCATACGCAACCGCTTCCCCAACCCGGGGCGGCTCTTCCGCTGGCTCCCGCTGGCGATCGGGCTACCGTACCTGGCCAATACGACCGGCTGGCTTCTCACCGAATTGGGACGCCAGCCCTGGATTGTCTTCGGCCTGCAGAAGACGGCCGATGCTTCCTCGCCGAACGTCAGCACCGGCATGCTGATCTTTTCAATCGTCTGCTTCACCCTGATCTACGGCTTATTAATGGCACTCGACATTTACTTGCTCGCTCGAAATGCACGGCCGACGGCCGAACAAGAACCCGCCGAATCGGCCGCAGCAGCCTGATCCACCACTGCCAGGAGGGACCTGATGGACCTCAACATACTCTGGTTCGTTCTCATCACAGTCCTCTTTATTGGATTTTTCTTCCTGGAGGGTTTCGACTACGGCGTCGGCATCCTGCTGCCGTTCCTTGCGCACGACGATAGGGAACGACGCATGATCATCAACACCATCGGACCCTTCTGGGATGGAAACGAGGTCTGGCTGATTACAGCCGGCGGCGCGATGTTCGCTGCCTTCCCGCACTGGTATGCCAGTTTATTCAGCGCGCTGTACATTGCGCTCATCCTGATGTTGATGGCATTGATCGTGCGCGGCGTAGCCTTCGAATTTCGCAGTAAAGTCGAGGATCCTCGCTGGCGGCGGACATGGGATTGGATGCTTTGCCTGGGAAGTGCCATCCCGGCACTTCTCTGGGGTGTGGCGATGAGCAACCTGCTCCAGGGGCTGCCGATCGACGCCTCCATGACCTACACCGGCGGATTCTGGAACCTGCTCAACGGCCATGCCCTGGTTTCAGGGCTTGCTTCCCTGGTCATTTTCGCACTGCATGGCGCGGTCTTTCTCACCATCAAGCTGGATGACCCCCTCAAGTCGCGCGCCTTTGATGCCGCCTGGCGGCTCTGGCCGATCGCGCTGGTCGTGGGTATGTTTGCGGTGGGCGGTGGGTATTTCGTCTCGGATATGTACGAGCGGCTGGGTATCGGTCCCGGCGTGATCCCGCTCAGTGCTGGAGCCGCCATGCTCAGCGCCGGCTGGTTCATCCGGAAGCGGCAGGGCGGTTGGGCATTCATCCTGACCGGAATTTGTATCGTTTTTTCCACACTGACCATTTTCCGTGGACTCTACCCTCGCGTCCTGATTTCCAGCCTCAATCCGGATTGGAGCCTGACGATCTACAACGCCGCCTCATCGAACTACACGCTGCGCACGATGTCGATCATCGCCCTGATCTTCCTTCCGGTGGTGCTGGCCTATCAGGGCTGGTCCTACTATGTATTCCGGGGCCGCATCTCACACGAGTCCAGCCTGGAGTACTGAATGCCGAGCCCGGATACCTGGCGCGGTAAGACGTTCAAAACCAATCAGGCCCTGCTTTGAGAATTGAACGCCGACTGATAGCGTCCACGCGGCCGGCGGCACCCCGGCTCGCCCTGACGATCCTGTTCAGCCTCGGCGGGGCGTTGATCACCGTTCTTCAAGCCCTCCTGCTGAGCCGGGTCGTCACAGGGATCTTCCTCCACGACCACAGCCTGGTCGAAAACATCTCTCTTCTCATGTATTGGACTCTCCTGGCATTGCTGCGCGTGCCTCTCCATGTCGCCCGATCAGGTTTTGCGCAGTCAGCGGCAAGCGAGATTAAAGGGGAACTGCGCGCTCGCCTGACATCGAAGCTGGCCCGCCTTGGCCCCCAATGGCTCAGCGACCAGCGCAGCGGGGAACTGCTGAACACGCTGACGAATGGGATTGAGGCCCTCGATGCCTATATCGGCGGCTATTTACCACAGCTCGTCCTGGCTGGCACCGTACCCATGCTCATGCTTGTCTTCCTGGCACCCATCGACCCAATCTCGGCACTGGTATTGCTGATTACCGCCCCGCTGATCCCCCTGTTCATGGTCCTGATCGGCGATATGGGCGAGCGCATGACCCGTCAGCGCTGGCGCACGCTTGGCCGGTTGAATGCCATTCTGCTCGATACGCTGCAGGGACTGCGGACCTTGAAGCTCCTGGGCCAGGCACGAGCCCAGCGGGATCGCATCGCCAGCGCCAGCGAGGACTTCCGGCGATCGACCATGGATGTCCTGCGCGTGACGTTCCTCTCGGCGCTGATCCTGGAGTGGGTGGCAATGCTGGGAACGGCGGTCGTTGCGGTCGAGATCGGGCTGCGGGTCCTGTACGGGCGGCTTGGTTTCGAGCCGGCATTCTTCATTCTGCTTCTCGCTCCGGAGTTCTACGCACCCCTGCGCACCCTGGGGATGCGGTTTCACGCCGGCATGACCGGTTTCGAAGCCGCCGGGCGTATATACGGCCTGCTGGGAGAAGAGCGATCCAGGCCATCTGGCGCTGGAATGCCACCAGCTCTTTCACACGGGATTGCCTTCGAAGGGGTGACGTTCAGCTACCCGGATCGCCGCCAGGACGCCCTCGACGACATCAACCTCAGCCTGCGCGCAGGTGGGCACCTGGCGATTCTCGGCCCCAGCGGCTGTGGAAAGACCACCCTGACGAAATTGCTGCTGCGCTTCATCGAACCGGACGCCGGCCGGGTTGTGGTGGATGGCAAACCCCTCGACTCGATCGATCCGGATGCCTGGCGGGAACAGATCGCATGGATGCCGCAGAATCCCCACCTCTTCTCGGTCAGCGCCCTCGAAAACATCCGCCTGGCCCGGCCGGATGCTTCCTGTGAGCAGGTCATCGAGGCAGCCCAAGCAGCCGGGGTCCATCAGGATCTGCTCGCGCTTCCCGATGGGTACGAAACACCCCTGGGTGAACGCGGCTTCCGGTTGAGCGCGGGTCAGATCCAGCGGGTGGCGCTCGCCAGGGCACTCCTTAAGCAGGCAGCGCTTCTCATCCTCGATGAAGCGACGGCCAATCTCGATGCACTGACCGAAGCCGCGCTTCTCGTTCACCTGAAAGCGCTGCTCTCTGGTCGCACAGCCTTCATCATCACCCACCGCATCGAGACCGCCCGCCTGGCCCAGGATGTGATTTTCATGAACGCAGGGCGGATCATCCAATCGGGTTCACATGCCGAGCTTCTAGGCCAGGAAGGGCCCTATGCCCGGCTGGCATCCGCATCAAGGGGCGGCGGGTGAGCACATTCCGGAGGCTCCTGCGACTGAGCCTGCCCTACAGCGGGCAGATGCTGCTGGCCATCATCCTCGGCATCGGTACGGTCGCAGCAGGGGCCGGCCTGCTCTCAACCTCGGCCTACCTGATCGCGCGCGCCGCCCTGCAGCCATCCATCGCCGATCTGCAGGTCGCGATCGTCGCGGTGCGCGCCTTTGGCCTGGCGCGTGGTGGACTGCGCTACGTCGAGCGGCTGACAACCCATTCGGCCGCGTTCCACACCCTTTCACGGCTGCGGCTCTGGTTCTATGACCGGCTGGAACCGCTGGTGCCGGCCGCACTCAGCCAGGTGCATTCTGGTGACCTGCTGGCTCGCATCACCGATGACATCGAGACGCTGGACGACTTCTTCGTGCGCGCGCTGGCTCCGCTCGGCGTCGCGTTGGGCTCCGCTGTCGCCGGTGGGCTGTTTATGGCCCAGTTTGACCCGGGACTGGGGCTCGAATTGGCCGGCGCCTTCCTGCTGGGTGGAATGATCGTCCCCTCGATTACATTTACAGCCGGCCGCCGAACGGGGCCCAAGCTCATCGCGCTTCGCGCCCAGCTCAAAGTCGTCGAACTTGACCTGCTCCAGGGCATGCCGGACCTTCTCCTCGCTGGTGCAGTGGAACGCCAGCAGGTCAGGCTGGCAGAACTGGAAGACGAGCTTGCCACACAGCAGAGGCGCGAAGCCCTCTGGCGTGGGTTCGCCGAGGCAATTCCGGCGCTCCTGGGTGAGTTGACCGTCCTGGTTTTCATCCTGACGCTGACTCCGCAAATTCGAGCAGGCTCGCTGGCGGGAATCATGCTTCCGACCCTGCTGCTCGCCGCGATCGCCGCCTTCGAAGCGATC
>JBJYWH010000366.1:35647-44774 GCA_046259355.1 Anaerolineales bacterium
TCATCAACCTGCTCACAAGATTCTGGCCCTACACGACGGGGCAAATCGAAATGGGCGGGGTCGAGTTGAGAACGCTGGACCCGACCGATCTGCTCGCCTGCATGTCGGTCATCTCCCAGCAGACGGATTTCTTCGCCGGCACGCTTCGAGAAAACCTGCTCCTCGCTCAACCCCGGGCAAACGAAGGAGAGATCTGGCATGCGCTGGAACAGGCTGGATTGGCCGATTGGGTCGCCGGCCTCCCCTCAGGCCTTGAGACCCTGGTCGGAGAACGCGGCCTGATGCTCAGCGGGGGGGAGCGGCAGCGGGTCGCCATCGCCCGCGCCTTCCTGCAAACAGCCCCGATTCTCATCCTGGATGAGTTCGATGCTCATCTGGACCTATCCACGCGCACAGCTCTCCTGGCAAGGGTCAAAGAACTGATGATGAACCGCACGACGCTGATCGCCACCCACCGGCTGCCCGGATGGGAGAATCTCGATCAATTCATCGTTCTTGAAGGTGGCAGAATCACGGCCAACGGCACCCATCGGCGGCTGCTGGAATCCAGCCCCTGGTATGCGGCAGCATACGCTGCCCAGATGCAGGAGCGGATACTCGAAGAGTTGAGAACCGATCCGGGGAGCCCCTCGCCCCTTACATAGCGTACAATGGGAGATCGTTTCCACCCCTTGACCAGAGAGGTCTCCTTGCCGCAATCGACACCGCCACCCGACCTGCCGGAGATCCAACCTCAAACGTCGGAAAGCACACCCCCGGCCGGATATCTCCAGCTCACGCGCACGAATGCCAGCTTCCGCGATCTGTGGTTCGGGCAGATCATCAGCCTGCTCGGTGACTGGTTCAACCTGATCGCGTCGGCAGCGCTGGTTGGCCAGCTCACCGGGTCGGGATTGGCCATTGGCGGTTTATTTGTCGTTCGCATGCTGGCTCCCTTCCTGATCAGCCCCCTCGGCGGCGTGCTCGCCGATCGGTACAACCGAAAAGTTGTCCTGATTCTGAGCGATCTGTCCCGCGCCCTGGTCGTGCTGGGATTTCTGCTCGTCCGTTCAGCCGGCGATGTGTGGATGCTGTATCTGTTGACCGCCGTTCAACTGGCGATTACCGGGGTCTTCTTTCCGACGCGCAACGCCATCCTGCCCGACATCGTCTCGCGCTCGGAGCTGGGAACCGCCAACACCTTGACCTCGGTGACCTGGTCCATCATGCTCGCCGTGGGCGCTGCACTGGGCGGTTTGGTCGCCGGCGGCTGGGGGTTTAAACCCGCCTTCATCGTCGACAGCCTGTCGTTCCTGCTCTCAGCGTTTTTCATCAGCCGCGTCAAATACACCCACCACCCTCGAGAGGAAGCGGTCGACCTGCGGCCTCAGGCGGTCATGGGTGAGTATCTTGATGGATTGCGCTACCTTGGCGCCCACCCGGCGATCCTGCTCGTCGCGCTGCACAAGGCCGCCATCAGTCTGATGTCGAATGGCGCGTATCAGGTGATACAGGTCCGAATCGCAGAACGCGTATTCGTTCTGGGCGAAGGCGGAGGCATCAGCCTGGGGCTGCTCTACACCGCTGCCGGGATCGGAACCGGGCTCGGGCCGGTCCTGGCCCGGCGGCTGACGGGCGACCGCAAGCGACCGATGGCACTTGCCATCGCCCTTGGCTACGGCATCACGGCTGCCGGCCTGCTTTGGAGCGCACCACTGTGGAGCCTGGGGATGGTCCTCTTGGGCAACGCCCTGCGTTCATTCGGGGGCGGTATCAATTGGGTCTTTTCCACCCAGTTGCTCTTTCAACTCACGCCCGACCGGGTGCGCGGGCGAATATTTTCCACCGAATTTGCGGTGTTCACGCTTGCCAGTGCGATCGGTGCAGCTGCCGGTGGGTGGGCGCTCGATGATTCGGGGCTTTCGCTCGGCGGCCTGCTGGGCGTGCTGGGCGTGCTGACATTCCTGCCCGGCTTGCTGTGGGGAGGCTGGCTCCGACGTCATGGAAGAAGTCTGGAATGAGTTCCTACCCGCCCGGATGCCTTGCGTTCGAACCCTGAAGCTCCATGATGCAAGACCTGCCGTCCGTCGGCCGGAAAAGATCCGCAGGTGCTGTCCGCCGACCTTCCCTATCTCGATCGATCATCGCACAGATCCCGGCCTTCAAGGTCCTGCTCAAGCAAACGGGGCTCCTGAAGAAGGAGCCCCGTTTCATCGTACAGCAACCCGGGCTTCAACTTGCTTCATAGGCAGGAACTTCAAACGACTCATCCCCGGCCTGGATCCGCCAGAAAGGCTTCCAGGCAACACCAAACAGCTCCATCCGGATATCCTTCTTGTACGGCGTGACCACGGTTTCTTCAACCTGCTCTGCAACCTCGGCCCAGCGCGCGTGGATCTGCTCAATTTCGGTGCGCAGTTCGGCCTCCATCTCAGCAAGTTCTTTCTGCAGGTCCTCGATCACGGCGTGCGATTCCTCGACGTCTGCCTTGGCCTTGCTGGTCATACGGCGCTTCGTGAGCGAGGATGAAACCCGGCGGCGGCTGCGGGATCCTCCGAACAGCCCGAGGATGTTCTCTGCATGCGTCGCCAGTTCTTCCATCTTCCGGGCGGAAAGTTCCGACTCGTCCTCCGCCAGTTCACGCTCCTCTTTCGTCAATCGATCCTGAATGCGGTCGATTTTCGTCTCATATTTCTCGCGCAGGGATTCGACTTCCGCATCGCGAGCCTTGCTCGCTGCCTCGCTCAACTGCTGGTGAAAGCCCGCCTTGGTCATCTCGGGGCTTGCGATGAGCTCCAGCGCACTGTTGGAAAGCAGTTTGAGACCCTGGCTGTGATAGATGAAGTCCTTGAAATCGGTTTCCAGCGAGCGCAGCTGTGAAGCATCGTTGAGCGGTGCGAAGAGATCCCCGAAGAGCGCGTCGGTTGCCGGGCTGCGATCCAGACCGGCCGCGTCCATAGGCAGGGTGACCCAGTCCTCCCACCGGACGACGCCGGTCCGATCAGCATCTTCTACCATCGCGGCGGAGCTTTGCTGTGTATCAATACCGTGCTTGCGGTCGAGATACCGGATGACCGCCTGGGCCAACAAAGCCGGCTTGTAAACCAAACCAGCCGCCGTGACCTCCCCGGCCTCTCGCCCGGCGGTTTTCAACGCCTCCGACGATGTCAGGTTGTTGGGCAGGAAGTACTCCGGCGTCCCCTGCGGAACCGCCGGTCGGGTCGCACTGGTGCGCGAATCGGCCGGAGCTGCTGCAGGTGCAGCAGATCGAGGCCCGGCCGCCATCTTGGCTGAAACAAGTTCATTCAGGGGCCGGATCTGGTCACGCGTGATCGGTCCCCTTAAGTAGGCCATTGCCCAGCGAGTTTGGAAAATCATCGGCGTCTGCTCATGGACGTTGTGCAGGATAAAGACCCGTTTGTCCAGATCCGAGATCAGGCGATCGATCTCTGCGCGCTTGAACCCTGCCTCGCTTTCGGCCGATTCGAGCCCGTCCAGCAGCCGGGCTTTATCCTGCTCGGTCTGCAGCTTGCCGATGAACCATGTACCGGCGTTGCTCAGCCCCTTGTAATCAAGGTCGACCGGGTTCTGCGTGGTCAGCAACAACCCTACTCCGAATGCACGGGCCTGTTTTAAAAGCCGCAGCATCGGCGGCTTGGAGGGCGGATTCGCGACCGGAGGCATATACCCCAGCACTTCATCAAAATAGATCAGAGCACGCAGCGAGGGTGAGCCTGACTGACCCCGCATCCATCCCTCGACAGCCGTCATGAGCAGGGTGACAAAGAACATGCGCTCGCTGTCCGGCAAATGCGCCAGATAGAAGACGCTGTGCCGCGGCTTGCCTTCCGTCGTCCACAAGAGACGCTCGATATCCAGCGGGATGCCCTCAATCCAGGCTTCGAAGCTCGGGGAGGCGAGCAGGTTGTTCAACAGCATCGCCAGTTCGAAGCGATCTTTCTCCGGGTAGAACTGCTCCAGCTCGAGCGCACCCAGTCGATCCATGGGTGGGGACTGGATCTGCCGAATCAACTCCATCAGATCCATGTCCTGGCCGGCTTTCCAACCGGCCTCGAAGAGATTGGCGAGCAGGATGTGTTCACGCGAGCGAACCGGGTCAGCCACGATTCCAACCAACCCTAACAGCGCGGTGACCGTGCTGGAAATTTTCTCGCGCATCAGCTCCCGGTTTTCCTCCCAATTGATTCCGGGAGCTTTGAGCGAAGCCAGTATGCTTACCGGTATGCCCGCATCCGAGCCGGGAGTGTAGACGGCGTACTCGACCGCTTCGCATACGCGCTGAATCCGCTCGCCGTCGATGCCCCAACGCGCCAGTCCCTCAGTCCACGTGGCGGCGGTTTTTTCGGCCAGCGCCTCGAGGCTGACGCCCGAGCGCCGCGCCTCATCCGGGTCGACCCACGGTTGGAAATCGGCCGGCGCCAGATTCGGAAAGTGCAGCAGCAGGTTGGCGATATCACCCTTGGGATCGACGATCAGGGCCGGCAGGCCTTGCAGCGCCGCTTCCTCCAGAATATCGACGCAGAGACCCGTCTTTCCCGAACCGGTCATGCCGATCACGACGCCATGGGTTGTCAGGTCGCCGGGATCGTAATGGATATCATCGCTACCGAGCTTCCCGCCTTTCAGGTCGTAGCTTCGGCCAATGAAGAATTTCTTCTCATCACGCATGCCTGTCCTCCTCCACGTTGATCAGCGCGGTCTGGCCGCCTCATACAGGTCGCCGAATTCTATCAAGTATTGGCCGGCGATGTCAGGCTGATAGATCAAGAGCAGGTTTTCGTCATTCTCTTCCTGGGCGGCCCGGCTGAAATTGTAGGATCCGGTGATGACCAGTTCGCCATCGATGATGATCACCTTATGGTGCATGTCATTCGGATTTCGGTCAAGGCGTAAATCAGCGCCCGCTTCCCGCAGGCGCTCATACTCGCTTCCGCTGTTCTCCGCCTGGGAAGCCTCCAGTACGCCGGCGACTTGGACACCGGCGTTGATTCGCTCGATCAGGCGGTCACCCAACAAATCGCTGGTGAAATTGAACGCCAGCAGATCGATTTCCTCCCGTGCCGCAGCGAGCCATGGGTCGATCGCGCCCGCCACATCGGAATCCGGCGAAAAGTATGCTATCAGCCAGCCGTCTTCGATTTCAATTTTCTCCGGGATCGGATCCGGAGCCGATAACGCTCCGAACCTCCGTGAAAGGAAGAGCTCTTCAAACTCTCTCAAGTAGGCTTCGGCCAATGGGCGGGATTGGATCCGTATCAGGTTGTTGTTGTTCCGGTACGCGCCGTTCAAGGTGAAATTCATCGAACCGGTCCATACCTCGTACAGGTCGATCACAACAAACTTGTGATGCATGAGCGGTTCCCGCTCATCCGCTGCAACGTCAATCCCCGCCCGGCGGATCGCATCAACCTCCGGTGCCGAGGCATGGTCTCCCTCCACCACCAGCCGCACCCGCACTCCCCGCTTCGCAGCCGTGATCAACGCATCACGAATGCTCCAGAGATCCAGGCGGTATACAGCCATGTCGACGGAGTAGCGAGCAGCCTCAATCGCTGCAGCCAACGCGGCATCCGGTCCGCCGCGCAGAGACCGCGATTGCAGGGTGCCCGGCTGGCTGAAGTAGACTGCGGCCGAACCATATACAGGCTCTGCAGTATCGGCTTGAGGATGGAGCGGACGCTTCGGCTGGAGAAAAAAGAAGAACAACGCAGCCATCAGCAGCAGCACCGCGGCCGCGGCTAGGTGAGTCCTTAACGAAATACGGTTTTCCGGTCTCATGGCTGCCCCCTGGCCAGACTGATGCCCACCCCCAGTCAGCCCTCTTCTATATGATACATTTTCTCGCCCGGCGGCAATCCCGGGCCCTTGAACGGGTTCTGTCCCCGTCCTGCCTTGAAGTGTGGTTCGACCTCCGTCTGCTTAGAGCGCCTCGAGAATGGACTTGACCAGGCCCGGGCCCCGGTAGACCAGGCCGGAATAGAGCTGAACCAGGCTGGCTCCCGCGTCCAGTTTCTCCTTCACATCCTCGACTCGGAATACGCCTCCCACGCCGATGATCGGCAGGCTCCCGGATGTCAGCCGGTGTACATCGCGTATCATGTCCGTCGTGCGCGCTCGCAGCGGCGCACCACTCAAGCCCCCGCCTTCCATGCGGTGTGGATCGAGTAAATCACCGCGCGCAATAGTCGTGTTCGCCACAATTACGCCATCAAAACCATGGGCGGTGATTTCTTCGAGTGCATCTTCCAGTTCCCCGGGGCTGAGATCGGGTGCCAGCTTCACCAGCAGCGGCCTATACCTGCCCCCCGAGTCCATCTTCACCTGGCGGGCGCCAGCCAGCGCTTCCAGGAGCTGGTGGAGCGATGCGCGTCCCTGGAGCCTCCGCAGCCCGACGGTATTGGGCGAAGACACGTTCACTGCCAGGTAATCGGCGAGGTCATAAAAGTCGTCGAACAAGCGCACGTAGTCAGAGGCTGCCTCTTCCAGCGGCGTTTCCATTCCCTTGCCGATGTTCACGCCCAGGATGATTGACCGTCCGGAAAAGCGCTGCAGCCGTTCTCGGAGCGCTTTCGAACCGGCATTGGGAAACCCCATCCTGTTGATCAAGGCCTGGTCAGCAGGCAGGCGGAAGATGCGCGGCCGGGGGTTGCCAGCCTGCGGTTCAGGCGTGACTGTTCCCACTTCCAGATGGCCAAAACCCAGGCAGGACAGCCCTTCCAGCGCTCGACCATCTTTATCGTATCCCGCGGCCAGCCCCAGCGGGTTGGAAAAGTTCAGGCCCAGGACGCTGACCGGACGGGGTGGCCCCGCATAGATTCCCCGCAGCCAGCCGCCCATGCCAGGGATGGCACCGGCGATCTCGAGCGCAGTCAGCGTCAGCTTGTGAACTCGCTCGGGGTCGAGCTGGAACAGCAGCGGCCGCACCACGCGGGGGTAGAGACTCATAGATCGGGTTGGAGCGCCAGTTCAGTGGCTTCAGGACGGCGCCAGCGTTGAACGAGGTAGATTCCGCCCGCTGCCAGCAGCAGGCCCAATACCTGAAACCCATGCAGGTGTTCACCAAGAAAGATCAGAGCCAGGATCGGGATCTGGATCATCATGCTGCTGTTGATCATGCTGGACTCGAGCG
Source organism: Anaerolineales bacterium (assembly GCA_046259355.1). Classification (GTDB taxonomy): domain Bacteria; phylum Chloroflexota; class Anaerolineae; order Anaerolineales; family E44-bin32; genus E44-bin32. The sequence continues at coordinate 42,777 of JBJYWH010000366.1, forward strand.
CGCTCAACGTTCGCAGTGTCCGGTTCCAGAGCGTGAAGGCGAAAGCCGTATTCACCACCGCCAGCCAGATGATGAAGAGCCAGTTCTTCAGGCTCAAGGCTGGCAATCCGCCCACCGGGATGGCAACTGCCAGCATGAGCGCGGCCCCAAGGCTCATGCTGATCGCGGTGACACCCCCCGGATCGAGCGTTCCCTCCCGGTTTACCGACCGGCTGAGGAGCGTCGCCGTGGCATTCGAGAGCAAACCGATTATGGCCGCCGTAAAGCCAATCCAGCTTCCTTCAACTCCGTCCGACGTGCTGGAGAAGAAGTAGAGACACGCCCCGCCCAACGCCAGGGCGACACCACCCAACTGACCCGCTGTAAATCGTTCGCCCAGCGTGGGCACGGCGGCCAGCCCCACCAGAATTGATGTAAAGCTCAGCACCAGGTTGACGGTTACTGCCGGCAGGTAATCCAGGGCAACAAAAAGCGCCCCTTGCGCCAGGGCATAGTAGAAGATGCCGAGCAGGACCAGGCGTGTTCGCATCGAGCGTGCGATGGACAGCCTCTTCCCGCGATACCGGTAGACCAGCCAGGACAGCATCAAAAGCGCCGCCAGCGTGTATCGGAAGGCGACGAACGTCAGCGGATGCATGTCGACCAATCCCCATTTGATCAGCACCCACGAACTGGACCACAGTAAGGTTACGAAGAGCGCCTGAAGCACGCTCTGGCGGTGATCAGCGGCTTGCACAGTCATCATCCGCACCGGTCAGCATTGAGATCGGCATCCCTCCACGTCCCACAAAGTGGCTTCACGCTCGGGGATCACGGGCCAGGAACTGCCGTACCGCGGCGCCGTCCTCGATCGAGATCATGCCCGACCGCTCCCAGCGATCGATGATCGCACCAAGCTGGAACACAGCTTGCAGCCGTACGCCGCGCTGCGCCAACTCCTCCCGTGCACCCCCCTCGCGGTCGATCAGGACCACCACATCCTCCACCTGCAAGCCGACAGCCTCCAGGCGCTCGATCGCTTCAAATTTCGAGCCACCGGTCGTCGCCAAATCATCGATCAACACGACCTTCTCGCCGTCCTTGAATTCTCCCTCCACCTGCGCCTGCGTTCCATAGTCCTTGACCTCCTTGCGCGGGTAGACCATCGGCCAGCCGCTGGCCAGGGAGATCGCGGTCGCGATGGGCAGCGCGGCATACGGCAGGGCTCCGAGCCGGTCGAAGTTCAGGGGTTCGAGCAGTGGCAGGTATGCGCGCGCGACCTGCTCCAGCAGCCCTGGATGCGATACCAACCGCCTCAGATCGAAGTAGATCGGTGATGAGATACCGGATTTCAAGGTGAACGCACCGAACTTTACGCACCCAGCCGCGAGCAGCGCATCCGCCAGCGCGCCCTGCGCATTAAACCCATGCCGGAGATCAGCCCGCTGCGGTGGGCGGCATGCGTTGATGGCACCCCTCAATTCGCTCGCCGCGGTCCGGGGGTTGCCGGAAGCCGCAATCGCGCGCGAGACCGGAACGATCATCCCGCTTCCATCATCTCGCAGGCCGGCCGCCAGCGCCGCTTCGAGGTCACCCCCCTGGGCACCGATTCCCGGTGCAAGCAGCCAGAGATGCGGGGCCTCGCTTCGAATCCTGGCCAGCGCCTTAGGATCTGTCGCGCCCATAACCAGCCCGACGTTGTCATTCTCATTCCACGTTTGCGCCAGGCGGCAGACAACCTGATACAGCTCCCCACCTCCGAGGACTTTCAAGGATTGCAGATCATTTGCCCCGGGGTTGGATGTCCTGCAGAGCAGGAAGACTCCCTTCTCGGGATTCTCGGTGAAGGGCTGGATCGAATCCCGGCCGAGGTACGGGCTGAGCGTAATCGCATCGGCTCCCAGCATTGAGTATGCCGATTGCGCATACGCCCTCGCGGTCGAGGCGATATCACCCCGCTTGGCATCAAGAATGACCGGGATGTCCTCCGGCACCGCGCGGATCACCTGCCCCAGGGCT
>JBJYWH010000367.1:0-12771 GCA_046259355.1 Anaerolineales bacterium
CCGAAACCTGCCCCGGGGCCTGTGCCCACCAGCCAGTCGAAGGCGTTCGCCAGGCCGCCGGGGGCTCGCATGGCCGGTTCAAGCCAATTGTCACCGAGGAATCCGGCGATCAACTGTCCGATGGGGAAGGAAGCAGTCGTGATCAGGTACTCGATTCCAAAGATCCGCCCCTGCAGGTCAGGTGCGATTTTGGCTTGAAGAATGGCGATGTAGAGCGTATTGACCACGGTGATTGCCACGCCAGCCATGAAGAAGCCGATCATCCATGCCGGTGCATTCCGCCCGAGACCCAGCACGAGGGCGCCCAGCAGCCCTTCCATGATGAAGCCCAGGGCCACGCCGTTCATGCGGCGGCGGGGGCCTTTCCATACGGTCATCAGCAAGCCCCCGGCGACGAAGCCGATCGAACCGGCCGAGCGAACCAGGCCCAGGACAGCGGCGTCATTTCCGCTCCGCGCCAGAACGAGCGGGTTGATCATCGGTGTGACAAAGCCGGCCGAAATGTTGGAAGCCATGAAGAGCAAGAAGATCGACACCAGGCTGGCACGAGCCAGGATGTAATTCAAGCCATTAATCGTCTCCTGCCAGAAGGATCCGCGACCGGTCTCGCCCGCTTCCGTCGGGGCAGGCTGAGGGATGTGGATGATGAGAAGCGCGGCCAGGGCCAGGAAGAACGTGACCAGATCGATTACCAGGATTCCGTTGATCCCGATCACGGCGATCAATCCGCCGGCCAGCAGTGGCGCCCCCACGCTGGAAGCCGAGCCGATTAGCGAACGCAGGCTGTTGGCGCGGGATAGCTGCTCTTTCGAAACCATGGTCGTGATGACCGAGACCGTGGCCGGATATTGAAAGGCTCCCGAGCCTCCGACCAGGAAACCGGCCAGGTACAGGTGCCAGAGCTGAGTTCGACCATTCGCGAAAAGAATCAGAAGGAACGCGGTGGCGATGGCTGCGCCCGAATCGGAGAGCGCCATCACCAGCTTGCGGTTCCAGCGATCGACCAGCGTGCCGGCGAAGGGGCTGAGAAGCGTGCGCGGCAGGAGGGAAGCCAGGCCGACGAGCACCAGAGTTGTTGCCGACTGGGAGAAATCCCACGCCCAAAGCGTGATGGCGAAGGACGTCATCGCGGATCCGAAGATCGAGACGAACTGCCCACTCCACAGAACATAGAAGGCGCGCATGCCTTGCAGCCTGGGCGGGTGGGATAAATCGGTGTCTTTCATCGGCGGCTTTGGACGCTCAGACTGGGTGGCCGGATATGCGCTTCCATGGAGAGTATGCCCCCTGGTAGAGATGTGAAGCGAAGTGTAAACCAGGTTGAATCGGCGTGCAAACCACGCCCTGCCACTCATGAGCGTTGAGGATGGCCAAGGAGACTCGATCTGCCTCTGTAGCCCGTCCGGTGCCGCGATGGATTCGATCCCGACCTGAATTATTCGATGGATCCCGGCAAAGACCCGCTTTACTGAAGGTTCGAATCCCTGCTGCCGGCGGTGAATCCGGGAGATTTCATGCTTCGATACGCGGCCGCCGCCACTCGATCCTGGAGCGCTTCTTCTCAAAGGTGGTGTTTTCGAGCGGAATGGTACGGTCGGCCGGACCGTACACTTGAATAACCGCAGAGGATCCGCCGCTGATGTGCGACCTGCCCACTCCCTGTCGCCGAAGGTTGTCCGTCCGAACGACGAAAGCCGATGGGAAGACCGGAACGTGGCAGTGCCGTGCCGTGCACTGGAACTATCTCGGCAGGACGAATGCTAGCGGCCGAGGTTAATCCCGTACACGATCTCGCCTCCACAACAGGGTTTGACGTTCACCACGTGGACGCCAGGAGCGAGATACGATTCAAAGGGCCGGCCGATGAAGTATTCCTGCCCCGGAGCAAGCTGAGCGGAGAAAGGGCCCAATCCGACTTCGATGCTGTCCTGCGTGCCGTTACGGATGCTCAGCAGCTGCTCCCCTCGAACCTGCACGCAGCGAGGATCCGGAATGTCAGGAAGGATTTGAATTCTGACAACCTGTTCATCGAAGCTGGCGCAGATGCCCGCCGCCGGGGACTCGGCGACCGGGGTTGCGAGCCAGGGCAGGTCCGGTGTGACGGTGGGGGCCGGGGTCGATGTTGGATTCGCCGCCATGCTGGCTGATGTTGCAGCAGTTAGGGGCGTATCAGACGGTTTCTCGACGGTGGGCGCGGCGGCGCGAGAACAGCCTGACAACAAGCATGTAGCAAGCAGTATCGCGACGGACAGCATGCGCTTGTTCATTTTTACCTCTTGATTGAGCCCTGCCGGACAGCCTCCCTGCAGGATCCCATGCGCTCAGCAGGTGCTAGCATACTCACAGTCCGTTGAGTCGGCGCGTAAATCTTGTTGCAGGAGTAGATGAAAACACCCTCGCTGAGCGGGATGTTCGTTGCCAAAGCCTGCATCCCTGGCCGGCAATGTCATCACCCGTCACGGCCGGAAAGCGGTAGATTACAATGCAGCCACCATCGGGATGATCTCCTCCCCGAAGATCTCGAGCGGTTTGATTTCGTGTGGATTAGGCATGTTGAAGATCGCATGCGAGATGCCCAGGCCGGCCAGGTCACGGCAGGTTGCGATAACATCGTCTCCGGTCATCTCCCCCGGGGCCAGGTGGACTGTGCCAAGTGTGGTCAGCTCCATCTCGCTGAAATCACGACCAACATTGTCGCAGTGCGCATGGAGCACATCGATCTTGTGCCGCAAAGTGTCCAGCCCGGCGCGCAGGAAGAGGTTACAAGCGTCGGCATACTCCGCCACAAATCGCAACGTTTTCTTTTCTCCCATGCCGCCGATCATGATCGGCGGGTGAGGCTGGCTGATGGGCTGCGGGCTGTTGATCGGCTGCGCGAGCTGGTAATGGTTTCCTTCATAAGCGGATCGGTCGCCGGCCCACATCTGGCGGGCGATCTGGAGGGTTTCCTCCAGGCGTTCGAAGCGTTCCTTGACCGGCGGAAAAGGGAAACCCATGCCGCGAGCTTCCTGTTCGTACCAAGCCGCACCGACACCGAAGTAGGCCCTGCCTCCGGACAGCACATCCAGGGCGGTCACGGTTTTCACCAGGTAGGCGGGTTCCCGGTAAATCACTCCGCTGACGAGAGTCCCCAGCCGGACCTTTGCTGTGCGGCCGGCGAGAAAGTTCAGCACACTGTAACCTTCCAGCATCGGGTCATCGGCCTGGCCCAGACCGGGTGCAATTTGGTAATAGTGGTCCATTACCCACAGGCTGTAGAATCCGGCATGTTCGGCTGCTTCAGCGATCTCGGTCAGCCTGGACGCGATCGTAGCCGGGTGGCCGGGCCAGTTGAAACGTGGGATCTGCAATCCGATTTTCATGCCATCTCTCCTGCTATGACGGGTTGAGTATGTAGAGTATAACCAATGCCGAGGCGCGGAGGGATTGATCCACGCCGATTGGAATCACCGGCGCCCGTGGACTTCACGGGCGCCGGTGGCTTCGTTTTTCCGTCACAGGGGCAGGTCAGGCTGCGCCGAGTTTCATTTTCCTCGCCCCGACGGCGCGTGGGATGCTCCACGCCGCGAGAATCGCGAGCGCGACCCAGAGCAGGTCGTAAAAGGAGAGCAGATCGCCAAAGGATTCAAAGAAGAATGACACCACGTCGCTGGAAAAGATGCCAACCTGGCTCGCCGCGGCCGCCCCGAATTCGCTCGCAAGGATGTCCTTCAACACGGAAAAAAAGGTAAGGTACTTGCCAACCAGGATGCCGGCCAGGGCGGCAAATACGGCGATAATTTGCAGCGGAGTGCCTTTCTTCTCGGTGAAGAAAGTCACGGCAAAACCGCAGAGCAGGCCGATGCCCGTCGCCATGAAACCGATCTCGTAGTTGGTCAGGATTACGATACCGCCCCAGATTGCACCGCCGATGATCGCAGCGACAAAGGCCGCGACGAGCGCGATGACCAGTGCACTGGTGGAGAAGTTTTCCTTGTCCGCTTCCCTCACCAGCTGGCCGTGAATCGACTCCACAAATGAGCGCGCTGCCTCAGTGCCAGCCCCGTTCTGGGTCAGGCGGGTGATGATCGTCTCCTTTGGAACGCCCTCCTTGAATTGCTTGATAACATATTCGACTGCCTTCTTGCGCGCTTCCTCGCGCTGCTTTTCCTCATCCTTTATCGCCAGGATGGTCCTCCCCGGTTGAAATCATACAAGGCGTGCTGAAAGGCCTTGATGTTCTGCCCATGATCCTCCGCTGTCGCCCTCCCGTGCAATCTGGATGGTTGCACGATAGGGGAGAGCGGCCCAGCGGTTCAATGGGGCGGTGGTCATAGAGCTGCCCCTGTGGGCAATCCAGCGGGTTGAAGGTGAACGTGGGGTGGAAGTTAGGAGAGGCTCATACCGCGGGTTCGTCGCGCAGCCGGATGGATGACTCCAGTGCGGGATAACGTCCGCGTTTGTCCTGGTAGAAGGAGCGGATGCGATCCATGTCGGATTTCATATTGCCGCTCGGGGAGAAGACCAGGCCGATGCCGGCGCGGCGGGCGGCATAATCCAGGTAGCCGCATGCGATCGGAACACCTGCCTGCAGCGCAATCCGATAAAAACCGGATTTCCAGTGATCAACACGTTTACGTGTGCCGGAGGGAGCCACTGCCAGAAGCAACTCTTCGGCTTGTTCGAAGCGACTCACCATCTGAGCGACTGCTCCCTGTGGGGCAAGCCGGTTAATGGGGATGCCGCCGAGTTTGCGGAAAAGCGTACCGAACGGCCACTTGAAAAGTGTGTGCTTGCCCATCCAGGAAATCTTAACCCGCATGATGTTCGCGGCGGCAAGCATGAAGATGAAATCCCAGTTGCTCGTATGGGGTGCGCCGATGAGAACGAATTTGCCGCCGGGTGGCAAACGGTTCTCCACGCTCCAACCGCGTGCGCGCATCCACAGCCGGCTGATCCAGTATCCAATTTTTCCGTTGGGTGCTTCGTGAACCAGCGTCCGTTCGAGTTGGTGGTCGGTCACTTGCTGCTCCTCTGGTGCGCAGCGGCTCCGCTTCGCGGCGGCCGGTGCGAAGCACCAAGTGTACCGCATTTCAGGAGGGGATGGCGCGAAATGGTGAAGCGCGGGGTTCAGGGCCGGGATTCTGACAGCCCTGTTTCCCGGCTATAGGCCCAGCGCCGGCCATCCTCGCCGATCAGCACCAGGCTTTCTGGCGCGGCCCACTGCAGATCCCGGACAAAACCATACCCTGCTCACTCCTCGCGGGGCGATTCCATCTCTGGCTGGCTGCATGCGTCAGCGCAGGCATGATTGTGCATTGCCGTGTGAGTCCCCCGGGTAGGTTTAAATGTGCTCCAGGAGTGCTAACAGGTCTTGCTGGATTTGGTTTGGCTTTCCCATCACATCTGTGATCTCCTCGCTCTCATCAACCGATGATCGAACTCACGTCCCACGATTTGCGAGACATTATCATCTTGACGATCGCTCTACCCGTTATTTATTTTTCTGTCTGAATTTGATGGAAAATGCGTGTAATCGACAGTGGCGGATACCACCTAGGCAGATGTTCCGGCTTCCTCAAACGGGGATGTTAAATCTAATGTTCTGGGCGCCAGATCAAGACCCGCCCGTAGTTGTCCACGTCGTTTGGAGTGTCAGATCCGCCAACCAGGTATAGGGTATCTCTATAGACAAAACCGGTGAGACCGTGGATGCCCATTGGCAGCTCTGGACCATATGACCAGCTGTCTGATGTTGGGTCGTAGATTTCACAGCTCTTGATGGCCTCGGCGCCGGTTTCCGGGAGGAACCGTTCTCCGCCGCAAGCATAGATCTTCCCATGCAGCACAAGGGCAACGTGCGCGGAGCGAGGCTCGTTCATGGGAGTGACCTCTGTCCACGCATCTTCGAGCGGATCGTAGCGGTATACGCCAGCGGATGGTTGAGGCTCACGACCACCAGTGAGATAGATCGCGCCATTCAGCGTGGTGGCGACGCTGTGTTCGAGTTCCTTGGGGACGGTGGCGAGCTGGTCCCAGGCATCCTGTGCCGGGGTGTAGCGTTGGGCTGCTCGTGCCGCTGGTTCACCTGCGGCGGAAGGATCGAATAGCATGCCCCCTACAACATAAATTGAATCATCGAGCACAACTGCAGAGGCTGCGACACGGTTGGCTGGTGCTGGTGCCGTTCGACTCCACGTGTTATCCGCAACCGAATAAATATAACCGGTACGGTAACGGGTATATGGCGGGGGCATCAAGCTTTCCGTGCCTTCGAGAAAGTATACCTGTCCGTCCAGCGCGGCTGTGACGTGGTGATTGCGACCACGCGGCATTTCGGCGCCAAGCGCCCACTGGTTGGTTTCCACATCGTAAATCTGGAGCAGGTCGGTGGTGATGACGCCCTCAAGCAAGCCGCCGGCAACGTAGAACTTGCCATCAAGCAAGGCTCCGGATATTTCGGAGACAGGAAATGGCATGTTGGATATCTCAGTCCAGATTCCTTCTGGCAAGGATGCGAGATCGAAATCTGGTGACGCTGTTGGCGTGCTTATTCCGGTTGGATCGGGGGCAGCCATGACCGCGGTTTGTGAGGGTGCGAGTTCATCCGGAGCAAGATTATGCGATCGGCCCGGGGATGGTGACGTTGTACAACCTGCGAGCATGAGGATGGGAACGATCCATATCTTGGTGCTCGAACCGAGACGCATGATCTTCCCTCCCTTGCAAGCGAAATGGCAGGACCGCTGGTCTATAAGGAGTACTTTCAATCGCCGGGAAAAGATCAATCCCCAAGACCGCTCTGGCATGGGATGATGCCCCTGGTTGCCCCAAGAGCCTTGCCTATCGCAGGCAGTATTTCGAGCCGCGGGCGCTGATTGATGGCGGAGGCGGCGATGTTATTCCAGGAGTAGAGTCGCCGATACGTCCATCAAGGGTTCCAGCGTCTGGGGGTCATGGATGGAGAGCCCGACCAGCCGGCCGTCGTTCTCGAGGAAGATCCATTCCACCTGGAATGGCACACCTCCTCCACCGATGATAGCCCGCTGGATGGGGATGCCGTTCACCGTGGATCCGGTAATTTCCACTGGCGGGCAAGTGGAGCATTGCGACGCGATGAATGCGTCGATGCTCAGTTTTTCATCGGCGGCGACGATCAAGCGGCTGGCACCCGGCCCTCCCTCGAGAGAGGGCTCGCGGCCGAGGACGTATAGGTTGTAGGACGTATCCCCGACGGCGACCGAAAATGGGCCCGCCGCCGTCCAGCCTTCAGGCAGGGCCAGGCTGATTCCGGCCTCTGCGTTCACATACCGGCCGGCATCCACACCGTTGGTCGGTGCAGCCGATGACGGTGTGGATCGCTCGGACGTTGCCGAAGGAGCGGCCGGTTCGCTTACCGAAGCACAGCCGGCTGCAAGCAGGGCAATCAGGCTGGCAAGGATCAGGATCTTCGGGTTATGCATAATGCCTCCACCCAAGAAAGTGGAGTTATTTTACCCGAATAATACCTCCCTCATCCATGCTGATCGATGCGGTTAGAGCCGTCTCAGGGAGCGCAGTATGAGCAGCAGTACGACCGCTCCGATAAATGAGACGATGATGTCGCTCAAAATGCCGCTGCCGATGGCGATCCCCAGCAGTCCGAAAATCCAGCCGCCGATGAAAGCGCCGAGGATACCGACGATGATGGCGCCGATCAGGTCGACTCGAATTCCGGTGATAAACGCATCCGCGAGAACCCCCGCAATGCCGCCCACGATCACCCAAACCACAACTTGTTCCAACGACATAAAAAAACCTCCTTTGGCGAAATGTCACCAGGGCATTATAGGGGATCGGCATGTGTCGAAGAGCAATCAGGAGTTTAAGACAACCTTAAGTGATGAGGGATTTTTCCATCCTGCAGCAGCTCGCCGAAAAACCAGTCTTAGAATTTCGTGGCGGCGTCAAACAGGAGCGGCTGGGCGGTGGAGGAAGACCAGCAGCGGATGAAGGTTTTCTCATGTTCTGCCAGGCCGGCCGCGATCGCCTGCGCGGTGGGCTCCACCCGGCTGGATTTGATCAGGCTGTAGGCCTCGCCCGGCATCGCGGCCAGGGTTTCAGCGATTGTCAACGCCTCGGGCAGCAGATCCTGCCGGGAATGGATACGGTCGACAAGCCCGAGGTCGAGTGCGGCGGGCGGCTCATAGAAACTTCCTCTTTCGAGCACTTGCCGGGCGTGGCGTGTGCCGATCAACGCATGCAGCATGCGGTCGGCCGGGAAGGGCACGGGCAGGCCGAGTTTCACCTCGTTCAATCCGATCAGCTTGCGCCCCTCGGTGATCAGGCGGTAATCGCAGCACAGGGCCAGGATGCAGCCGCCGGCGGTGGCATGCCCTCCCAGGGCGGCGACGACCGGCAGCCGGAAGCGGAAAAGCTTCAGGCAGAACTGGTTGAAGCTGCGGTAGAAGGATGCGAATTCGGGCTCGGGCAGCGTGAGCAGGTAGGGCAGGTCAAAGCCGATCGAGAAGAACTTCTCACCCCCTGTAAGCACAATCCCGCGCACATCCGATTCGGATTCGATTTGGTCAAGGGCGGCCTCCAGGCCGGAAATCAGGTTGGGATGGATGGCGTTTGTCACCCCGCGGCACATGGTGATCACGCCAATCCGGCCCCGGAATTCGATCTGCAGCGGTTCGCTCATCGTTCACACTCTCCCTTTGAGAATGGCACCCGGAGAGCTTCCTATGGTCGCCGCCTGGAAGCATAGCCAGAGTAGGTCTATTTGTCCATTGTCAGTGCCGAGGGTTGCGGGCATCCGGTCAGATTCTGTGAATCGGGCTGCGTCCGCAGTAGACATCAATGTTGGTGCGCAGAACTCGGTCCGGCCCGGCGCGAGCTGCTCGTAGCAGGCGCGAAACTCGGAGTGTTCGATGGACATCTGCAGCCCAGGTTGTGGGGATTTCGGCCTGCGCGGGGAGGGCAGATCATCCTGGCGATCGGCCGGTACAACACGCCGGACGATCGCCCAGGCGTAAGCGTTCAATTCCAGGGTGGGAATGGCGTCCGTTTGCCAATAGGCCCGCCGCGAATCACTCGCGGCTGCTGGGCGCCGCAGGCCCTCGTGTCCACTGCGATCCAGCCGAGAACATCGATCGAGCGCAGCCCGGGTGCCGAGACCTCCAAACGAACGGTCTCTCTCGTCAGGCTGGTCGTGAGAGCGTCCTGGATTCGCTGCACGAGATTTCCAGCCAGCGTGATCTCCAGGATTCCCTCTCGGACTCGGCATCGTATGCGTTCCCGTATCGTATCGGAGGACCGAATCGCCACTGCGCAGGTTTCGGCGGGTACGATGACCAATTCGACCTGGTTGACGGGATCGCGAAGCTTGAGGTGATCGAAGTGCGGGAGGGGAATCTGCGCCTGGACATCATCGTGTGTCTGCATGGGTGCTTCCTTTCTTGAGAACGGACTTCTTGATCCAGGTGGCATTCTGCCGTATCCTTGCTGAGAATAATCTCGATGTAAATAATATTATCAATTATGATAATATTATATGAAACGATATAGTGGAAAAGGACTTCAGTACCATGTCGAAATCAAAGGCTGAGCTCTTGCTTCATCCGGTACGCATGCGTATTGTGGTCGAGATCTCCGGTGGTCAATGGACAGCCAAGCAGCTGTCCGAAGCGATGCCGGACATCCCGCCAGCAACTCTCTACCGGCATTTAAACACGCTGGTGGAAGGTGGCGTGCTGCGGGTTGTGGCCGAGAATCCAGTTCGGGGGACTATCGAGCGTGTCTATGCCGTCGCCGGGGCCAGCCTGTCGCCGGAAGATTTGAGCGAGCTATCCAAGGCAGAGATGCTGCAGACCTTCACCCTGATCCTCTCGACCTTCATCGCCGATTTTCAACGCTACCTGAACAGCACATCGGCTGAGCACCCCGACGTGATGGCGGATGGCCTGGATTTCAGCAAGGTCGTGCTTGAATTGTCTGATGAGGAATTACAGCAAATGAACAAGAAATTCTGGGATGCGATCGAGGCGGCTCTGCACCATGAGCCCAGGCCGGACCGCAAGCGGCGGCTGGTATCGTATATGATCCTTCCAACCCCATGATCCAAACCCGCCATGGATTGCGCCACCCTACCCGCGAGGTCTTCTTCCGTGGCGCGTTTGGGGTCAGGCTTTCAGTTCAGACACGATCGCATTTGCCCAGCGCTCAATCGCCTGCCAATCCCGGAAGTCTCCGGTCGGGGCTTTTATACCCTTGATGATCAGCTTCTCGGCGAAGTTCAGCTTGTCGGGGTCGAGCGCACCATGGAAGAAGGCGATCGCCCGCGGCCGCAGGCGGTCGGCTACCGGCTGCAGCGTCTCCGGAAACCGCCAGCCCTGCATCAATTCGACCGGGTCGCCTTCGCCGGTGGGCCCGCTGGAGAAGAGCCAGAGGGGATGGCCGGCAAGCTCTTGCTCGCGCGACTCCAGAAAATGAGCGGCTTGGGAACGCCATTGGCCGGCGTACACCGCGCTGCCGAGCACGAAGGCGGCATAGGGTGAAAGTTCACCGACATCCTCGACAGGTTTTAAGTCCACGGCCAGCCCGGCCTGCCTCAGCGTATCTGCAATGCGCACGGCAATTTCAGCCGTCGCGCCGTATTTGGTTGCATAAGCTACCAGAACGGATCCGAACATAAGGTCCTTCCTTTCTCGAAATCAATTTTGCCCGGTGTGATTTTTCACACCCTACGGCAGCATGAATGATCTCAGGAATCTGCGCCATGGAAATCATATCCTGATGCCTGTTGCTCGTGCAGTGAAAGAGGTCATGCATGCCCGCGGGAACCTTCCTGATCTGACTTCACATCGGCTTGATCCAGTGCCTGCATGAGGATTTCCGTTCTCGATCAGCGGGTTCGGGAATTCACCCTTGATAATTAATTGAAAGTAGATGAAAATAATCCTGATTTCAATTGTTCATACCACAACGTCTGCGGACTACACCTGGCCATATCAAGCTGCTGTCTACACCCGGTTCCGGGACGATTGAATTGTTGCTGAAAGGTTCGGTATTTTCCTCGTCATCACTCTTGCACTGTCCGAAATCCGCCCATGGTTTGGATATCCAGCGATGTGCGAAACCCCGTGGAGCGTAGTCCATGCCATCAGAACGATTTGACCGAGCGGGCCCTCACGTACCCTTTATCCAGCATTTACCCCGGCGTTCGTCCGATTCAAAATCGATTTCTCGCCGGGCATTCCTGGGGTTGATGGGGACGACCACCGCCGGCTTGCTGGCGGCTTGTTCCCCCGGTTCCCAGGACGGTCGGTTTGGTGGAGCCGAAGGGGTGCAGCTGGTCTATCAGGATTGGCGTACTGACTGGTTTCCGGGCATGGCGCAGGAAATGCTCGGAAAGTTCCATTCCAGCAATCCCAAAATCCAGGTGTACTACACCCCTGATCCAGAGAATCTCGATCAGGCCATGGTCGCCGATATGCAGGCCGGGACCGCACCGGATGTTCTCGCAGGATGCTGCGATTTCTTTCCGGGCTGGGCTCAGCAAGGATATTTGCTGGATCTGCGGCCGTTCGTCGAAGCCGATCTCGACCAGGAGGTCATCGCCGATTGGGATCCGGCGCAGTATCGGGCGCTCTTCACCTACGAGGGGCTGCAGTACGCTTTGCCCAAATACCACGGTGCACTGGCACTTTTCTACAACAAGGATCTTTTCGACGAGTACGGAGTCTTCTACCCCGATTCGAGCTGGGATCATGAAGACTACCGCCGGGCGATGCAGCTTCTGACGAAGGATCGCGATGGCGATGGCCAGGTCGATCTCTGGGGAGGGATGTTCGACATTGCCTGGGAGCGGATTCAGGTCCATGTCAATGCCTGGGGTGGGCATTTTGTCGACCCGTCCAATCCGAGCTTGAGCTGGATGGCGCGCCCGGAAGCGATGCAAGCCATGCGCTGGCTGTACGATCGGATGTGGGATGATCACACCATGGCCAGCCCACTTGACGTGAAGAATCAGGAAACGCGCCAGGCTTTCATACACGGCCAGGTGGCGATGGTCGAGGATGGTTCCTGGGCGATAAAGGACATTCTCGAGGGGGCGGATTTCAGGGTGGGCGTTGCGCCGCTCCCGGCTGGGCCCGCTCGGCGGGCGACGCTGGCGACGACCGATGGCTTCGGGATCTACGCCGGTACGCGTTCGCCCGAGGCAGCCTGGGAATTGCTCAAGTTCCTGGTGAGCAAGGAATACGGCCGGGCGATGTCCCGCACGCACCTGCTGCAGCCGGCGCGTGAATCGCTGATCGAGGAATGGATCGGGCACGTCCGGCGTGCTTATCCAACGGCATCGCGTGAGATGGACCTGAGCGTATTCGCTCAGGGCCAGCTGGAAGGCTATTCGGTGACGGCGGAAATCTTCCACAAACAGACCGAAGCCCGCCAGCTGGCACGTGAAGCCTGGCAGCAAATCTTCAGCCTGGGCCTGGAACCGGTGGACCGCATGATTGAGGTTTCGGCCCGGATCGATCTCGAGCAGTCCCAGGCAGGGAGGCGCTAAATGCTCTCCAGGATGCTGGGAAAAGTCTGGTACCGCAGCGCCGTCTTCTGGATCATGTGTGCCATTTCACTGGGCCTGGCAGGCGTTGTCCTGTTCACCTACCGAGGATATCGGCAGGCGGCCACCAACCTGGTACTTGAACGCGATCAGCAGCTGGCTGTGCTCTCCGCCTCCCGGATGCGTGAAGAACTCTATGGCTTTGCCGATACGCTCGTCGCGTTGGCCCGCACCGGAGCCCTGAC
>JBJYWH010000368.1:0-7485 GCA_046259355.1 Anaerolineales bacterium
GCTTCCGTTTCGACATCTTCAGCCCGTCTTCCCCCAGCAGGAAACCCAGGACGAACAGGGCAGCCGCGAGCAGCAGTTGAACGTCATTAAAAGTGAGAGGAATCATGATCGCCTCCAGGACATGCGTCTGGAGGCGATAGGTGCAAGTAACGTGCCAGTGCGTTACTTCTTCTTGGCTAGAGCCTGGATATCGGTAGAGAGATGAGCGAGATCGATCATCTCTTCATCGCAGAAGAGGACGGCCCGCTCGATGACATGGCGCAGTTCGCGAATGTTCCCTGGCCAGGAATGCTTCTTGAGGGCTTCGATGGCACGCGGGGTAATACCGTCGATCGTTCCGCCGACACGCAGGTTGATTTGTCGAATAAAACTGCCTGCCAGGGCTGGAATGTCATTGATGCGATCACGGAGCGGTGGAAGATGCAGGTCTACGACTTTCAGGCGGTAGTACAGATCTTCCCGGAAGGTACCCTCCTTGATCATTGCGGGCAGGTCGCGGTTGCTGGCGGCAAGAATCTGCACATCGACGGCGATTTCTTTCACGCCACCAACACGCCTGAATTTATGCTCATCGAGCACCCGCAGCAATTTTGCCTGCATTTCCTGCTTGGTCGAGGAGATTTCATCCAGGAAAAGGATGCCTCCATCGGCGATTTCGATCAATCCCGGTTTCTTCTTCTGCGCCCCGGTGAATGCTCCCGCTTCATGTCCAAACAGTTCGGATTCGATCATGGTGTCCGGCAGCGCGGCGCAGTTGATCGGGATGAAGGGCTTATCGGCGCGCGGTCCAATACTGTGAATGGTGCGGGCGAGAACTTCCTTGCCGGTTCCGGTCTCGCCTGTGATCAACACGGATACCGAGGCGGCGGCAGCCCGTTCCACCTCGTGCATGATGCGTTTCATTCCAGGCGAGTCACCGACGATCATTTCGGTCTCGCTGGTGGAAGAGCGCCTCAACAGGTCCAGCTCGCGTCGGAGGGCGACAACCTCGGAGGATCTTTCAACGGCCTGCAGCAGGCGTTCCAGGTCGAGTGGTTTTTGAAGAAAATCCTGTGCGCCTTTTTTCATGGCTTCTACGGCGGTATCGACTTCACCGAAGGCGGTGATCAGAATGACGGGAGGGCGCGGGTTTTCCAGCGCCAGGCGGTCCAGCAGTGAAAGCCCGGAGCCATCGGGCAGCATCACGTCGAGCAGCACGATGTCGGCCGCAGCGGTGTCGATGGCTTCATTTGCTTCGGCAAGGGTGCCGGCTTCGATGGCTTCGTACCCGCCATCGGTCAGCGCTTCGCTGATGAACGAGCGAGCGGGAGCTTCATCATCGACAATCAGCACGGTTGCAGACATTCCGACTCCTACAGAAAACTATGCTCTGGGCAAGTGGATTGTAAACACAGTCCCGGCATCGGGAAAGCTCTCGACCTGGATCGTCCCCTTATGGGCCGTGAGGATACGACGGCTGATGGCAAGGCCCAGACCAGTACCATCCTTCTTCGTGGTAAAGAAAGGATCAAAGATCCGGTCGATTTTATCCGCAGGGATGCCAGGTCCCGTATCCGCGACTTTCAATTCAAGCATACCTTCGGGGTCGCTGCCAGCGCGGTTCAGGGCAATCGACAACGTGCCGCCTTCCGTCATCGCTTCCAGGGCATTGCTGATCAAGTTGACGATCACCCGCTCGAGGGTGCGCGGGTCGGCGGATGCGGACGGAAGATCGGGTTGAAAGGATGTATGGCAGCGGACATCCGACTGGTTGAAGCGCGGGGCCCAGCGTGCGAGGATGCGGTGCATCAAGTCTGCCAGGTCGAGCGCTTCCATTTTTAATTCCAGCGGCCGGGCAAAGAATAGCACATCGCTCATCAGCTGATCGAGCCGGACACATTCTGCCCGGACTCGCTCGAGGGATTCGTAGAGCGGGTGTTCCTTTCCCAGTCTGGAGGCAGCCAGTTGAACTCCGGTAGAAATGTTATTGATGGGATTCCGGACTTCGTGAGCGAATATCGCCGTAACCTCGCCGAGAAGCGCACGCTGGGCGAGGATTTCGGTTTGGTCCTCGATCGCCTGCTGCTCGGATTGATCCTTGAGCGCGATGACCAACTGCTCGCCCTCCGGCACTTTGAGCGGCACGGCATGTAGGTGGACCGGCAGGGGAGTGCCATCGCGGTGATGAAGGATCAGTCGAGAGCGTTCTGCGTCACGCTGATGTCCCAGTGCGTCGAGCAGGGTCGCGGTCACGTCTTCGGGGCCGACCAGGATATCCTGTATCGGGCGTCCCTCGATTTCAGCCGGACGGAAGCCAAGCAAACGTGTGAGCGACGAATTCGAGCGCAGGACCTGCAAATCCTGGTTGACCACGATCAAAGTGTCCCCGACGGCCTCAAATTGGCTGGTGATTTCGGCCTCAAGCTGCGAGATCGTCCGTCCCCGTTGATCCTCCGAGGAGCGCAGCAAACTCAGGTGGATCGCCATGTGACACAGGTTGGCAATCATCTCCAGCAATCCGCCAGCCTCGGCTGGAAGCTTGTCGGGTTCATCCCAGCCGACGACTAGCAGCCCGATCCAGGCGTCGGGTTCTCCGATCAAAGCCGAGCGCAGGTGTGCAATCTCGGCTGCACGGGCAGCTTTCTGCAGTTCAATTTCAGGCCGCTGACCCAGAGCCCAGGCAGTGGTCTTCGGCAATGTCCCCAGGGCGGCTGAGGGAAGGAATTCAGGAAATTCGGGCGGCAGCGTCCCGAGTAGCATGTAGTCCGGTGAGGAGGGGGAGAGCCGGTAGATCGCCACATATGCAGCATGAAGCATCTCGCGGGCATAGGAAAGTACGGTTGGGAGAGCGGGTTCGCCCTCTTCGAGAATGCGATCCGTGATGCGAAGCAGGGCATGCAGTCGCTCAGCCTCACCCTGTTGGTGCGCTGTGGCTGCGATCCGCTGCAGGGAAGGTTGGGCGATGATCAAGATTGCAGTCTTACCCGGCACAATCGGGTAGGCATCCAGATCGATCGGGATGATATCACCGGAACGTGTTTGAAAGGGCACTTCTTCCAGATGGCATTCGGACACATTCCAGCACCCGGCGATCTGTTCAAGCGCCAGATGACCGGCTTCTCCAGGAAACAGTTCCGAGGGCGCCATGCTTTCGAGGTCCTTGCGTGCATATCCGGTCAGGAGCAGGAACTGGTGGTTGCAGGTGATTAAACGAGGCTCCGTGCCGGAGATGACCAGCACGGTGCTCTCAAAGGTGTCGGCGAGGGTATAAAACAGCTCACGATAGGGATCGGTTTTAAAGAAACGGGCGATCGGGTTGGTGGGCGAAGTGTCCTTGGTCAATGACCTGATCCTATGCGGCCTGGGATAGCTTGTTGGTTCCGCGCAAACGGGCGGGCAGGATGCCCTCAATGGCTCTGTACTTGGCGACAGTCCGCCTAGCAATTTTCACCCCGTCCTCACGAAGTATCGAGGCGATCTCGTCGTCGGTGAGCGGCTTCTGCTCGTTTTCGACGATTTCCTTGATCTGGTCGCGCACGGAAAGGCTGCGATCGAAGAACTTCGCCAGCGGAATGATCTTTCCATTCGGCAGGGCGACCGATTTGTTGGCGACGGCACGAGAGATGGTGGATTCGTGGACGCCGATCTCGTCAGCCAGCTGGGCGCGCGTCATCGGGACAAGGTGGCGAGGGCCATCGAGGATAAAGTCTCGCTGGGAGGTAACAAGCAGCTCCATGAGTTTGCGCATGGTGTTGTTGCGCTGCTGGATGCACTTTACGAACAGGTTGGCCTTCTCCAGGTGCTCTGACCACTCTTCACTTTTTTCACCGTCTTTTAGCTCCATCGCCTGTTTGAAGAGAGGGTTCACGCGCAGCCAGCCGGAGATAGCCGAGAAAATCTCGACCATGAGCGGACCGAATGGATCGGCCGGCGATCTTGAAATCATGATGTCGGGGGTATGGTAGACGTTCGGATCCCCCTGGGCAGCCTCGCGTCCCGACCCCCAGTAGGCACGGGCCGGATAAGGATTGAGATTTTCCTGAATAAATGCTGTTGCAGCGTGGATCTGGCGAACGCTTGTGTCGAGCTCCTGGGCGATTTTATCGTACTCACGACGGCCGAGTTCGCTGAAAGTTTGTGTCAGCATACTGCGCGCAAGCATGGCCAGGGGATCGTCTTCAGGGTACTGAGAAAGCTGGACCAGCAAGGCTTGTTTGGGACCTTCTGTTGCGAGTCCGACAGGATCGGCCGTGGAGATCAATGCCAGCACCCGCTGCACGCGGGGAAACGGCGTGCGGGTAGCTTGCGCGATCATAGCGGGATGATCGACGAGGAAACCGTCATCATCCAGGCTGGCAAGAATATAAAGCGCCAGGCTCCGGTCTTCCGGACGCAGGTCGGCGGCCAGCTGCTGCATGACATGCAGGCTGAGGTCTTCCGGTGCAGCCGGTTCGCGGTCGATCGGCTGTTCGTCAATGGCGTTGCGCCGGGAGGGGCGGATGGATTCCCGCGGAGAAAGGAATACGATCGGTTCGCCATCCTGGTTGCCACGGCTGCAGACTGGACATTGAGCGCTGCCTTTCAGCGTCCGATGGCAGCCTGGGCAAACGCGTTCTTCGAGCAGTTCCAGGGCTGGATTGGACGAGATCTCGGCCAGCACACGGTCGCGAAGCTCCTGGTTGGACAGGACCAGCAGGCTCATCGTCTGCGCCAGGTGGGCGGTGGTCAGAGGGCGGATAGATTGATCTTGAACTTGATACATGGCTCGCCTCGCAGCTGAGTATACAATGATCAAAGGGTACGAGCAATCAAGTTGCAAGAAGTATGCCATGTTTTTGCATATTCGGCATGTTAGAATCGGCGGCATGAAAAAGCAGGTGACGATCGTGGGTGGGGGGCTGGCAGGAAGCGAAGCCGCCTGGCAGGCTGCCGAGCATGGGCTCGAGGTGATGCTATTCGAGATGCGGCCCGGCGTGGAAACCGGAGCCCATACTGGAGGCGACCTGGCGGAGCTGGTCTGTTCGAATTCGCTAGGATCCAAGCTTCCGGATCGGGCCTCGGGAATACTGATGAACGAGCTTCGTATGCTGGGTTCCTTGCTGGTTCCGCTGGCGGAGGAGAATGCGGTTCCGGCCGGTGGCGCATTGGCTGTGGACCGCATGGCGTTCTCAGCGGCCGTAACCCGCCGGGTAGAACAGCACCCAAATGTAAAAATCCTTCGGGAGGAGATGATCGCGATTCCGGATGGACTGACGATTGTGGCCACCGGCCCACTGACTTCACCGTCATTCAGTGACAGTTTAAAAGCGATTACTGGAGGTGATCACCTATATTTTTACGATGCACTGTCGCCCATCGTCGAGGCAGAAAGCATCGACATGGGCATTGCTTACCGTGCTTCTCGATACGGGCGTGGAGATGAAGAATCGGGCGACTACGTCAATTGCCCATTCACCCGGGCGGAGTACGACCGGTTCGTCGAAGAACTTCTCGCAGCCGACCGTATTCCCCTGCGCTCCTTTGAAGCCGGTATCCCGAGGGGCGTACGCGCAGGGGCGGATGTCTTCTTTGAAAGCTGCCTGCCGGTGGAGGTCATTGCCGAACGAGGCCAGCAGTCGCTCGCGTTTGGACCCATGCGTCCGGTTGGCCTGCCTGACCCGCGCACCGGACACCGTCCGTATGCCGTACTCCAGCTCCGCCAGGACGATCTCGCCGGCACACTGTACAACCTGGTGGGTTTCCAGACCAATCTCACCATCTCGGAACAGCGGCGGATCTTTCGGATGATCCCGGGTCTGGCGAATGCACGGTTCGTACGGTACGGCCAGATGCATCGGAACACTTTCATCAACGCCCCTTGCATACTCCAGCCCACGCTGCAGCACAGGGAGCGTTCGGAGCTCTTCTTCGCGGGTCAAATCACTGGCGTAGAGGGCTATCTTGGAAATATAGCGACCGGTGCATTTGCCGGCAGGAATGCAGCTCGCTACGCAGCCGGCAAGGAGTTGAGAGCCCTTCCCACGGAAACGATGCTGGGATCCCTGCTGCACTACATCAGCCATGCGGCTCCGACGGGATTTCAACCGATGAAGGCGAACATCGGCCTGCTGCCTCCGCTTGAGGGTCCACCAATCCGCTCGCGTCGCGAGCGGGCCGCGGCGCATGCGCGGCGGTCACACGATTCGATTTCGGCTTATTTACAATATTTATGAGTTGCGCATAGCCACATATGATATTTCAATCAGCTTTTTACATTGCCGGGAAAAATAAAAAGGCTATACGAATCCATGCGATGCTCGCTATCGTCATGGTGTTTTTCTCCTCCTGTCAACCGGCGGAATTCCGTGGAGGTGAAGTCTTTGACGGTGATCGCGCCTTTCACGAGGTCGAGAAGCAGGTTGGATTTGGACCGCGATTTCCAGCCAGCGAGGGGCACGAGAAAACGCGCGAGTGGATCGTCAGAAGCCTGAAGGATCGTGGATGGCATCCCCAGATCGAGTGTTTTGACAAACAGGGGACCGAGCTGTGCAACATCATCGCGTGGCCGCGTGAAGAGCAGGCCTCATCGTCATATATTTTGCTTGGAGCACATTACGATACCCGTCGCCTGGCCGATTCCGATCCTGCTCAGCCATTCGAACCTGTACCCGGCGCAAATGATGGCGCCTCCGGTGTAGCGATCCTGATCGAACTCGCCCGCGTCATCGATCCAAAGCCGTTGAATAACGATATCGCACTGGTGTTTTTTGATGGCGAGGACCAGGGCCATCTGGATGGTTGGGACTGGAGTGAAGGGGCACGCTTCATGGCCGCACACATGGAGAAACCCCCTGCTGCGGTCATCATCGTGGATATGGTCGGTGATAAAGACCTTCAGCTTTACATCGAGAAGAATTCCGACCCGGCACTCGCCGACGAGATATGGTCAATAGCACGCAAGCAGGGTTTTTCTGGATTTATTGCGGAAACCAGGCATGCCATTATTGACGACCATCTTCCATTCGCGCAGCGCGGCATTCCGGCGGTGGATATTATTGACATCGAATACCCGGCCTGGCATACAACGCGGGATACGATCGATCAAATCAGCGCCGACAGCCTCTTCCAGGTCGGAAGGACCCTGCAGCTGTGGGTGGAAGCGCAAGCCCCTTGAACTCGGCAGGCGATCATATTTACGTGTAAACTACCTGAACGACAGCCCATTCCTTCGACAGGTCAGGATCGATGACCATTGCATTTGACTACTTAAAAAGATTGAACGGGGTTTGGTCCAACCTCGTTCTCGATATTCTTGAGCGCGACCCTGTACACCGTAAAGTCGATCAAGCCATCCTGGAGCGATTCTTTCTTTCGCTCAATGATGTCCTGCTCACGAACGATTGGCATCCGTTTGAAACTTTCGTGGATCAATGGCTTCAGGCGATGCGGTTCGGGCAGGAGAAGGTGGATTTTGATACCTATGTCGATCTCAGCCTGGTAAGTCTTCTGCACACATTTCAGGGGGCA
>JBJYWH010000368.1:7495-11251 GCA_046259355.1 Anaerolineales bacterium
GGATGCGGAAACGCTTGAGCTGCTCCAGCAGCTGGAGCCCGTTTTCTTTCGAATGGTGATGTATGCGGCCTATCGAGAAAGCAGGCTGCAGCTGGACATGGCCTCCGAAAAGCAGCAAAAGCTGAATCAAGCGCTGGACAACCTGAACGAATCGCGCTCACGATTCATCACCGTGGCGACGCAAGAACTGCGAACTCCGTTAACGCTAATCGAAGGGTATATGGAGCTGCTTCGAGAGCAGATCGATCAGGGTTCCACGTTGAACTCCTGGCTCGATGGAATGGCTGGTGGAGCAGCGAAGATGCGGGATCTCATCGATGATCTGATCGATGTGGCCATGATCGACAACCAGATGATATCGCTGCAGTATAAGGCGGTCAAAATTCGGGAACTTCTCGAAAGCGTACGTCAAGAAGTCCAGCCCAAGCTGAAAAGCCGCTCATTGTCCCTGCGTATTTATCGGGTTCCAGAATTCGATGAACCGATCTTCATCGATTCTGATCGTACGCGGCAGGCGATCCTGCACGTGGTCGATAATGCGCTGCGTTATACCAGGAAGAACGGAACCATCACGGTTCGCGGGCGTGAACTATCGGGTTTTCTCGAGATCACCATCAAGGATATGGGCCCCGGTATTGATCCGAAGGATCAAACAAAAATCTTTGACCCGTTCAGCTCGCTGCTCAGCGACGGCACCAGCCGTGATGCGGAGGCGCGTCCGCGCCTGGGTCTGCATCTGGCGCGAGGCATCCTGGAAGCCCATGGCGGTGCAATCTGGGTATCATCATCCGGCTTCGACGACCGCAAGCATCCCGGCAGCACATTCCACCTGATGATCCCCTTCAACAAGGTGCCTCCCGACGATCTTACGGCCCGCTTGCTTGGATTACACAGGTCAGACATTCAATGAAAAAGAACCCTCTTCCAACAAGACTCCCCCGAGAGCGAGCGTTCATGGTTGGTGTCACCTATCCAGAACAGGAAAATCTGCTTTCGGTGGATGATTCGCTGACGGAATTGAAGCTTTTAGCCGCAACAGCCGGTTTGGATGTTATCGGGCAGGCCACCCAAAATCTCGACAGACCAAATCCGAAGACCTACCTTGGATCCGGTAAGGTAGAAGAAATCAAAAATCTCGTCGAAGAGCTCGCCGCAGACGTTGTCCTGTTTGATGATGAACTCAACCCTCGCCACCAGAGGGAGTTGGAGGAAATCTTCGGTGATAATGTCCAGGTGGTGGACCGGACCGCGCTGATCCTGGATATTTTCGCGCAGCACGCCAACACCCGTGAGGGCGCGCTGCAGGTCGAGCTGGCTCAGTATGAATATCGGCTTCCACGACTCACCCGGGCCTGGTCGCACCTCGCCCGACAGGCTGGCGGTGGCGGTGGCCGCGCCGGAGGGGTAGGTGGTGTTGGCTTGCGTGGCCCGGGCGAGACTCAGCTTGAGGTCGATCGGCGCGAGATTCGTCGCAGGATCTCGAATCTGAAAGAGGAGCTTGAAAAAGTCCGAGCGCATCGCTCTCGATACCGCTCGAAACGAAAGCGGGCCGCCATTCCGACCGTAGCCCTTGTAGGGTATACCAATGCCGGGAAATCCACACTACTCAACCGCCTTTCCGGTGCCGATGTGTATGTCGCAAACGAGCTGTTCGCGACTCTCGATCCGACAACCCGAAGGGTCGAACTTACGGGAGGAAAACCCGTCCTCCTGACCGACACTGTGGGCTTTATTCAGAAGCTCCCAACCACACTGGTAGCCGCATTCCGCGCCACGCTGGAGGAGATCCTGGAAGCGGATTTGCTGCTGCATGTGATCGATATCACCCATCCCAATGCCCAGGCGCAGGCCGAGGCTGTGGTCGAAACGCTGCAGGAAATTGGCGCTGGAGATATCCCGATTGTCTCTGCACTCAACAAGGTGGATCGGCTTCGGGATACGGCATCTGTCTTTGAACAGGTCGACGCGTATGAACGCGCAGTACCGATTTCTGCAAGGAAAGGTGATGGATTGGACACGCTGCTGTCTGTCCTGGAGCAGGAGCTGTATGAGTCGATGGCTGAGGTCAGTCTTCATATTCCCTATCAGGATGGCCGGTTGATCAGTCTTTTTCATGACCTCGGGGAGGTTGAACACGTTGAATATGAGCAGGATCGAATCGAAATACAGGGTCGGCTTCCGAAAAGGTTGCTGCCTGAATTCATTCCCTACCAATCCCCGTCAACGGCAGGAGAACTCACTGGGGATCAGGATGATGGCATCGAAGACGAGTAGTCCGCAACCCACATCATCTCCCCGCTTATTCGTATGAGCACATCCAATCGGACCGGTCGGCAGGAGGAATTGCAGCGCGAGCTTGCGGGCGCGCTGCAGGGTAAGGTCCACTTCGACCCGTATACTCGCGTACTGTACAGCACTGATGCATCGAATTTTGCCATTGAACCCCTGGGGGTGGCGCTTCCCGAGCACCCCGATGAAGTGAATGCCATTGTCGAGATCTGTTCAAAGTACGGCGTCCCGGTAATTCCTCGGGGGTCCGGAACAAGCATGGCTGGCCAAACATTGGGTTATGGCCTGGTTGTCGACTTCACGCGGCACATGCATGGAATTTTGGACGTTGATCGCGAGGCTCAGGTTGTCACGGTGCAGCCCGGTCTCGTGCTTGCCGAACTAAATCGTCGCCTGGCTCCCTCCGGCTGGATGATCGGACCCGACCCCGCATCCGCCGACCGCGCGACGGTGGGAGGTATGATCGGGAATAATGCGACCGGAGCGCATTCGATCCGGTTCGGGCTGACGATCGATCATCTGCTCGCGGCGGACGTGGTGCTCAGCGATGGGTCGCAAGCACATTTCGAGCCTTATGACGAGAATACAATCCAACTCAAAGCCATGTCTACCTCACGGGAAGGTGAGATCTACAGGCTGGCGCGTACCCTGCAGGTGTCGGCACGGGAGGCAGTTGAGAAGCACTGGCCGCGCACGTGGCGCCGTGCTTCAGGTTACAGCCTGAACTATCTGACGGGCTTCACCCCCGGACAGCCACCGGCGTGGTATGCACCCGAAAATCGTTATCCACCAACATCAGGGCTTAATCTCACGCCGCTTCTCTGCGCATCGGAAGGTACGCTGGCAATCTTGCGAAACGCCACTCTGCAAATTGTGCCTCGGCCGATACATACCGTTCTCGTTATCATCCCCTGCAACTCGATTCAGGCCGCTACTGATGAAACACTGCCGGCCCTGGAGACCAATCCAGACGCCGTCGAGCTGCTGCCGCGAACCCTGCTCAGCCGCGCAAGGGAAATTCCAGCCTATGCCCGAAAGATGAGCTTCCTGGCGGAGATACCGGAAGCCCTGCTGGTCATCGAATATTCCGGCAGAACACGCCATGAAGCCATTGCCCGGGCTGGCGCGATGAAAAAGGGTCAGCTCCTGGCCGAAAAGGAGCTCCAGGACGATCTCTGGGCGGTACGCAAGGTCGGGCTGGGTCTGCTGTTATCGGTCCCGGGCGACACCAAGCCGATTACCTTCATTGAGGACGTCGCTGTACCGGTCGACCGGCTGAGCGAATACGTCGAGCGGGTCGAGACCATCCTGGCAGGGCATGATACGTTTGGAGAGTGGTACGCACACGCATCCGCTGGCTGCTTGCATCTGCGGCCGATGATCAATTTGAAGACGGCGAGCGGCCTAGAGCAAATGCGAAAGATTGCCGACGAGGTGGTTGAGCTGGTCATTGAGCTCGGAGGTTCG
>JBJYWH010000369.1:0-3104 GCA_046259355.1 Anaerolineales bacterium
AATTCGATCCATGATGCCGTTCCACTCGAGAACCTGTACGCCATGCTCGATGCAGCCCATACCTACGGTTCCTACCCGATTGAGGCATGATTCAAAATGGCCGAGACGGTTTTCTTCCTGGTGACGGTGGATGGAGATTTGAGGGTCGGTACGCCCGCCCAACAGAAAGCGGGGGTGCGCGTGATGCGAGAGGTCCACGCCAGGCTTGGCTTACGAGGGAAGACGAGCTGGATGATCAATGAGCTGGATTTCGAATGGACCGAGAAGCACCCGGACCTTCTGCTGGATCTCGCTCACAGCGGCGAATGCATCGGGGTTCACGATCACCTCGATACGTATTTTGCGGAATCGTATGAAGACATCTTCCCCCTCATGCAGCGATCGCGCAGTCGGCTGATGACATGCCTGTCCTCCGAAGATATCGAGCCCGCACGCTTCCTGACAGCACACCGCAATGGATGTGCCATGCAGAGCGAACCGTCCTACCGGGCGGCGATAGATCTCGGGTATTCGATCGTCAGTGATGTTCGGCCGGAGCTGGTCTGGTGGGCGCGGATGGTGAAAGTGGAGGGCATGCCCAACTCATGGAGGGCGTTGGAGGAGGGAGATCCCCGGGCCGTCTGCACTGACAATCGCAGGATTCCCCTTCCTGCACTGCCCTGGCGGCATGGTGCCGACAATTGGCTCGAGACCACGAGCCGCGAGGGACCGCTGACCCATATTCCGGTGACATGCCTGCCATGGCTCGAACGCGATCGGGTCGAAGCTGCCATCGAAGGGAACCGGGAAGAGGCGTTCGTACTGCTTGATACGCACCCGTACGACCTGCAGGATCCGGGTTCGGGAGAGATCTCAGAAGAAAGAGTTGATTCGTATCAAAGGGCATTGGAAGGGGTCATCGAAGACTACCATCCCACCTTCATCCGTCTTGATCAGGCGGCATACTATTCTGCTCAAAGGCTTGAAGGCATTCAACATTCCAACGAGGCAGGCATATGAAACTTGCGATTGGCGCCGATTGGGTCGGGATTGATCTAAAAAAGGGATTGGTCGATCATCTGCAGGCGTTGGGCCACGAGGTCATGGATGTCGGGGCGTTCTCGAGCGAGATGAACGACTATCCAGATTTCGCCGAGAAGGTCGGAACAGCCGTGGTGGCCGGCGAGGTGGATCTCGGGATCGTCATCTGCGGCACCGGGATTGGGATGTCGATCGCGTCGAATAAGGTTCGCGGCGTCCGGGCCGCACTCTGCCATGATGCGTTCACCGTCTCACGGAGCCGTGAGCATAATGACGCCAACGTACTGGCGTTGGGCGCCTGGGTGGTGAGCCTGCCCCATGCTTGCGAGCTGGTCGATCTCTGGTTGAAAACAGACTACGCCGGCGGCCGGCACGAAAGCCGGCTGCGGAAGATCGAGGTGCTGGATCAACGCTCCGGATAGCCATGCGAGTTTAATGCGAGGAGAATGCATCGAACCATGTTCAAGCGCTGTTTGGCCACTTCACCCGACAAAGCGAAATTCGCCCCCCTGCTTTACTGCGGCTCCTTATCGGGCGCGATGGAATCCGCCTACCGATTGGGTTTCGATGGGCTGGAGCTCAACCTGCGGGATTCAGATCAGATTGCGCAGGAGAAGGTATTGGCAGACCTCTCCCGCTTATCGCTGGAGGTCCCCTCAATTGGTACGGGTCAGAGCTACTTCCAGGACGGCTTGAGTCTGGCGGACCCGAATCCTGAAGTGCAGCAGCGTGTTCGAGAGCGCATAAAGAGCCATATTCTATTCGCCAGGCGCCTGGGGGCATCGGTCGTGCTCGGGAGCATTCGCGGCCGGCTTGATGATTCTTCGTCCGAAACCCGGGAGCAATGCTATCAAATCGCGGTCGAGGCCAGCCGCGAGTTGGCCAGGTTCGCGGTAGAGCATGGAGTCAGGCTCACCATCGAACCGATCAACCGCTACGAAACGAATTTCCTCAACACCGTTGCGGAAACAGTGTACTTCTTGGATGAGGTTGGCGAGGAGGGCATCGGCGTGCTTCTGGATACCTTCCATATGAACATCGAAGAGTCATCGATGACTGAAGCGGTTCACGCGGCAGGAGACCGGCTCTGGCACGTCCATTGGGTCGACAGCAATCGCTGTGCGCCGGGCATGGGGCACACCGATTTCCGGTTGCTCTGGCAAGCCCTGGAGGAAGTTGGCTACGACGGGTTCTTATCGGCGGAGATCCTTCCCCGCCCGGATGACGAGGCGGCGGCGGCGACATGGTCGCAGAACACGAAAACCATGATGGAACAGTATTGAGACGTAAGGGATAACCCTGGAGTTTTCGCGATGGAATATTTCAATTTGAAGGGACGCAAGGGCATCGTGGCCGGAGGGGCCGGCGATCTCGGCCGATCGATGGTTGCCGCGCTGCGGGATGCCGAGGTCGAGATCGCCGTCATCGATGTCTCGCAATCATTGGATGAATTTGTGCGGAACTTGACCGTTCCGGGCTCGCCAGCCGTTCACGGCGTCCATGCTGACCTCTGCGACCGGGCTGACCTGGTGCGGGGATTCGAGAAGGCGCTGGAGATCCTCGGAGCGCTCGATATTCTGGTCAACGCACAGGGAATTCAACGCCGCCATCCCGCGGAGGTGTTCCCGCTGGAGGATTGGGACGAAGTGCTCGAGGTGAACCTCACGTCTGTCTTTGAGCTCTGCCAGCTGGCCGGTCGTGTGATGATCAAGCAGGGCCACGGCAAGATCATCAACATCGCCTCGATGCAGAGCTTCAATGGTGGCCTGACGATCCCGGCCTATGCTGCGAGCAAGGCGGGTGTCGCGCAAATCACGAAGGCTTTTGCCAACGAGTGGACCCGGCGTGGAGTCAACATCAACGCCATCGCACCCGGATATATGGACACCAAGATGACTGCCGGGGTGAAAGCCGATCCGGTGCGCTATGAGCGCATTCTGGCGCGAATTCCGGCTGGGCGGTGGGGAACACCGGAGGACCTCTGTGGTCCCCTGCTGTTCCTGGCATCAGACGCTGCCAACTATATGAGCGGCGCCATTGTCCCGGTCGACGGCGGCATGCTTTGCATGTGAGGATCGGGCTCG
>JBJYWH010000369.1:3204-5936 GCA_046259355.1 Anaerolineales bacterium
GAGCGACCAGACTACAGCGCTGGTCCAGAAAGCGTTGGACCAGGGTGTTGCTGTGGAGGACATCCTTCAAAAAGGCCTGGTTTCGGCCATGTCGGAAGTGGGTGACCGATTTGAGAAAGGCGAGTTTTACGTACCGGAGATGCTGATTGCTGCCCGTGCCATGCAGGCCGGGATGGGGTTGCTTCGACCCTACCTGGTTGAGAGCGGGGTTGAACCCGCCGGCACGGCGGTTCTTGGCACAGTAAAGGGCGACCTGCATGATATCGGCAAGAACCTGGTCGCGATGATGCTGGAAGGCGCGGGTTTTAATGTCATCGATCTTGGAACGGATGTCCCCCCTGAGGTTTTCGCCCAAACCCTTCGCGAGCAGAACGCCGATATCGTGGGAATGTCTGCTTTGCTGACGACAACCATGCAGAGCATGAGGCAGACCATCGAGGCGATCGAAGATCTGGGATGGCGTGACAAGGTGAAGATCATGGTGGGGGGAGCTCCGCTCACCGAAGAATTCGCCCGCGAGATAGGGGCCGATGGATACGCTCCCGACGCAAGCCGTGCCGTCACGCTGGCCAAATCGTGGGTCTAGCGGCGCATCGTTCTGGTTTTCCACGTCCGTGAATGAGGGCGGATTGCGGGATAGGAGTGAGGGCTATGGTATATGACATCGGTGTCGTCGGCCTGGGGGTCATGGGCCAGAACCTGGCGAAAAACATCGAACGCCATGGTTCCCCGGTTGCCGGATACGATCTTGACCCGGACAAGGTCCGTGCTCTTACGGAAGGCGCCGGGGAATCAACCATGGTGTATGGAGCCAGCTCGCTTTCCGATCTCGCCGGCTCATTGAGTACGCCGCGCAGAATCCTGCTCATGGTGCCAGCCGGCAGCCCGGTCGACAGCGCCATTTCCGATCTCCTGCCGCATCTGGAGTCAGGCGATGTGCTCATCGACGGCGGCAACTCTTTCTTCAAGGATACCGAACGCCGGAATGCTGTGCTTCAGGACGCCGGGATCCATTTCATCGGCTGTGGGGTATCGGGCGGGGAAGAAGGGGCTCTTTGGGGTCCGAGCATGATGCCGGGCGGGGCAAGAGAAGCCTGGGAGCACCTCGCGCCGATCTTTCAGGCCATCGCCGCCAGGGCCGAGGATGGTTCGCCGTGCGTTGCTTATATCGGACCGGGTGGGGCGGGGCACTACGTGAAAATGGTCCATAACGGTATCGAGTATGCGGATATGCAGCTTATCGCGGAAGTGTATGATGTGCTCTCACGCGGACTGGGTCTCCCAGCGCAGGAGCTCCACAGGATCTTTTCCGAGTGGAACCAGGGCGAACTCCAGTCGTACCTGATCGAGATCACGGCGGACATCTTCGCCCGAATGGACCCGGAGACCGGCAGGCCGATGGTGGAGGTGATCCTGGATGAGGCCAAGCAAAAAGGCACCGGCAAATGGACCAGCCAGAACGCCCTCGATGTGGGCGCCCCGATCCCGACCATCAATGCCGCGGTCGAAAGCCGTATTGTCTCCAGTCTCAAAGATCAGCGTGTGGAAGCCAGTAAGGTACTGCGTGGCCCTCAATCGGAATTCAAGGGTGATCATCGGCGGATGGTCTCGGCTGCGCAACAGGCTCTCTACGCGGCCAAGGTCACCGCGTACGCGCAGGGATTCGGGTTGCTGCGGCTTGCTTCGGAAGAATATCAGTATGGGCTGCAGCTGCACGAGATCGCCCGCATATGGCGTGCGGGGTGCATCATTCGCGCCCGGCTCTTAAGCGAGATTATGTCCGCGTACCAGGAGGGTGCTGACCTGGCAAATTTGCTGCTATACGATGCTTTCCGCGTGGCGGTCGAAGAGCGGCAATCAGAATGGCGCTACTTTCTCCAGCAGGCCATCGAATTGGGCATTCCCATCCTGGCCATGAGTTCTGCCCTGGCGTACTACGATGCTTATCGTTCGGAGCGATTACCCGCCAATCTGACCCAGGCGCAGCGGGATTACTTCGGAGCACACACCTACCGGCGGATTGATCGCGAGGGTGTTTTCCACACGGAGTGGGAGCAAAGCCCGTCCGCCTCCTAATCGATCGACGGCAATAGGATGTTCCCGCCGGCGATCAGGATCAGGGCTTGTTCGCAGCAAGGAGGGCATGATGGGATCGGGATTGAACGTACCGGAAGGGGGTTCGATGGATCTCGTGTCGCTGGGGGCCCTGATCCACCGGCTGGATCCGGGATCGGTTCCCTTTCGAAAAGCATCCCAAGTTGATATTCACGTGAGCGGTGGCGAATTCAACGTTGCTGCCAACCTGTCGGACTGCTTTCGCATGCGCACGGGGATCGTGACCGCGATGGTCGATTACCCGGTCGGCGACCTGATCGCCGAACGGGTGCGGGCGATGGGCGTCCGTCCTTTTTATAAGCGTTTCGAGCACAACGGCGTGAGCGGACCGAATATGGCGACGGTGTACAGCGATCGGGGATTTGGCGTGCGGGCGCCGGTCGTTTTCTACAACCGTGCCAACGAAGCAGGGGCCATGCTCAAGCCCGGTGATTTCGATTGGGGGGCTATCTTTGGGGAGGGGGTGCGCTGGTTCCATAGCGGTGGGATTTTCGCGGCGCTGTCCGAAACGACCGGCGAACTGATCCTCGAGGGCATGCAAGCAGCGAAGGCCGCAGGAGCCGTGACCTCCTTTGATTTGAACTACCGTGCAAAGCTGTGGAATCTCTGGGGCGGGA
>JBJYWH010000370.1:0-16549 GCA_046259355.1 Anaerolineales bacterium
ATAGGGCACCCAGAATTCAAGGTCCTCAAACCCTTTCTCAACCAGGATGATGACTTTCTTTCCAGTCAGTTTCATTTCCGCCTCCAAAAGTTCCCGCGATCCTATCAATATTCTACCCAGTCCGGATGGGCCAGGTTGAAATGTCCTGGACGGTTCTTCTCTCTTCAGATTTCAAGCCGGGTTATCGCGCTCCAAATAGGAGGTTTCTCTCCATCCCGTCGGATTTGCAGGCCGGCGGGCTGGATTTGCTCAACGAATTAGCAGTGCCGATCACGAGGGCTATGTCCTGCTATGCCGGTCGAACCATACGGACGCAGGTTACAGGGTAGCCCTGGTTGTCGCTTGCGAATCTTGCCTGCTCCTGGAAGCCCTCACTTTCATACAGGCCGATTGCGGGTCGATTCCCGGACAGAACAATGGTCCACGGATCCCGGGCGGCCACTTTCAGTGAGGCACGCAGGATTCTCCGGCCGATTCCTTTCCTCTGGTGGGCAGGGTGGACGTAGAGAAATGAGAGGTAGTTATCGTCAACGGCTGCAAAACCGACCACCTCTCCATCTTCCTCCGCGATGAGCACCTGTGAACGTCGCAGGTCTTCGGCCTCTGGGTCCAGCGCCAGCGGCACAAATGCACGGGGATCGCACGATCCTTCGAGCTCCAGGGGCCTTGCGGCGTCATGAACCCGGCAAATCGCCTCCCAATCCTGTTCCTTGTAACTACGGATGGTAACCATTTTGAATCCCTATGTTGATGTGCAGGCTGGGACCAGGCTGGAGAAAAACACAATCGAAGGCGGCTGGCGGTTGAAAAGGCTGGGCGCGTTGCTGTCGTTGATGAAATCAACCGGGTAAGAGCGAGGACAGTGCATCCAGCGTTTCGCGCAGCTGAGCCATGTGGAGCCAATCGTGTTCGGTCGCGATCTTCATCAGTTCCCGCAGGGTCGTGGGACCGATCAGCGCATGGCGGGCGGGCCGGTTCCAGTCTTCCGGTTTGATGCCCTCCAGCGTGTTAATCAGCTTCATGCGAGCCCGGGAGAATTCCTGCAAGACGGTCTGGCCATCTTGCTCAATGTATGCTCGTTCTTCCGCCCAGCGATCCGTATCGTACGCCGTCAGATGAGGCTGAATTCGGGAGAGAATGGCTTCCAGGCGTGGGAGATTGACCTCGCGTTCGACGTCACGCAGATGGGCGATGATCTCCACCGGGGCCCATTCACCCTCGATCGGGCGTGACACCCAGGCGGTGGAGGGGAGGGCGGAGCAGGAGGTCAACGTGGCGGCGAGCGCAGCCCGCAGCCGTGCCAGTAAATTGCGAGGTGTAAAACCTGTTTCGAGAACCTCGTTGACGGTGAGGGATTTCAGGATCGAAGGCAGGTCCGCCAGGGGTCCGGATGGCAGGTCTGAACTGGATTTTCCGGTTCCCTCTTCGGTGGCGAGGTCCAGGGCGCCGGCTGCACGCCGGTCGATTTCGGATCCGCTGTCTCGGGATGCGTTGATCGGGGCTTTCTGCTGCGCAGGCCGACCGGTGTGATAAACGGCCAACCCCAGCGATGCGGCGGGCTCGATGTCCCGCTCCAGGTCATCCCCGACCATGATGGCCTCTCCCGGTTTTCTCCCGAGGCGGGCCAGAATCTCGGCGAAGTACTCCGGATTGGGCTTGGCGAAGTGGAACTGTTCGTACGACGTGATCAAGCGGAAATGGAACCGATCCGGCGGCAATCCCGCCCAGCGCAGGCGCTCTTCGACCGCCAGGCGCGGGAACAGCGGATTGGTTGCGATGACGATCTCGTAATCCTGGAGCTGGAGCGCATCAACCAGATCCGGTACGCCGGGGATGGGCTCTGTTTGGGATCGCAGGCGGGGAAATTCCTCCCGGTAGAAGGCTTCGATGACGTCAGCCACCTCGGCTTCTTCAAGGCCCAGCGCTGGATAGAAATGCTGGGAAAACGACTGCTCGAGCGACACGCGCGGGTCAAGGTTCGTGAGCATGGCCTGGGTTCCAGCGACGAGTTCGCTCAGCATCCGTTCGGGAGGGGCGATGTCGGCCAGGTGGTCTCCCAGCCGTTGGAAATACGCTGGCAGGAACTGATCCATCTTGTTGACGAGCAGCGTATCATCCAGGTCGAACAGGATGGTGCGGATCATTCATTCTCCGGTCCGATGCTGAAGGCGGGGATGTCACGATGGCATTGGCTGCAGCCGATCTCGGGCTCCTTCACGTCTTCCAGCGACTTGGTGCAGTAGGCCGATACGCGCACACGCCGGCGCAGGCCGAGAAAACCGGAGACGACACGCCCTTCGAGCACCATATGCGGGCAGGCATTCGCCATGAGAATGCGTGGGACCGGGCATTGAGCGCAAAGGTCCGGGGTGTACGTACCCCCGCCGGGGGTGCGATCGATCAGGCGACACTCCTGCTGCTGATGACCGCGGTGGAAGTCCTCGTAGTAGAAGGCACATTCGGTACCGGCGGGAGTAATCATGAGAGCAGGATCGGGTGGGATCAGGCGCGAGTGAGATATGCGCCGTTGCGGGTATCCACGCGTATGTGGTCGCCCTGTTCGACGAAGAGAGGGACCTGGACCTTCAGGCCGGTCTCGGTAACGACCTGTTTGTTGGCGCCGGTCGCGGTGTCTCCCTTGACGGCCATTTCGGCTTCGACGACTTCGAGATCGACAGCCGTGGGCAGCTCGATGTCGAGTGCTTCTCCCTCGTAAAACGTAAGTTTGACTTCCAATCCTTCGGTTAAATAGTTGACGGCGTCGCCGAGTGATTCTTCGGTCAGGGCGGGCTGCTCAAAGGATTCGGTGTCCATGAAATAGTAGAAATCACCGTCCTTGTAAAGATACTGAGCCACCCGGTAATCGAGGCGCACATCCTGCACGCGATCGCCGGAGATGAATGTCTTCTCGAGGATTGAGCCCGTGCGCAGGTCCCGCACGCGCGTGCGGATGGTCGCCTTGCCGCGGCCGGGTTTGTTGTGGGAGTATTCAATAACCTTGAACAGGTAGCCATCGTGCTCGAACGTCACACCATTGCGGAGTTCATTCACATCAATCACAGCTTCATTTCCTTCTCGCTTTTGGGAATCCCAAGATGGGTCGATTATATTCCGCGCATGCGAAACCCGTCAATGAGCGGGTGGTGGAGCGGATCAGAGGTTCAGCCAGCGCGTGGCGGCTTTTGGCAGGTCGGCGAGGCTTCCGGAGCGGGTGGTGCAGCGCGGCAGCGAGTCGATGAAGGCGCGTCCGTAGTTCTTGGTCAGGATGCGCCGGTCGAAGACCGCCACGACGCCGCGATCGGAACGCGTGCGGATCAGGCGCCCAAAGCCCTGGCGGAAGCGCAGGATCGCTTCCGGAACGGTGTATTCGTCAAAGGGGCGTTCGTAGGTCTCTGCTCGTGAGGCGATGATTGGGTCGCTGGGGACGTCGAACGGCAGCTTGGCAATCGCCAGGACCGAGAGCGCCTCGCCGGGCACGTCGACGCCTTCCCAGAACGAGCGCGTCCCCATGAGGACCGATTTCTCGGTGGTCTTAAACCCCTCCAGCAGCGCATGACGGGAGACCCCGCTGGTCTGTTCGTAGAGCTGGATGCCGGCGCGCGCCAGGGGCTCGGAGAGGGCGTTGGCGGTGGAGCGAAGGTGGGCATTGGAGGTAAACAGCACCAGCGCACGGCCTTCGGTCGCAAGCAGGAGCTGCCGTAATCCGACCTCGAGCGCTTTTTGATACGCCTGCCGTTGGAGCGGCTCCGGAATATCATTCAAGAGGTAGAGCAGGGTGGAAGTCTCGTGATCGAACGGCGATCCGACGGCGAGTTCGTCGGCGTCTTCTGCGTGTAGCCGGCGCCGGATGTAATCGAACTCACCCGCCGTGGTGAGCGTGGCGGAAGTCATGATGACCGATTCTTTCTCGTGCCACAGGTAGCGCTCGACCAGCGGTCCGATCTCGAGCGGGGCGGCATGCAGGGAAAGCCGTTCACCGACGGCGGTCAGCTCGATCCAGTAGATCATGCCCGTATCGGGCTCGAAGATCATCTGGTCGAGCTGGGTGTAGATTTCCGTCAGGCTGCGGCGGGCGATGCGCGCGGCGACGGACAGGTTTTCGGCGGTCTCGACCCCCGCTTCCGCCAGGGTCTCGAGCGAATCGCTCAGTGAGCCCAGCATCTCGATTGTCGTTGCGAGCGGGCTGCGCAGCTCTTCCCAGGCGATTTCGATTTTCTCCCAATCCGGCAGCGTGCGGGTGGCGGGAATCACCCGCACCGTCTGCCCGTAGGTGCCGACCGGTCCTCCCTCGCGCTGGTTTTCCAGCATCAGGTTCATGGCGGTAAACAATGCACGAGCGTGCTCCGTGCAGAGCGTGATGCGGTCGCTGATGGCGTTCACGGCCGATTCCACGGCGGCCACATCACCCGGGGGCAGGTTGCCCCGGGCCAGTTCGAGAATCTGGCGGGCCAGGCCGCGGCCCTGGCCGCTGAGATCGCGCAGCACCCGCAGCACCTCCGGCTCGGTTACCCGGAAGCTCAAGCCGTTCGTGGTCGCTGATTCGAGGTGGTGGGCTTCATCCACGATCAGGTAGTTATATTCCGGGACGACCCGGTTCCCGGTCGCAATGTCGGCCAACAGGAGGGCGTGGTTGACGATCACGACATGGGCGTGCTCGGCTTCCAGCCGGGCCTTGTAGTAGGGGCAGGTTCCTCCAGCGTGGGTTGCGCAAGTTTCCATGCTGCAGTCCTCGCCCTCGGCCGAAAGGCGCGACCAGACGGCGGATTCGGCCGGGGGCAGGTTGAGCTGGCTTCGCTCACCGGAACCTTCGCTTGCCAGCCAGAACAGCAGCTTGGCCAGCACGCGCATTTCTTCCGGCTGCCGCGGTCCGAGACTGCGCAGGGCATTGAAACGTCGTGGGCAGAGATAGTTAGCGCGGCCCTTGAGGACGCCGGCCTCGAAATCCATTCCCAGGGCCGATTGCAGATCGGGGATGTCCTTATGGATGAGCTGGTCCTGCAGGTTGAGCGTGTTGGTCGAGATCACGACCCGCTGGCCGTTCTGCGAAGCCCAGTGGAACGCCGGCACCAGGTACGCCATCGATTTTCCGGTGCCGGTTCCGGCTTCAACCAGCAGATGGCCGCTTTCTGACAGGGCGTGCGCGACCGCCCGCACCATGCTGACCTGCTGGGGACGATTCTCGTACCCCGGGAAATGCTTGGCGAGCGGGCCCCCCGGCTCGAATTCGGCGGCGATCTCTTCCACGTTGAGTGGGGTTGGTTCATCGACGGGGTGCAGTTCGATGCCGGAAATCTTGGCCGGTTCGAACAGCTGGAGCGGGGGCGCAGCGCGCGTGTTTCCCGCCTCGAGCAGCTCCCGGTAAGCCTGGTCGAAGACCCATCCCGCGCCCCATTCGATTTCTTCTCCCAGCCGGGCGATCTCCACGATCAAGGGAAAAGGTTTGTCGAGCAGCTCCTGATACAGCCGCAAAAAGACCGCCCGCGTGGTGTGGGCGTCGTCCAGCGCGCGATGAGCCTCCCGGACCGGCACATGCAGGGTCGTGGCAAGGGACTGCAAGCTGTAGCGGCCGGCATGCGGGCGCAGGATGGAGGCCAGGTCGAAGGTGTCGATGGTAGCGTTGTACTGGAAAAGGCCGCGCACCTGCATGAAGGAGGTATCGAACGAGACATTGTGGCCAAGGATCGGATCATCCCCCACAAAGCCTTCCAATTCAGCAAGGACGGAGGTGATACGGGGCGCGCTGGCGAGCATGGCATCGGTGATGCCGGTCAGTTCGGTGATGAACGGCGTAAGCGGATGGCCGGGGTTGACGAGCGTCGTCCACTCGTCTTCCACCCGGTCTCCCCGGAATCGAACGGCGCCGATCTCGATCACGGAATCCCGTTCCGGATCGAGACCGGATGTTTCGAGGTCGAATGCAATCAGCGGTTTCAAAGACATTGAATTCGCATTATAGCATCTGCCGCCAGGCACCTTCCCTTCCATGCTATACTGCGGTCTATGGCATTCATCCCCAGCTCTGCCACCCGGACGATGGAAGGAAACGAACTTCCCTCGTTGGTGTTACATTTTGTAAGCTCGAAGGATTGCGGGAGTCACCGGCGTGGCGCGTGAGACGCTGGATGACCTGGCGCTGGCGGAGATTGCCGGCAGTGATATGGAAGCCTTCGGCGAGCTCTACGAGCGGCACGTTCGTAGAATTTACAACTACATATATTACCGGACGGGAAACCATCACGACGCCGAGGACCTGACGGCGCGCGTGTTTCAGCGAGCGCTGCGCCATGTGGGAAACTTCGAGGATAAGGGCGTACCGTTCACCGCCTGGCTGTACCGGATTGCACACAACCTGGTCGCGAACTGGCACCGTGACCGAAGCCGACGGCCGGTCATCCCGCTTGACAAGCACGTCGTCGTGAGCGAAGTGGGTGAACATCCGGAGGCGGAAGCGATCGCCAGCGAGGAGCAGTTCCTGCTCCTGGAGGCCGTCCGGGCGCTGCCGGATGACCGGCAGCAGCTGTTGATCCTGAAATTCGTGGAGCGCATGTCGAATGCTGAAATCGGCGAGGTGATGGGCCGAACGGAAGGGGCGATCAAGAGCCTTTACCACCGCACGCTGAGTACGCTGCGAGAAGAGGTCAAACAACGGGAGTCAGGAGAGGCCGCTGAACCGGGCTCGAGTGAGAGCAAGTGAAGGTCGAACGATGGCAGGTCCAAGATTGAGCCGCAAGCAAATTGAATCCCTCCTCACGGAAGTTCTGACGCCTGTCGAGCCCAGCGCACAGTTCGTGCACAGCTTGAAGGCCCGGCTGGTCACCTATCAGGGCGAGCGGCCGCTTTCTCCCTGGATGCTGCTGGCGATCCTCGGCACAGCGATCGTCCTGGCCCTCACTTCGATCGGGATGCTGCTGCGATTCATCGTCGGACTTGTCTCGCTGATCAGCCTGCTCGGGAACCGGCGCAATACGAACTCCGGCTCGCGCGCCTCCGCCTGATCGCCATCGATTTGATCCCCGGATTGCATCCATCCCCGCTGCAAATCTCAACGATGATCTGATCCCGCGCAAGCTGGCCTGGCCCGGCTGACCGGAATCCAGTCGAATTCGGCAAAAAAAAAGCGTGCCCTGTTGGCACGCCGTTTTCGCCCTGCGATTCGACGATTTAGAACAAACCCCACTCCGCACCGACCCCGTCTTCCATCATGCTCGGGTCCCACATTTCCATTCCGAGTTCGATCGAGATCTCCTTCCCGGTCGCCTCGGCCGCCCGCTTGCGGGTCATGTCGAGCAGCGCCGGTCCGTACGGACAAAAGGGGGTGGTGAGGATCATGTTGATCTTCAGGCTGTCATCCTCGACCGTGGCCTCGCGAATCAAGCCGAGCTCGATGATGTTCAAACCCAGCTCCGGATCAACCACTTCCCGCAGGCCTTCCCGCAGGGCTTCGGCCAGATCCGGATGGGTGGAATCGGCCTGCCAGAGGGTTTTCGGTGTGGACTCGGTCATGGCTTTATACGGCTCCCTCCAGGGGGACGCTGAATGCGCAGTGTGCATCGCCATCCAGCACGCAGTGGACACGCTCGACCGGCAGTGAGAGCGCCCGGGCGATGAACTTCTGGTCGATCATGCACACTTCGGGATGAGCCTGCCCGACCTGGTAGTAGGGGCAGCTCAGTTCATGGATCATCACGGCATCCCCGCGATGTTCGAGTTCGGCGCTGAACCCCTCTTCATCCAGCAGCTCGATCAGGCGCTGCAGCCGTTGTTCGAGCGGCAGACCCTGCAGCTGGCTGGCGTAATCGCTCGCCATCGAGTCCGCCACGCCCAATAGCAGGCCTTCGACAGCGCTCTCCGGCATGATCTCCTTGATCTCACCCAGCAGGCGATTGGTCAGGCGGAAGTAGCGGGTCGGGAAGAGCTCGTGGGCATCGTCTGTCAGCGAAAAAACATGGTGCGGCCGGCCGACGCCATGCCGCACTTCCTCCAGCTCGATCAGGCCCTCGGCCTGCAGGCTGGAAAGGTGGTGGCGGACCGAAACCGGGGAAATCCCGGCCGCATCGGCCAGTTCTTTCACCGTACAATGCCCGCGGGCACGCAGGGTCCGCAGAATGGTTTCTCGCGTTTCAGAGGCCATACACCCGGGAGTATAGCACCCCGGAATTGAGCTGTCAATATTTCAGATATTTATCATTTTTATCCACTGTTGGGAGTGCTTTATGCGGACAATATTTCTTATATTAATCAAAAATATTGACGAAGGGGGGAGGCCATGCTATAATCTCGACCGTGTGCTGGATGGAAGCAGCACATGGTTTATCCATGGAGGAAGCTGCATGAAGGATGCGTTGGAAATTCGTAATTTACACGCCACGATCGACGGCCAACCCATTCTCAAGGGCGTCGATCTGGTTGTGAACGCGGGAGAAATCCACGCCCTGATGGGGCCGAATGGGACCGGGAAGTCAACCCTGGCCAACGTCTTGATGGGCAACCCGGCGTATGAGGTCACCGAGGGCCAGATCCTTTTCAAGGGCGAGGACCTGACGAATATGGCTCCGGATGAGCGCTCGCGCCTGGGTCTCTTTCTGGCCTTTCAATATCCGGTCGCGATTCCGGGCGTGTCGGTCGCCAATTTCCTTCGTTCGGCGATCAATGCCCGCCGGCGAGACCAGAATCCCGATGACAAGGGCATCTCGATCCCTGAGTTCCGCAAGCTGTTGAAAGAAAAGATGGATTTACTCGAGATGGACCATGAATTTGCCGGGCGCTACTTGAACGACGGTTTCTCGGGCGGAGAGAAGAAGCGGGCGGAAATCCTTCAGATGGCCGCGCTCGAACCGACGATCGCCGTGCTCGACGAGACCGATTCAGGCCTCGATATCGATGCACTCCGCATCGTGGCCCACGGCGTGAATACGCTCGCCGGCCCGCAGATGGGAGCCCTGATCATCACCCACTACCAGCGCATTCTGAACTACATCAAACCCGACGTGGTACACATCATGCTCGACGGCCGCATCGCCGAATCGGGAGGGCCTGAACTGGCCGAACACCTCGAGGAGCATGGGTACGATTGGCTGCGGGAGAAATCCAACGGTAAATCGGTAGCTTGAGCTGGTACGAGGAGGTAGCTTGTGGCAACACCTTCCGATATCGAACACCTGAAGGGCATCGACCAATACAAATACGGCTTCAGCGATCCGGATGTTTCGGTCTTCAAGACCCGCAAGGGGCTCGATGAAGATGTCGTACGCCAGATTTCAGCGCTTAAGGGCGAGCCGGAGTGGATGCTTGAATTCCGCTTGAAAGCTCTCGAACACTTCATGCAGCGGCCCATCCCAACCTGGGGCGGCGACCTGAGCCAGCTCAACCTGGATGAAATCTACTACTACGTCAAGCCGGCCGAAGCCGAGGGGCGATCGTGGGACGATGTGCCCTCCACGATCAAAGAGACCTTCAACAAGCTGGGCATCCCGGAAGCGGAGCAGAAATTCCTGGCGGGGGTTGGAGCCCAGTACGAATCGGAGATGGTCTACCACAGCGTGCAGAAGCACCTCGAAGAGAAGGGCGTCATCTTCCTGAGCATCGAGGAAGGCCTGCGGCAGCATCCGGACCTTTTCCGCGAGTACTTCGGCACGATCATCCCCTACACCGACAACAAATTCGCGGCCCTGAACAGCGCCGTATGGTCGGGCGGATCCTTCGTCTATGTACCGCCGGGAGTTAAGGTCGAACTGCCGCTGCAGGCGTATTTCCGTTTGAATGTCGCCAACATCGGTCAGTTCGAACGAACGCTCATCATCGTCGATGAAGGCGCTGATGTTCACTACGTCGAGGGCTGTACGGCCCCGACCTACACCACGGACTCCTTCCACAGCGGGGTGATCGAGATCATCGTCAAGGCCGGCGCTCGCAGCCGATACACCACGATTCAGAACTGGTCGACCAACGTCTACAACCTGGTAACCCAGCGGGCGATGGTCTATGAGAACGCCTCCCATGAGTGGGTGGATGCGAACATCGGCAGCAAGGTGACGATGAAATACCCTTCCTGCTACCTGATGGGTGAAGGGGCGCGCGGCGAGATTCTCTCGATGGCCTTTGCCGCCGATGGCCAGCAGCAGGACACGGGGGGGAAGGTCATTCACGTCGCCCCTCATACAACGAGCAAGATCACGTCCAAATCGATCAGCCAGGGTGGGGGGCGGGCCTCCTACCGTGGCCTGCTGAAGATTCATGAGAACGCCTACGGATCGAAGTCGAACGTGGTGTGCGATGCGCTGCTGCTCGATGAGAATTCACGTTCGGATACCTATCCCTACATCGAGATCGATGAGGATGATGTTTCCGTCGGTCATGAAGCTTCGGTCAGCAAGGTTGGGGAACAGCAGCTCTTCTACCTGATGAGCCGTGGTTTGTCGGAGGAAGAGGCGATCACGATGGTCGTCTCCGGGTTCATCGAGCCGCTGGTAAAAGAACTGCCGATGGAATATGCGGTTGAAATGAACCGCCTGATCCACCTTCAGATGGAAGGTTCGATCGGTTGATTGGCATCGAGATCGAGAGGAAACGCCGG
Source organism: Anaerolineales bacterium (assembly GCA_046259355.1). GTDB lineage: Bacteria > Chloroflexota > Anaerolineae > Anaerolineales > E44-bin32 > E44-bin32. Next base: position 10,574 of record JBJYWH010000370.1, read on the forward strand.
TTATGAGCTCTCATACCGTATCCCGTCGAAGTCCTGTCGTACGCCGGACGACGGCGGCCGAATTCAACTTCACCGAAGAAGATGTTCGCCAGCGATCCAAGGCCAGCGGTGAACCAAAATGGCTGGCGCAGCGGCGGCTGGCAGCCTGGAAGCGCTACCGCGAAATGCCCATGCCGACCACAAAGGATGAGCCCTGGCGCCGAACGGACATCCGCTCGCTTCCCGCACAGGACCTCTCCGTAAAGCCCGCCGACGACCGCGCCGTCGATCCGGCGCTGCTCGAGCCACTGGCCGGCGAAGAACACGGATCGCTGATTGTGATCCGCCCCGGGCATGAACCCAGGTTGGAGCTGGATCCCGCCCTGACCGAACAGGGTGTGGTCTTCACCGACTGGTCGACGGCACTCAAAGACCACGGCGATCTGCTCAAGACCCACCTGGGCGAGATCGTCTCGGCCGAGGATGGAAAGTTCGCCGCGCTGACCGCAGCGTTGGCGCTCGATGGAGCCTTTCTTTACGTCCCGAGCGGGGTGCAGGTCGAGCAGCCGCTGCATACGGTATTCTGGGCTCCCGGGATCGGCGCCGCATTCTTCAGCCGGGTGCTGGTTGTCCTGGAGCAGGGTGCTTCAGCGACCTTTGTCTACGAAGCGGCCTCGCCGACCGAAGCGGAAGGCAGCGCGCTGCATGCTGCGATCGTGGAGCTTAGCATCGCGCAGGATGCCCGGCTGCGTTTTGTCGAGCTGCAGAACCTGGGCGAGCACACATGGAATTTTACGCATGAGCGCACGCGGGTTGGGCGGGATGGACGCATGGACTGGATCTTCGGGGCTGTTGGATCACAGCTGACCAAAACCTTCAGCGACCTCGACCTGGTGGTGGAAGGATCGGAAGGGCGGATCTCGGGATTCTATTTCGCCAGCGGGCGGCAGCACCTCGATCACGATACCCAGCAGAACCACCTGGCACCGCACACGACCAGCGATCTGCTCTATAAAGGTGCGCTGGTCGAGCGCAGCCGCTCGGTGTGGCAGGGCATGATCTATGTCGCGCCCGGGGCGCAGAAGACCGACGGCTACCAGGCGAACCGCAACCTTGTCTTGAGCAAGAACGCACGCGCCGATTCGATCCCTGGCCTGGAAATCATGGCCGATGACGTGCGCTGCACGCATGGGGCGACCGTCGGACAGCTGGAGGAAGAGCCGATCTTCTACCTGATGTCGCGCGGCCTGCCACGGCCGGAAGCGGAACGGATGGTGATCGATGGGTTCTTCACGCCGATCATGGACCGGATTCCTTTCGAGCGCGTGCGGGAGAGATTCACAAAGATGATCGACGACAAGCTTGGCGTTAGAGCCTAATCAACATACAATCCTGCTTGTCGTAAACAATAGAGAAATGTTAGGTACTGTTCCATGGCAAAGAAAGCATCCAATTCTCCCTTACTTGACCCGGTGAAAACGAAGAAGTACACCGTTGGGGATACGGTCGAGATCTACTGCGATCACAACCGGGATGGCGACCGCGTGCGCGATTGGCTGCAAGGGGTTGTCGTCCAGGCGGACGAGAAGATGGTCGCAGTTCAATTCAACGAAGATGTGTACCTGACCGACGGCTGGATGGTTCCCGACAGGGTGCTCTGGACGCAGCAGGCCAGCGATACTATCCGCCCGGCGGAGCGAAGACGGCGCCGCCGTTCCTGAGCTGCCGATCCCACCATCGAGGTAATAATGGACTCTGGACCCAAAACAAAATCCCTGGATGTCGTGCATATCCGGGGAGATTTTCCTGTTCTGCAGCGCGAAACCCGGCCGGGTGTACCGCTCGTCTATCTGGATAACGCCGCCACCTCGCAGAAACCGGTCCAGGTGATAGAAGCGATGGATACCTACTACCGGGAGTACAACTCGAACGTCCATCGCGGCATCCACACGCTCTCCGAGCAGGCGACGCTTGCCTACGAGGGAGCGCGCAGGCGGGTGGCCGAATTCATCGGGGCCGGCTCCTGGCAGGAGATTGTCTTCACCCGCAACACGACCGAAGCCATCAACCTGATCGCATACAGCTGGGGGCGCAGCAGCCTCCAGGCCGGCGACCGGATCCTGCTGACGGAGTTGGAGCACCATGCCAACATCGTCCCCTGGCAGATCCTGGCTGGCGAGCGAGGCATCGTGCTCGATTTCGCCCCGGTGGCGGATGATGGCACGCTGGATATGGCGGCATTTGAGAAGCTGCTCAAACGCGAGCCGAAGCTGGTCTCCTTCGCGCACGTGTCCAACGTGCTCGGTACGATCAACCCGGCCAAAGCGATGAGCGAGCTGGCTCACGGTGCAGGAGCATTGGTGGCGATCGACGCGGCGCAATCCGTCCCACATATGAAGGTCGATGTCTCCGAGCTGAATGCGGATTTCTTCGCATTCTCCAGCCACAAGATGCTCGGGCCGACCGGGATCGGGGTGCTGTATGCCCGGAAGCGCCTGCTGGAGACGATGCCTCCGTTCATGGGCGGCGGCGATATGATCCGACGGGTTGAGAAGTCGGGTTTCGTGGCCAACGAAGTGCCGTATAAGTTCGAGGCCGGGACGCCGGCGATTGCGGAGGCGATTGGATTCGGGGCGGCGGTCGATTACCTTGAAGCGCTGGGCATGGACAAGGTGCAGGCTCACGAACAGGAGCTGGTCACCTACGCGATGGAGCGGCTGGAGGAGGTTCCAGGCCTCACGCTTTATGGACCCCCAGCCGATATGCGCGGCGGCGTGACGTCCTTCACCCTCCAGGATGCACACCCGCATGACGTGGCCCAGATCCTGGATGAGTACGGCGTCGCCGTCCGAGCCGGCCATCACTGTGCGATGCCGATTCATGAACGTTTCGGCCTGCCGGCGACCACACGCGCTTCCTATTACATTTACAATACCGCTGAAGAAGTGGATAAACTGATCGGCGCGCTGTACAAGGTCAAAGAACTCTTCAGCTAGCTGAAAAGCTGCACCGGGAAAGGTTGGGAATGGACGATCTATACCGCGAGGTCATCATCGATCGCTACAAGAATCCCCGCATGCGCGGTGAGCTCGACCCGCACGACTACTCCTATCATGACGACAACCCACTCTGCGGGGACGAGATCAAGATCGACCTGCGCGTGGATGAGAACAACAAGGTCACGGAAGCCGCTTTCACCGGCCACGGCTGTGCGATTTCGATGGCCTCGGCCGATTTGCTGGTCGAGTCGATCGTCGGTAAGAATCTGGACGAGATCAAGGCGCTGTCGAAAGAAGATATTCTCGAGATGCTCGGGATCGAACTCGGCCCGGTGCGGTTGAAGTGTGCGCTGCTTTCATTGAAGGTGCTGAAGGCCGGCGTGTACGGATTGGAAACCCTCGAGGAAGAACTGCGCTGAGATCGTATCCATCGCATTGGGAAGAGATCGCAGATCATCCATGCAGCTTGTAAGGTAGGGTGGGGATGTTCAACTACAGGACCTATCCAGACGACCAGGTTGAGTATGTCGCCGTTGCCGGGGTCAATGAAATCGGGAACGGCGAGCGTTTGATCCTTGAAATCGATGGCCTGCCGATCGCCCTCTTTCGTATTGCCGATGAGTACTTCGCGATCGCCGATCTCTGTTCCCATGACGATGGTCCAGTAGCGGAAGGGGAACTGCTGGATCACGAGATTGAATGCCCCCGCCACGGCGCCCGCTTCGACCTGCGGGACGGAAAAGCCCTCAGCCTGCCGGCGGTGGTCGATATTCCAGCCTATCCCGTGCGAGTGGAATCGGACCAGATCCTGATCGGGCTGCCGATCGAGACCTGATCGCTCCCCGCCAATTCTTCCTGCATCGCCTGCAGCTTGAGGGTCATTGCAGCGCCGGAGGGAACGCTTGAATCGGTCCCAACCGGCCGGCAGAGGCATGTCCTGGAGCCGGAAGGCAGCATCGTCCACGGGAAAATCCTCCCGCTATCTGGCCTAAGATCGGTTATGATTATGGATTGGTGGGGCGCCGTGGACGCGGTGTGCGCGTACGCGGCGCGACGCTTGTTACGATCCGATATTCATACTTAAAGGAATTGCATCATGGCAAAGAAATGGGTTTACAAGTTCGACGAAGTGGACCAGGCCGAGAAAGATGCTGGATCCTGGGCGGGTGTGCGTGCGCTGCTGGGCGGCAAAGGCGCCAACCTGGCCGAAATGACACGCATCGGCGTGCCCGTGCCGCCTGGATTTACTGTGACCACTGAAGCCTGCAACGCGTTCCTGGCGAACGACTCCACCTTCCCGGAAGGGATGTGGGACCAGGTTCTCAAGGCAATGAAAGCAACCGAAAAGAAGGCTGAAAAGACCTTCGGGGATCCCGGGAACCCGCTGCTTGTCTCCTGCCGGTCCGGCGCGAAATTCTCCATGCCAGGCATGATGGATACCGTTCTCAACCTGGGGATGAACGACGAGACGGCCGAGGGCATGGTCAAACTCACGAATGACCCTCGTTTTGTGTATGACGCCTACCGGCGGCTGGTGCAGATGTTCGGTTCGGTTGTGCTGGGCATTGATGACGAAGCCTTTGAGGAGCCGCTCGAATCCTACAAGGAGAAGAAGGGCTACAAGCTCGATACCGAGATGACGGCGGAGGACTGGCAGCAGCTGACGGAGACCTTCAAGGCCGTGATCAAAGAGCAGAAAGGGTTCGAATTCCCGCAGGATCCCTACGAGCAGCTGCGGCTTTCCATCGAAGCGGTATTCAATTCCTGGAATGGAAAGCGGGCGGTGGATTACCGCAATGCTGCCGGCATCAGCCACGACCTCGGAACGGGTGTCAACATCGTGACGATGGTTTTTGGGAACATGGGCGATGATTCCGGGACCGGGGTAGCCTTCACCCGCGATCCGGCCACGGGCGAGAGAGTACTCTTCGGCGACTACCTGCTCAATGCCCAGGGCGAAGACGTGGTGGCCGGGATCCGCAACACGAAGAAGATCGCCGAGATGAAGGATGATCTGCCCCAGGCCTATGAGACGTTTGTCGACATCGTTGACAAGCTGGAGCAGCATTACAAGGAGATGCAGGACGTCGAGTTCACGATTGAACACGGCAAGCTCTGGATGCTGCAGACGCGCGATGGCAAGCGAACCGCCAAGGCGGCGGTCACGATCGCGACCGATTTCGTCACCGAGGGCCTGATTTCCCAGGACGAGGCAATTCAACGTGTGAAGCCCTCCGATGTGAATGCACTCCTCCATCCGCAGTTCAACCATGATGCGCTGCGGGAGGCGCGTGACAACGGCACGATGTTCGCCAGCGGTGTGAACGCGTCGCCGGGCGCCGCTGTTGGAAGGGTGTACTTTGACGCCGATACGGCGGAGCGGATGGCGAAAGAGGAGAAGCAGGACGTGATCATGGTCCGGCCGTTCACCAAGCCGGATGACGTGCACGGCATGCTGGCCTCGAAGGGCATCCTTACGTCGGAGGGCGGCGCCACGAGTCACGCCGCGGTCGTGGCGCGGCAGTTCGGCATCCCGTGCATCGTGGGCGCTTCGGCGCTGAAGCTCGATCTGGACGATCGCAGCATGTCAGCCAACGGTGTGTCTGTTAAGGAAGGTGACTGGATTTCGATCGATGGCACGACCGGCGAAGCCTTCCTGGGCAAGATCCCGACCAGCATGCCCTCCTTTGAAGAGCAGGTAGAGCTGCTGAAGCTGCTCGGCTGGGCGGATGACGTGGCTGCCCGCAAGAACGTGCGCAAGGGGCCGGCAGGATTCCCGACGCGCGGCCTGCAGGTATGGGCCAATGCCGACTACCCGGCCGATGCACGCCGGGCGCGTGAGTACGGAGCGCGTGGGATCGGTCTGTGCCGCACCGAGCACATGTTCTTCGAGCAGGAGCGCCTGCCGATCGTGCAGCGCATGATCCTGGCCGATGATCCAAAGGAACGGGTGGAAGCTCTCGACGAACTGCTGCCCTTCCAGCGGTCGGATTTCGAT
>JBJYWH010000371.1:0-2705 GCA_046259355.1 Anaerolineales bacterium
CACGTGCACAACGACAGCCTCCGCTTGATAGGCAAGGAAGCGATCCTGGGCCAGCAGCCAGGTGGCCCAATCCAAATCCTCCAGACCGGAGAGCGATTCATCAAATGGACGCTGTTCCCATAAAGAACGCCGAATCGCGGCGTTGGCATTGTTGCAGAGTGAGTGGCGCTGCGGGATGATCGATGCATCGGGAAACATCCGTTTGAACTGCTGGTGCTCACTGTAGCGGGTGGTACCATTTCCCCGCTGCTTCCCATAGACCATCCCGATCGCAGGATCGTTGAACGGAGCGATCAAGTTTTCCAGCCAATCCGGATAGAGCGGGTAGACATGCGCACTGGCAAAGACCAGGAACTCACCGTGAGCGGCTGAACAACCCATATTCAGGGACCGTCCGAACGTAAATTCATGCGGTGGGATGGTGAGAATGCGGGTTGGAAAGCGCGAGGCGATCGGCACGGTGGCATCCGTAGAACCCGAATCAACGACGATGATCTCAAGATCATCCAGGCTCTGCTCCATGATGCCCGTCAGCAGCCGGCCGATGTGATCCTCTTCGTTGAAAGCACGAATAACGATCGAACAAATCGGTGATGAAATCATAGATCGCTTGGCCGTTTTTCAGGATCGAAACGCTTTATGGCTCTCATCGCATTCGAAACCAATGCATCTTGCGCTCAACCAGCATTGGTTGTTATGGTTCGGATGACCCATTGGCGATGTTGATCTATCCTGGCGAGGAGGTTTGGAAATTGCCGATGATGCGCAGAATATCAAAACCTTCCGCATAGGGGCGTTCCGCCAATGCGCCGTGTCGAATGGAGGTCGATCGGATGATCTCCGGATCGAAGTAGTACTTGTCGCTGTACGTCTTGTACTGCCTGAGTGCCTCGATCTTCTTCTGCACATCCGCTTCGCTCACTTCCACAAGGAAGTGTGGGAAGAAACCGTAGCTGCTGCGCAGCACGTCATAACCCAGGACAGACACGCCCCGGAACGTGCGCAGCGCTTCCATCCGGACGACGTCATGATCCTGGTGAATGTCGTCTTCGGTATGCGTGAAGACGACATCCGGTTGGAACTCGCGGTTCAGTTCATAGAGAAATTCGAGGATCTCCTGGCGGTCACGCGGGAAATTTCGAGTCTCGAATTCCTTCAAAATAACCTTTTCGCGCCCCACCCCGAGCACGGCCATCGATTGGTAGTGCTCCTCAACCAGGTTCTTCAGGAGCGGATTCTTCTGGTTGTCGGAGAGCGTAACGCAGCGCAAGTCGACGTGACCGGAGACATTGGCGATCAGGGCGCCGCATCCCAGTTCAATATCGTCGGGATGCGCACCGAGGAAAAGGAGCCGTTTCCCGGAAAAAATCACAATCAATCCTCGAGTCTATTTCTCGGCGATGATCCCGCCGACGACCTTCGTCATGACGAGCTCACCCTCTGCATCGAACATCCGTCGGGCGACTTCTTCAATCTTGCTCATCACGTGTTCGAAATCATCCGCACCCTGGAACAGGCTCGTCCAGAGTTTACGGTCCTCGGAAAGCGAAGCGCGAGCATAGCTGATGAAGGGCTCGACGGCATCAAATACAAGCGGATTCTCGAAGATTTCCAGATCCGTGGAGGCGAATGTGCTCTTGATCGTGTCCAGGATCTCGCTCGCGTAGCGTGAGCTGCCCGGCATAGGGGGGATTTGTTTTCCCGTCGCCTGTCGGATCACATCGTAGAACAGCTGCTTGTTCTCGGGCATCGGGCCGGTTGTGAAAAGACGGCCGCCGGGTTTTAAAACGCGGTGCATCTCGCGGATCGTGAACGGAATATCCTCGGCGTAGTAGATCGCGAAGCAGCAGGTCACCAGATCGAAGGAATCCTCCGGAAAGGGAAACTCCTGATTGAAATCCATCTCCTGGATGTGGAATGGAAATCCAAGCGATTTGTTCAGCGCCTGGGCGTCTGCCAGCAGCTCCTTGGATACATCCACCCCGGTAATGTCGACGTCCCCATCGAGATAGGAATAGAAGGCTTTACATTGTTTTCCGGATCCGCACCCGACATCGAGAATGCTGATATTCGCTTCCGGCTTCAGGGTATCCAGCATCCAGGCATCGATATCCCGGCCGCCGTATTTCTGATGGATATCGATGCGGGTTTTCAGATCTTTCGATGTTTCCTGATAATCGATCGGCATGGTCGTCTCCTCAAACGGCTTATTATACCAACGTTGTGGATGTGGTTTTTTTATGTGGCTTCCCCATTTCTCATCAGCTGCGTGGATAACATTCGGTCAGGATTCAAGCAAGAATGGGACCCCACGGGTGATTCCACGGACTATGGTCTGAAGGGCTTGCGATTCGAGCAACTCGACCGGGTCGAACGCTTTCAAGGTCACCATGCCCGGCAGGGTGGGATCTTCCTGCAAGAAATCGGACAAATCGAGCGAGGCTCGGAAAAGCTCCTCGTAGAGAAAACGCCGTGCATTTCGGCTAAAACGGGTCGGAACCTCGATCGCCGCACTCGTGAGCAAGTGCTCGAGTTCAGCCCAGTACGTTTTCTTTGTCTCGGGAAAAAAGACGGTTTCCGCTTGCGTATACCGCGCCCGACCCGCACACAGCACGGGTTTGCCCAGGATCGAAGCTTCCAACCCGATGGAAGAGTTATATACGAGGACGAGCTTCGAGCCCTCGATCAACCGGTATGAATTCACT
>JBJYWH010000372.1:0-8324 GCA_046259355.1 Anaerolineales bacterium
TGGTGGAGGCCATGATCTCGCGCAGTTCAACTTCGGCGGCTTCCAGGTTCCGCAGCTGCGACTGCAGGTCGGTGTATTCCTGGGTTACGTCCTGCCCGCTGATGTTCTCCGAGCGAACTTCGACTGCACCGGCTTTGATCTGCTCCAGGGCCTGGTCCAGGTTTTCCGCCGGTATGCGTACGGTGATGCTGGCCTGAGTTGCCAGCACGCCCTGGCCGAAGCTTGATTGATACACGTTCGATGAAACGACGAAGCCGTCCATCCCCTCCGCCATTTGCGCGATCTCGCTCGCCCGCTGGGCTGGATCTTGAACGACGAGGGTCAGGTTGGCATTCCGGATGACCAGCCGCTCACCGTCACTTCCAGCCTGCGTCTGGCCGAGGCTGCGGTTGATGTCGCTACTGAGGACTTCGCCACTGGCCCCGAAGGCGTAATCCTGCGCCGGTGCGGGCGCGAAGGCTGGTTCCATCGAAACCTGCTCCGAAGAGCGCATCGCTGCAGCCCCGCAGGCCGTGAGCAGGAGTGTGGATAGGATCAGGATGCTCAGTAATCGTGTCGTCTTCATGGCAGCATTTCTCCGTGTACTGGTTATCTACAAGACGACAAAATGCAGCCCGGGGTTCCCGCTACCATCCCGCGAGAAGGCGCAGAGCCTGGCGCTCGGGGAGGCCGGCCTTGAGAATTCGAAGCTGGACGGCCTTGATATCGTATTCGGCTCGCATCAATTCCCACGTCTTGGCTTCGGTATCGAGAATCGCAAAGGAAGCTCGCGGATCGCCATCACGCGGCTGCCCGACCGAGCCGGGATTCATGATCATACGTGGGCTCAGCGCCATCGGTTCGTTCCAGGTTACCGGCCGAAGCAGCGTATAGGAGTCGACGAATGGCTTATGGAACATCAGGGGAATATGCGAATGACCGACCAGGCAGTAATCCGTATTGAAAGCTTCAAAATTCCGGTCGGCGGATAGTGGATCGAGGATGTATTCCCAGATCGGCTGATTGGGACTGCCATGTGCCAGCGTGAATTCTTCGAGCGTGACCTTGCTCGGCAGGGTATGCAGGAATGTGAGATTGGCCTCGGAGAGCGAATCCTGGGTCCAGGCGATGACCGAACCGGCATCGTTGTTGAACCGGGCCAGGGGGATCTCCCCCATTGCAGCCTGGTCGTGATTTCCGATCAGGCAGAGAAGTCCGGGAAGGGCCTGGATACGTTCAATACACTCGTTCGGGTCGGGTCCATAGCCCACCAGGTCACCGAGGCACCAGGTAGCGTCGATGTCTCCCGCAGCTTCCAGGACGGCCTCGAGGGCCGTGAGATTGGCATGGATATCGGAAATGGTCAGGACTCGCATGGAAGAGATGGTAGCATGAGCAGAGCAGGAATGGAAGGATATTTCCCCTTGCTTGTTAGGCCCTGTGCGGTGACGTATAATCGCGCACTGAGATGCCAATCCTTGAAGGACAGAGCCTCGAGTTTGTAAGCCATAGCCCGGAGCAGACCCAGCGTCTGGGTGTTCGGATCGGTGAAGTGCTCGAACCGGGTTTCCTCGTTTGCCTTGCTGGAGATCTCGGATCGGGAAAAACCACTCTTACGCAAGGGATCGCGCGCGGCTGGGGCTCGCTTGATCCGGTCACCAGCCCTTCGTTCATTCTCATCAACGAGTACCAACGAGCCGATCGGCAGACGCTCTACCACCTCGATGCTTTCCGTCTCAAGGATGCCGGCGAAGCGCTCTTTTTAGGTCTGGAAGACCTGCTCGAATCCGGCAGCCCGATTGTGGTCGAATGGCCGGAGCGAATTCTTTCGGCCATGCCGGAAGAGCGGCTGTGGATCGACATGCACTGGGTGGATGAACTGCGGCGCGGGCTGCAGCTGCAGGCCACGGGAATTCGATACGAGCGAATGCTTGATCGGTTCCGACAGCTGGCGTTTGGAGGTTGATCGTGATCCTGGCGATCGATACCTCCTCGCGCACGCTCGGACTTGGCCTTCACGCCGGCGACCAGGTGCTGGCCGAATCGCTCTGGCAGGGAGACCGGCACCACACCGTTGAGCTCGGCCCTCAGATTGCCCTCCTGCTCCGGCGGAGTGGCTGCGCGCTGGATGACCTGGATGCGATTGCGGTTGCGCTGGGCCCAGGATCTTACACGGGTCTGCGGATCGGGATGGCGCTGGCAAAAGGGCTGGCGATGGCGCGCGGCCTGGATCTGGTGGGCGTTTCAACCTTTGACATTCTTGCGCAGGCGCAAGCCCCGCGCAATGAACCCATGTACTGCGTGATCGAAGCCGGCCGCAAGCGCATCGCTGGATTGTGGTACAAATGGGGCCGGCGGGGATGGAAACCGCAGGGCGAGGCGGAAATTACGACCTGGCAGGCGATACTGGAATCGATGACCGAAACCACCTTTATCGTCGGTGAACTGGCAGGAGAAGCGCGGGAGACGTTGATGGGTTCCGACAAGGTTATCCTGGCCACTCCATCAAACTGCCTGCGCCGCCCGAGCGTGCTGGCCGAGATCGCTCAGGAACGTCTTCGATCAGGGAAGCTTCCGGATTCGGAGCAGTTGGCTCCAATCTATATCAATACCCCCTGAACTCGAGCGGATCATGATGATGGAGCCAGCGGTGCATATCCGCCGCATGACGCTTGCCGACCTCAGGAGCGTGATCGAGATCGATCGCCAATCCTTCTCGATGCCCTGGTCGGAGAGCACCTATCGCAATGAACTGATGGCCAATCCAGCGGCGTACCTGTATGTCGCCGTGGAGGAAGGCCAGGAAACCGTTATCGGCTATATCGGTTTCTGGTTTATTGTGGACGAGGCTCACATCAGCACCCTGGCGGTTGACCCCCGGTATCGGAGGCAGGGCATCGGCCGCCGCCTGCTGCAAACGGCACTTTTCGAAGCGGCCCGTCTGGGGGCGGAGATCGTAAGCCTGGAGGTCCGGGCGTCGAACGGCGCTGCCCTGCAGCTCTACCGGGACTTTGGTTTTCACCTGCAGGAGCGGCGGGCGGGTTATTATCAGGATAACGGCGAGGATGCCCTGTACATGCTCCTGGGGAATCTCGAGCCGTGGCGAGGCAGCACGAGGGAGGTCGATCGTGACACCCGAAGAAATCTTGAATGAGGTGGCCAGCGAAGTAGCCGTCTGCGAGGATTGCCGGCTGCACCTTTCACGCAAGAATGCCGTCCCCGGCGAGGGGCCGGCCCAAGCAGATTTAATGTTCATCGGGGAAGGGCCCGGGTTCCATGAAAATGAGCAGGGGCGTCCCTTTGTCGGTGCCGCCGGCCGTTTCCTGGAAGAGCTGCTGGCCAGCATTGGCATGAAACGGGAAGATGTTTTCATCGGCAACGTCGTCAAGTGCCGCCCACCCGGTAATCGCGATCCCGAACCGCAGGAAATTGAAGCCTGCTCGAAATACCTCGAGCGGCAGATCGCGGCCATCAATCCGAAGGTGATCGTCACCCTCGGCCGTTTTTCCATGGCACGTTATTTCCCGGATGCCCGCATCAGCAAGATCCACGGTCAGCCGAAGACGGTCGACGGCCGGTTGGTCGTTCCCATGTACCATCCAGCCGCTGCGCTGCACCAGCCATCCCTTCGCCAGACTGTCGAGGATGATTTTTCCCGGCTGCCGGAACTGATCGCGCGCGGGGCACCGGAAACACCCCCATCGCCTGCATCCAGCGAACCGGATGCCGAACAGCTCAGCCTGTTCTGAGATCATCCCCGGGATGATCGGGAGTAAACGATCCATGTCCAACGAATCCACTCAAATGCCGGCTTTGGCAAGCAAGCTGCTTTCGAAATTCAACCAGAAGCAGGGCCAGATCGGTGTGGTGGGCCTGGGGTATGTAGGCCTTCCACTCGTGATGGCGCTGGTCGATGCTGGGTATGACGTCATCGGATTGGACGCCGATCCGGGAAAAGTGAAATCGCTCACGGCCGGGACTTCCTATGTGGAAGATGTACCGAGCGAAGCCGTTGAGAGAGCCGTACGGGCCGGGAAGCTGAAGCCCACGCTCGATTATGATGACCTGAAGCCGGTCGATGGGGTCAGCATCTGCGTGCCGACACCGCTGCGGAAAACCGGCGATCCGGATCTATCCTACATCGTGGCGGTCTCAAAGGCGCTTGTCCCGGTGCTGCATCCCGGAATGGTCGTAATTCTCGAGTCGACGACCTACCCCGGGACCACCCGTGAGCTGGTCCAGCCGGAACTCGAATCGACCGGCTTGAAGGTGGGCGAGGACATCTTCCTGGCCTTCTCCCCGGAACGCGTCGATCCGGGCCGGACGGATTGGACGACGGTCAACACTCCGAAAGTGATCGGCGGGATCACGCCGGCCTGCACCGAGGTGGCGGCTGCCATGTACGGGGCGGCGATGAAGAACATCGTGAAGGTCTCGTCGACCGAAGTGGCGGAGATGACGAAACTGCTCGAGAACACCTTCCGGGCGGTCAACATCGGCCTGGTGAATGAACTGGCGCTGATGTGCGAACGGCTGGGAATCGACACCTGGGAGGTGATCGATGCCGCCTCCAGCAAACCGTTCGGCTTCATGCGCTTCACGCCCGGACCTGGATTGGGCGGCCACTGCATACCGATCGATCCGCTCTACCTGTCGTGGAAGCTGAAGAGCGTCAAGTACAACGCCCGCTTCATCGAGCTGGCGAGCGAGATCAATACCAATATGCCGCGCTACGTCGTCGGCCGCGTTCAGGATCTGCTCAACAGCGAAGGGAAATCGATCAAAGGAGCGAAGATCCTGGTCCTGGGCGTGGCGTATAAACCCAACGTGTCAGACATTCGTGAATCGCCCGCCCTGGACGTGATCGGTCTGCTGGAGGAGAAGGGCGCTCAGGTCGATTACTACGATCCCTACGTCGACGAACTCGACGAGGACGGCTGGTCGAAGACATCCGTGCCGGATTTAAAGAAAGCCCTGAAGTCGACGGATTGTGCGGTTGTAATCACAGACCATGCAGACTTCGACTATCCAATGATCGCGGATACAGCCGCGTTGATCTTCGACTCGCGCAACGCGTTACGCTCGCGCGGATTGGATCGCGATCATATTGTGAGGCTGTAGTGGGACGCTATCTCGTTACGGGTGCAGCCGGTTTCATCGGGTCGAAGGTGGCCGAGTTCCTGCTTCGGGACGGCCACCAGGTGCACGGCATCGACAACCTGAACGATGCCTATGATCCGCGGCTGAAACGATGGCGCCTGGAGCGGATACAGGGTGACGAAAACCTGCAGTTCGATGAGATCGACATCGTTGATCGTAACGGGCTGTCCGCAGCATGGATGCCGGAGTCGTACGATGGGATCATCAACCTGGCAGCGCGGGCGGGCGTCCGCCCCAGTGTGCGCATGCCGGAGGTCTTCATCGAGACCAACGTGATCGGTGCGTTGAACCTGCTGGAGCTGGCGCGCGAGCGGGGCGTGGAAAAGTTCGTGCAGGCCTCGACCTCGAGCCTGTACGGCGAGCACAACCCGATGCCATTTCGCGAAGATGCGGATATCAGCCGGCCATTTTCTCCTTACGCCAGCTCGAAGGGTGCGGCCGAGATGCTTTGCCACAACTTCCATCACCTGCATGGGCTGGATGTGACCATCCTGCGCTACTTTACCGTCTACGGCCCGGCTGGTCGGCCCGATATGAGCATCTTCCGCTTTATCCAGTGGATCGCAGAAGGACGTCCGCTCCGGTTGTATGGTGATGGCCTGCAGGAGCGCGATTTCACATTCGTCGATGATATTGCTCGCGGGACGATTTCTGCACTACGGCCGCTCGGATTTGAGGTGATCAACCTGGGCGGCGATCACCCGGTGCGCATGAACGAGGTCATCCGCTTGATCGAAAGTTATCTCGAGGAGCAGGCCCATGTCCAGCAGCTCGAGACTGCCCCCGGGGATATTCGGGCGACCTGGGCTGACATCCACAAGGCCAAGCAACTGCTCGGATGGAAGCCGGAAGTTCCGCTGGAGGTGGGGGTAAAGGCGGCCGTCGATTGGTATTTGCGTGAACGGGCCTGGGCGAAGACGATCGACACGCAGGATATCTGAGCTTCCATGGCAAAGTTGCCGCAGCTGATCACGGCCGTTGTACGCCGCTTCCTGACTCACCCGCTCATTCAGCGGGTGATCCGCAATACGAGCTACCTCTTCAGCGCCCAAGGCGCAGCCGCCGCGTTGAGCATGGGACAGGGCATTCTCACCGCCCGCCTGCTTGGCGTCGAGGGCGTCGCTCTGGTCGGGATCATTACGCAGTTCTCGAGCAACCTAAACCAACTGATCTCATTTCGCATGCACGAGCTGATCGTCAGCTACATCGGTGAGTTCAGCGCGCAGGAAAAGCCCCGTCACGCTGCGGCCACCTTCAAGGCGGCGGCGCTGACCGAACTGGCCGGGTCAGCGATCGGGTATGTACTGATCTTCACCCTCGCACCGCTCGGCGCGCAGATCTTCGCACACCAGCCGGACCTGGCCGGGCTTTTCCGGATCTACGGTCTTTTCGTCCTGGGCAGCCTGTTCGCGGAAAGCGCCTCCGGCATGCTGCAGTACTTCGACAAATTCCGCGTGCTGGCCTATCTGACGGTCGGGCAGAGTGTGCTCACGATTCTGCTCATCGCCCGCGCTTTCATCTTCCAGGGCACGCTGGCCGAAGTGGTGGTGGCGTACCTGGTCGGCAAGATCGCGTGGGGTTTCCTGGTGACGGTGCTCGCGGTTCGGGAGGCTTCCCGGCAGTGGGGTGCGGATTGGTGGCGGGCGCCGATCTCGCTCCTCACCCCCTGGCGCCGGGAGCTGATCCGGTTTGGTGTGAGCACGAACCTGTCGGGCACGCTGAAGCTGATCACGCGTGACAGCGAAATTCTCTGGCTGGGCGCGTTCAGCAGCCCGCTGCAGGTTGGCTACTACAAGATCGCCAAGGCAATCACGAACATCCTGATGATGCCGGTGGCACCGCTGGTCAGCACCACCTACCGTGAGGTCGCTCGTGAGATCGCTGCCAGGCAGTGGGAGAACGTGCGCTACCTGCTGCGCAGCGGCACGCTGCTGGCGTCGCTGTGGACGCTGCCAGCCAGCCTGGGACTGGTGCTCTTCGGCCGCTGGGTGGTGGGGTTGTACGGGATTGAATTCCTGCCGAACTCTTACATCAACCTGCTGATCCTGCTGATCGGCGTGATTCCCGCAAATATCCTTTACTGGAATCAGCTTGTGCTGCTGCCATTGGGGATGCCGGATTACCCGACCAAAGTGCAGTTCGTGGTTTCGATCGCGAAGATCGCCGGCACGGTCATGCTGGTCCCGACCTTTGGCGCCAACGCCATGGCCTGGCTGTTGAGCGGTTACCTGCTGTTCTCCACCCTCACCCTGGTCTGGAAGAGTGTGTGGGAAATCCAGCATGCCGAGCAGGTTCCGCTCGATTTGGCGGCGAGGTAGGTTGACATGCGCATTGGCATGATCTCGGCCTCCCGCGTCCCGTCCCGGGCTGCGAACTCGATCGAAGTGATGAAAGTCGCGCAGTCTTTCCTCGATAATGGGCATGAGATCCGGCTCTGGCTGCCTCAGTCGGATGCGCAAATCCCGCTTGACGAATTGAAGGCGTGGTACGGTCTGCACCGGTCGGTCCCGATCGAGAGGGTCCCTGCTGCTCCTCTGTGGCGCAAGTACGATTTCGCCTGGAATGCTGTCCGGCGGGCTCGGAAATGGCAGGCTGAGCTGATCTACTGCTGGCCGCTGCAGGCTGCCGCTTTAAGCTGCATGCTCGGGATGCCGACTGCGCTCGAGGTGCACGACCGGCCGCAGGGTTTGCTTGGACCGCGCCTCATGCGATACATCCTGAAAAACGAGCATGCCCGGCGCATTCTCCCCATTACGGACGCCATGCGGGAGTGGCTGGAAAAACAATACCGGCTCGAGCTACACCCGCCGCGCTGCCTCGTCGTGCCGATGGGGGTGGATCTCGAACCCTATGCCACGCTGCCGGCGCCTGAAGACGCGCGCGACCGGCTGGGCCTGGAACCGCGCCTGACGGTGGGCTACACGGGTCATCTCTACCCGGGCCGGGGGTTGGATTTGATGGTTGAACTTGCCCAGCGCAACCCGAAGATTGCATTTCTTTGGGTTGGAGGGGAGCCGGAAGCGGTGGGGGCATGGCAGCGGCGCCTTCAATCAGATGGCGTGCAGAACGTGAAGCTGGTTGGCTTCATCCCCAACGCCGAACTGCCGCTGTACCAGGCTGCTTGCGAGGTCCTGCTGATGCCGTATGAAGCCAGCATCGCCGGCAGCAGCGGCGGAGATACGGCG
>JBJYWH010000373.1:0-5843 GCA_046259355.1 Anaerolineales bacterium
ATTCGCTCACAGACGCCGCGCACGCGATGGTGAGAACGGCCGACCGTATCGAACCGCAGTCGGAATACCGTGCCGTGTACGATCGGATGTATGAAGAATATACACGGCTGTTCGAAACGCTGGCGCCGCGCTTCCATGCTGATTTTGGCTGAGGCGGGGAGTGATTGTTCAAACGGCAATTGAGATGGAGGAGGAACCCCATGGCCACGCAACCGAAAATCGGGCTTTTCGTCACAGCGCTGCTGGAGGATGACTACAACAAAACCGGGCACATGCGCCCGAAAATGGCGCAGGCTACGGACCGGATTGCTGCCATCCTAGCTCCCTTTGGCGAGGTGGTGAATCCCGGCTTTATCGAGTATGAGCCCGATGCCGACCGGGCGACACAAACCTTCAATGCCGAGGGGGTGGACCTGATCATCGCCCTGGAGCTCGCGTATCAGAAGGGCATCATTCCGATGCGAACGCTGCTGCGCGTGCAGGCGCCCATCCTGGTCTGGAATACGCAGCAGATCCGTCGCCTGCCGGAAGGCGCCGACTTTGATCTGATCATGGAAAACTCGGGCATGGCTGGCCTTCCCGAATTAACCAGCGCATTGATCCGGTCCGGCCGGCCTTTCCAACTCGTGACCTCACATATTGACGATCCTGACGGCCTCGAACAAATCGGAGCGTATGCAGCGGCAGCGGGCGTCATTCGAAGGCTCGAGCATATGCGCATCGGGATCATCGGCCATCCCTTTGAGGGCATGACCGATTTGATGGTCGATTACCTCAGCCTGCGCGACATGGTCGGACCAGTCTGCTGGCCGATCGAGCCCGAGAAGGTCGCCGTGGCCGTCGAGGCGATGGATGCCAAGCGGGTGAAGAAATTCATGGACGAGCAATCGGAAAAATACGACGCCAGCCAGATGCCGCCGGAACTTTTCGACCGCTCCGCCCGGCTGACGCTGGCCATGCTCGACGTCGCGCGTGACGGCGGTTTCGATGGCCTTGCAACCTTCGACCAGATCTGGCTGACCGATCCGCGGGTGGGCATCATCCCCAGCTATGGAACAGGGATCCTGTGCGCCGAGCACATTCCCGTTGCCACGGAAGCGGATGTGACCACCCTGACCGCGATGATGATCCTGCAGGAACTGGCGGGAGAGGTGACCTTTCTCGAGAACTACGTGATCGATTTTGACGAGGATGCCATCATTCTCTCCCATGATGGGCACGGCAACCCCGCGCTGGCAGCCGATCCAAAGCAGGTCCGCATCAAGCCCAGCATCTACTACGAAGGCGTCAATGGCCGCGGAGCGGGGTTGGAGTTCGCGTATGCAACCGGGCCGGTCACGATTCTCTCGCTCATCCCGCTCGGTGATGGGGAATGGCGCTTAATCGTCGCCGAAGGCGAATCGCTTCCGATGACCCCGCGTCCGGTCGCAGCGCCGCAGATGCTCTTCCGCTACAGCAACGGCTCGATCACGGAATTCTGTGATCTGTGGCTGCTGGCTGGTTCACCGCACCACATGGCTCTCGCCTATGGTCACCTGAGCGACCAGGTGGAGAAGGTCGGTGATCTGCTGGGTATCGAAGTCATTGCGATCTGATGGGCATGGCGGCTGGCGGGATCGAGCCGGTTCGAGATGGACGTCGACAGCATGGAAACGCTGCTGATAGAAAGTGGAAGATGGGGTGATCGAAATCAACGGGCGTGAAATCGTGCTCGATGATCACGAGGGACTGCTGGCGTGGACCGATGCGGATCACGTGGTTTGGCTGGCGATGGATTTCATCCGCCGTTGCCCGGTCGAGCCGCGCAGCGGCCTTCCCTGGTACCTGGCTTATTCCTGCTTCTGGACCGATCCGCTGCGGCCGGCGAACTGGCCCGACAACCCGGCCGGCAAGTTCGCCATGGCGGTCGAGACCCTCTCGCGCTATCACGCATACAGCGGGGAAACCTGGTTCCATGAAATCGTGCGCACGATGCTGGACCGGCTGATCGCCAATCACACGCCCGGGCATTTTGAGTGGCCGGGTGTACCGTACGCTTCGGCCGAACCGGTTTTCGGCGTGTACTTCGGCGCACGTGCGGACGGCCATTTCATCACCGAGCCGGATAAAGCCGCCCAGGCTGCGCTCGCTTATCTCACTTTCTTCAGGCTGACGGGTGAAGAAAAGTATTTCGAGCATGCGCGCGATTGTGCGCGCACCCTCGCCGTCCACTGCCAGGCGGGTGATACTGAAAAATCCCCCTGGCCGTTCCGCGTGGATGTGCGCACCGGCGCGGTTGTGGAAAGCTACTCGAGCCACGTTATCCCGGCCATCCAGCTCTTCGAGCAGCTGGTCGCGCTCGGCATCGATGAGGGCGGGATGCTGCAGGAGGCATACCAGCTCGCCTGGGAATGGTTGTTCCGGGTTCCGATGGAGAACGGTTGCTGGAAGGGATATTTTGAGGATATCCGCCTGGATCCACAAAACGAAAACCGCGAGCAGTACAGCCCGATGGAGACGGCGCGCTACCTGCTGAATCACCCCGAGCGGGATCCGGAGTGGCAGAGTCATGTCCAGCTGCTCATCAACTGGGTGCTGGAAAACCTGGGCAGTGAGCCATTCTTCAAGGCGACTCCCATCCACGAGCAGGCTTTCTGCTACCACGTTATGGGAAGCCATACGGCTCGCTTCGCCTCGATCTGCGCCCGATATGCGGAGCGAACCGGCCAGGCGGACTACGCTGACCTTGCCTGCCGCTGTTTCAATTGGGCGAGCTACATGACCACGGACGAGGGGTACGTCCATGTAGGGACGGATCGTCCGGACTACTTCAACCAGTGCTGGTTCACCGACGGGTACTTCGACTACGTTCCGCACTTCCTGGAAGGTATGGCTTCACTGCCGGACATGGTCCCTGGAACGAGCGACCATTTGCTGCGGACATCTTCCTGGATCACATCGATCCGCTACACACCGATGCGGGTGGCGTACCGGACGTACGACGCGGCGGCGCGGGATGTGTTGAAGCTGACATTCACACCCGAACAGGTAATTTCCGGCGGAGCGACCTTGCCTCCGGTTGAGGATGATGAAACCGAGGGCTGGCAGTGGGATGAATCGCAGCGCGTGCTGCGTGTACGCCATTCCAATCAAGCGGTCGAAGTCAATGGATGAGAAGGGCATATGAGCCTTCGTCGTAAGACCGACAGGACACGAAAGCCTTCCACTGCGTGGTGGAACTGGCTGCCGATGATCCCTTTCCTGGTGATCACCCTCGGGATCATGGTCCTGCCGCTGGCCTTCATGCTCGAGGGCAGTTTCCAGTCCAAGGAGGGGTTCTTCACCCTGGAGAACTACCTTTCGATGACGGCCCCGGTGTACACGCAGTCCTTCCGGAACAGCATCCTTCTATCAGGAATCACGGCCATCCTGGGGACGCTACTCGGCACGACTGTGGGGTATTTTGTCTACCGGCTGCGAAGCAGCCGCGCGCGCGAACTGGTTGTCACTTTGTGCGATGTCACCTCGAATTTTTCCGGCGCGCCGCTGGCGTTTGCGTTTATCGTCATCCTGGGCAGCAACGGCGTGGTGACGCTCGCGCTATCACACTACCTGGGGTGGAAGATTTACCCGACCTTCAGCATCTACTCATTCTGGGGGCTTGTGCTGGCTTACACCTACTTCCAGCTGCCCTTGATGGTGCTGCTGGTCCTTCCGGCGGTGGCGGGCTTGAAGCAGGAGTGGCGTGAAGCCGCGCTCAGCCTGGGTGCGGATACCCGCAGCTACTGGCGCTACATCGGTCTGCCGATCCTGGCGCCAGCCATCTTGGCCAATCTGCTGCTGTTGTTCGCCAATGCCTTCGGAGCGTATGCCACGGCCTATACCCTGACCGGGTCACGCTTCAACCTGGTCACGCTCCAGCTCGGTTCACTGCTGACCGGCGAGGTGCTTCGTGATCCGGGGGCCGGCGATGCGATGGGCATCCTGACCCTGCTCTTGATGGGCATGACCATCCTGCTCTATCAGCTGGCGTCACGACGGGCGCGCAGGTGGCGAGAATGAAACAGCGCAATCTGCTCGGACCGGCGAGCATCGTCCTCTTTCTGGTCTATATGTTCCTGCCGATCCTGGCGACGTACGTGTTCTCGATCGCCGTTCGCTGGGACCGATCGATCCTGCCAGAAGGCCTGACCCTGGATTGGTACAGGACAGCCTTCCAGGACCGCTGGTTCCTGATCGTCTTCCGGCATTCCATCACCATTTCGGCTGCCTCGGTCCTGGTGAGTACATTGCTGGTCGTACCGACGGCGTACTGGGTCCACCTCCGGCTGCCGCGTGCACGCCCGCTGTTGAATCTGATCACGACGCTGCCCTTTGCCATTCCGGCTGTTGTGCTCGCGCTGGGTTTGATCAAGCTCTACGGCCAGGGGCCGCTGCAGCTGGCCCGAACGCCGCCCATGCTGGTCCTGGCATACGTGATTTTCACGCTGCCGTTCATGTACCGGCCCGTGGCGAGTTCGCTGGAGGCGATCGACATTCGCCGGCTGACGGAGGCCTCGCAGAGCCTGGGAGCTTCCTGGGTGCGAACGCTGGTTGAGGTGATCTTCCCCAATATCCTGCCCGGGATCCTGAGCGGCGGATTGCTGGTGTTCGCCACCATATTCGGTGAATTTACACTGGCCACCCTGCTGGTGGGAGCCCGGTACAAAACCTTCCCGATGCAGCTGGTTTACTACACTCGCCGGGATGGCCGAATCGCATCCGCCTACTCGGTGATCAGTTTCACGGTCGCCTGGGCGACTTCGCTCATCATTCTCTGGATTACCACCTGGGGGACCCGACGGAGCTCGGGTCGGCGGTCTCCAGTGGGAAGAGCCGGTGGTGGAGCTCCGGCTGGAGGTAAGGCATGAGTTATCTGGAATTAGAGGGTGTTGCCAAATCCTACGGAGCGATCGAGGCTGTCAGGAATTTCAACCTGAGCATTGAGAAGGGTGAGTTCGTTTCACTTCTGGGACCTTCCGGCTGCGGCAAGACGACCACCCTGCGTATGATCGCCGGTTTTGAGCAGCCCGATCATGGATTGGTTCGATTGGCGGGTGAGGATATCACGGCCGTTCCACCGAATCAGCGCGGGATGGGAATGGTCTTCCAGGCCTACGCTCTCTTTCCAAACATGACAGCCTGGGGAAATGTTGCCTTCGGCCTGCGGGTTTCGAAGAGCAGCCAGAAGGTTATCGAGGGCAGGACCGAAGAACTGCTGGAACTGGTCGGTCTTCAGGACGCGGGAGGAAAGTACCCTGCCGAGCTGAGCGGGGGCCAGCAGCAGCGCGTCGCGCTGGCGCGTGCGCTGGCGATCGAGCCCAAGGTCCTGCTGCTTGATGAACCGCTCAGTGCTTTGGATGCCGTTGTGCGCGTCAGCCTGCGGCAGGAAATCCGCCGCATTCAAACCCAGCTCGGAATCACAACGGTCTATGTGACCCACGATCAGGAGGAGGCTCTGTCTATCTCGGACCGTGTGGTCGTAATGCGCCAGGCGGAAATCGAGCAGATCGGCACCCCGATCGAAATCTATACCTCACCCCGAACTCATTTTGTGGCGACCTTCATCGGCACCACGACCCAATTCAAGGGACTGCTGGAAGATCGTACGACCGGCTGCGTGCGATTCGAGGATCAGCGAATAACCGTTGGCCCTGATCTCCCCTCTGAATTTAAGAATGGCGACCGGGTGGTGGTCTTTGTGCGTCCGGAGGCCATCGTAGTTGCCCGCCCCGGTGAAAACGTCGAGGGAGAAAACCAGCTGACGGCGAGGCTTGAGGCTGTGACTCTCCTCGGTCCGGTCATTCGCCTGTCGCTTAAGCACG
>JBJYWH010000374.1:0-9058 GCA_046259355.1 Anaerolineales bacterium
GTGCTGCTGGCGCTCGATCGCTACTTCAACACCTTCGAAGCCCAGACGCCAGACTTCGTCGCCCGCATCTGGCTCGGCGAAACCTATGCCGGCCAGCAGCAGTTCGAGGGACGCGAAACCGAACGGCACGAGCTCGATATCCCGATGCCGTACCTGGTGTTCGAATCGCTCGGCGGTGGCGGGACGCAGGACCTGATCCTGAGCAAGGAGGGACAGGGCCGGCTCTACTACCGACTGGGCCTGCGGTATGCGCCAACCGATCTGCAGCTTGACCCGATCGACATGGGCTTCGTGGTTCAGCGCGAGTACGAGGCGGTCGATAATCCGGAAGATGTGACCCGGGACGAGGACGGCGTGTGGCATATCAAGGCTGGCGCCCGGGTGCGGGTGCGGCTGACGATGGTCGCCGACAACCGCCGCTATCACGTGGCATTGGTCGATCCGCTGCCAGCCGGCTTGGAGATCGTCAACCCGGCGCTGGCAGTCTCGGGCTCGGTGCCGCAGGATCCGAACAGCCCCGACTACCGCTACGGTTGGTGGTGGTGGGGCACCTGGTATGAACATCAGAACATGCGGGATGAACGGGCGGAAGCCTTCACCTCGCTGCTGTGGGATGGCGTGTACACCTACACGTACGTCGCCCGCGCCACCACGCCCGGCACGTTCGTCGCCCCGCCGGCCAAGGCGGAGGAGATGTACTCGCCGGAGGTCTTCGGCCGCAGCGCCAGCGACTGGGTGATTGTCGAGTAAGCCACCCCAAGCTGCTCAACAAATCAAGCCCCCCTCTCGGGGGGCTTGATTTATCTGGTTCGCGTGCGTTCTATCAGCGAAGCCATCTGCCCCTTCCACCGGGTTCCATGTGAGCAACACGCTTGTGGCAGATGTCACGCTGGCCTGCAGCCCGTCGGATTCATCCGAGTCGAATCCCTGCTGAGCGATCGTTTGCTGTCCACCGCTCGCCGCGCTAGCTGCGGCAGTGGGCGATGTCTCCGGCACACCTTCCTGCGAACCGCACGCAGCCAACAGCAGGACCGCCAGGATTGCAGACAGGCCGAGATTAAATGTACGCTTCATGATGGCAACCTTCCTTTGGCGAAGGGGCGCGGCCTCCGGGACTGCCGGGAACCGCCGTCGGAACACCGGTTGGAACGCAACAACTCCCGCAGGGGAAGCGGCGGGGGGGAGGCAGCCCTCCCCCCTTTAATTTATCTGTTGGCTGACACCTGCCGTCTCACCTACGGCAGGATGCCCACCACCTGGAAGGTGTCCAGGATGTGCTGGGCGACATCGAAGTCGGCCTGCGTCACGATCTGCACCTCGACCAGGATCAGGTAGTCGGTCGGGCGATCGATCGGCACGGCCGTCAGCAGCAGGTAGGACGCTCCGCCTGGGCCGCCGCAGTTCACGAAGAAGTCGTACTTGCCGCGGTAGAGCGCGTCCTGGTAGTCATAACGGTTATCAAGCTTGCACGATCCCATGAAGTCCTGACGCCTCAGGTCCAGCAGCTGCTGGTACCCGCCCAGCTTGGCCAGGTCGTCCGAGACGTTGAAGATCAAGCCCGGTGTGCCCCAGGTGTTGACGAAACCGTCCAGGCTGGGTGCTGCATAAATCGAAGCCCCGATCACTTCCCCGCTGTCGACCCAGGGGCTGCCATCGATCTCGCTCCACTCGGCTGGAACCTCGACCTGGATCGCGCCGTAATCATCAGTGGCGAGCATGTATCCGCTGTACGAACCGGTGGTCGTGGTGCTGGAGCCGGAGGTATTGACATCCGGGTTGAAGAGCGCCGCGGTGGCGAGCTCACGGCCATTGAGCTGCCCGGCGAGCACCTCGCCCGTCGACCAGCGCAGCACTTCCATCGAGAGTGTATCGGTCGGGTTGTGCGTGCGCAGAATGTCGCAGTAGGCCGACATCGTCCCGTCCTGGCCGAGCAGCACGCCCTCCAGCAGAGTGATGATGTCGCCCGGCTGCAGGCCGGCCTTGTCGGCCACCGAACCCGAAGCAACCGAGGCGACCCAGATGCCGGCAATCGAGCCATCGTCGCTCATCACCGCCTGGCCGTTTACACCGATGGAGTTCACGTTCTGGCCAGCCTTGAGCTGATCCAGAATGCCGGTGACTTCCTGTTCCTTGATCGCGAAGAACTGGCCGGTGTCGCTCGAGCCAGCGTAGTTCACGCCGACCACGTGCCCATCGGCATCGATCAGCGGACCGCCGGAGTTGCCGGGGTTGATGGTGGCATCATGTTCGAGCACATCCGTGACGGAGGCCCAGCTGGTGGCGCCGGAGGTGCGCGCCTTGGAGACGATGCCCTTGGTCAGCGTGAATTCCGGATCCCCGAGAGGAAAGCCGGCCGCGTAGATCTCCAGGCCGACATCGACCGACCCGGTGTGCCAGGTTAGGAAGGGATATCCGTCGCCGTCGATGTCGATCAGCGCCAGGTCGGAGCACTCCGAGACTCCCAGGATGCGGGCGTTATGCGGTGTCGGATCCCCACCGACCCAGACCTTGAGCAGGCCAGCACCGGTTACGACGTGGTTGTTGGTGATCGCCAGACCGGAGGGGTCGATGATGAAACCCGAACCACGACCGGCGCCGCTCAACACCAGACCCACCGCCGGGTCGAGGAACGTGCCCTCGGCCTGAATCTGGATCGTGGCGCTCTTCACATCCGCCAGTGTGCTCACGCCGCCCGCCGGAGCGGAAGCCTTGCTCGGCAACGTCGGCAGCGCAGAACCCTCAGCGGATGTTGGCGCTGCCGCCGGCTGGGTCGGCACCTGAGTCTCAGACCCTCCACCACCGCAGCTGGCCAACACAACAGCCAGAATGAGGGCAGGCACCATAAAACGAAGTATTCGCGAACTCGTCATCTTGCAGTCCTCCACAGGATCATGATTCTCCCCGCCGGTTCATGTTCATGGCGGCCTAATCTTCAACGCTCACGCCGACGGTCCCTATATAAAGAACGCCGTTCTCCTCGCGGGCGACCGGCACTGGGATATCGCCAGAGCGAGCCGGCAATCGATTAAGTCGCCAAACGGTAAGGGTCCGGGGATGAACCCTGCTATAGAATGCGGTCAATTTTATGCACATTGGTAATTTTGGGAATGCCACGGAGAATTTTATCACCTTGCATCATCCGGTGGCGTTCCCCCGGTGTTGTTGCGAGTGACTATGAACATGATGTCTTGAAATGGAAGTAACGCTGCGATCGCGTGCTACATCTTAACATACTGGCTGATCACGTTACGCAGCTCTTCGACGGTGAACGGCTTGGCCAGGAATCCGTTCGCCCCAGCGGAGATGGCTGCATCCTTGTCAGCCTGCTGAGCCTTGGCGCTGACAACATGGATCGGCACGCCATCTTTCTCCGAGTGCTCCCGCAGCCAGCGCAGGAGCGAGAGACCGTCGACATCCGGCATCATGACATCCAGCAGGATCAGGTCCGGGCTGACCTCGCTGTAAAGATTAAGGGCTTCCATGGCATCATGCGCCAAATGAACCCGCATTCCAATCCGCTCGAGCGCTTCCTTGACAACCTTGGCATAGGCGCGTTCATCATCGACGAGCAGAATAACGGGAGCTGACATAAAATCCCCTTCCTGATGAAATGATAAGGGCTGCAAACACAGATAACGTATTTTCCGCGCACGCGCTACCCTTGGACGATGGGTAATCTCTCCTAATCAGCGGGGGCATGATGATCGCGCTGCCGGGTACGAACGGGTAAAAAAACAGGCGCTGATATCAAAACCAGCACCTGAGGAACCATCCCCCCGGGTTGACGCCGTCAAAGCTAGGGGATCGAATAGGAAACCAGTTCGATGGTTTCTTCAACGGGCGATGATTCGATCGTACCCGTGATGCTGTCCTTGATCCAACCGACCCCCTCTGCCAGCCAGATGACTTCCTGGGAGTTGATCAGGATCGGCGTGCCCGATTCCCCGAACTGGAGCGTGAGGTCCAGCTCAATCGTGCGTTCGATGCGCAGCGCATTGAACGTGCCGGCCGGGACCGACACGGTCTCAAAACCGACCGCTCGGTTCGACGCCGAAGCACTGCCTTGGGCACTGGCTTCCAGGCCGGAGGCGAGAGTAACGCTGCCGGCGACTTCGAAGCGCTGGGACCACTCGTCGCCCGGGGCCAGGTCAGCCGGCAGCGTCACGCCGGTCATGCCGGTCGTCTCGAACTGAACCTGGAGCCCCTCGGCCATTACCTGCGCCGCGCCCATGCCGCTGTAATCCAGCAGGGCAAGACCGGCCTCGCTGCACGACCACTCCTGGATGCGCACCAGCCCATCGAAATCGCCCTGCAGGGTGAACCCATCCTCCCGCAGGTTGGTGGCCGTGTCGGTGAAGGTATACGGACCGACAGCACTGCCAGCACTTGCGTAGGTCCAGCTCGCACCTTCAACTGCGGGGAAGTAGGGATGATCGCAAAGATGGGTGCTCGCCGGCACCGACGTTGGAGCAAGCACCTCATCTTCCGCGGTCCCTCCACGCTCGGAAACTGACGCCGTCGGTTCGAAATCCGTGCCGCCGCCCGGCGAGCACGCGGCTGCGATCATCAGAAACACCGCTAGAAGCAGGCTGCCGATCCGGGAACGACCATCTCTCACCATGGGATCATCCTTTCTCCTTCAAGTCACCTTCGGCACGTATGGTTTCAGCATGGCCTTGAAGGTCCCTTTATGCCATACTTGGGCGTGATTGTCTATGATTTTTGTCCGAATTTAGCTGCCGCACCGGTGCACCATCACTTCGGGCTCGAACCTACATCGATCGGCACCTGGAACACGCATGGACACGAAGCTCAACGCTTTCGCTGGTGCACCGCTTCAGCGATAATGAACCATCACGATCTCGTGTTCATTCCGATGGAGCGCATCGAACGTCATAATTTGAAAATGACGACAGATCGCGGAGGATCAATGCAAACCAAACGCTTTACCTTAACCATCGTCATCCTACTGGCCATCCTGGCGGCCAGCGGCTGCAGTCAGACTGCCAATGTCGATCTGGCTGTCGAACAGACCCTGACCATTAATGCCCTTTCAACGATCGTCCAGGCCACCCTGGCCGCCGCCCCGGTAGAACCGGAAGTTGTGAGCCCAGCGACAACCACATCGGCTCCCCCGACCGAGGCGCCCCCGACCGAAACGCCGGCCATCCTGTTCACGCCCACCTCCGCGATCCCGATCGCACGGATCCTGCAGAACACCAACTGCCGCAGCGGCCCCGGTACCGTCTACGACATCGAGTACATCGCGCTGATCGGCGAGGAACTGGTGATCACCGGGCGTACGACCGCCCCTGACTACGTGATCGTGGAAATTCCGGACAAACCGGGCCAATACTGCTGGCTGTGGACGAACTTCGTCGAGATCCAGGGCGATATCGCCTCGCTTGCGGTGAGCACACCCCCTCCCACCCCCACCCCGTCGGTCACGTTCAAGGTCGTCTTCGATTACGTCGACAGCTGCGTCGGCTGGGACCCGGCCTTTAAGATCACGAACACCGGCACCGTGACGTTCAAATCATATTACGTGAAGGTGACGGACCTTGACACCAGCATGGTCCAGGATCACACCGCCGACCAATTTGACAAGACCGGAGGATGCCCGGTTGTGACCGCGATTCCACAGCTCGACCCCGGCATGAATGGATGGGCGTACGCCTATTCCTACCCGTACAATCCGGCCGGGCACAGCATGCAGGCCTCCATTAAACTCTGCACGGGAACGGGTTTGAGCGGCACGTGCGTCACCAAGAGCCTTGGTTTCACACCATAAGACGGGCGACCCCAGCCGTAAAGATGCAGGCCAGGCGAGTTCGCCTGGCCTGTTTTGGATGTCCATTGCGTGTACGCCGCGGAAGGTTATCCCGTCTCGGCCAATCCGTCGAGCATCGCCCTCACGGAACGACGCATTTCGATCGAGAAGCCGGCGCTGAACTTACGCCGGTACACCCGCACGCCGGGCGAATCAGGCCCGGCGGCCCCGGGGGCGAACATTTGCTCGAAGTCTTCACCGGACAGGCGCCGGTAGCGATCCTGGAAGTGGATGAACCGTTCATTAAAGCGGCTCGTCGGCTTGCGGCGGCGCTCCTCTTCGGTCGGGTATCCGATACACAGCATGGCAACCGGTAATGCAAAGGGAGGCAGATCAAACATCTCGCGGTGGATCTCGTAGTTCTCGAGAATATCACCGATGTAACAGGACCCGAGGCCGAGCGATTCAGCGGCCAGCACGGCTGTCTGCGCTGCGATAAGCGCATCGCAGCAAGCCAGCACCAGGTCGCCCTCCTGCGGATGGACAAGCGCCTGGCCGGGCTGCAGCAGGTGCTCTGCTACGCCGGCGTATTCGAAGTAGTCGAACCAGCGCTGGTAATCCGCCAGGAAGATCAACACCAGGGGCGCCTGGGCGATGAATGGCTGGTTGTCGCAGGTTTGGACCAGGCGCTCCTTCTTGGCCTGATCCTGTACTTCGAGGATCGAGTACAGCATCATGTTCCCGGCGGTCGGCGCCCGCATGGCGGCGGTGAGGATGAGGTCATGCACTTCCGGCGGGATGGGGCGCGCTTCGTAGGCGCGCACGGATTTTCGGTTCATGATCGTATCGATGACCGGGTTCATAACTACCTGACTCCCTTGATTCGGATCATTCGGCATGTTGATAGGATACGCCCGGATGAAGACGAGAGAAAGCGGACATCCTCAATCATCCCGTATCGACGCCAGGCGGTGAGGCACGATTTGGCCCGCCTGGTCTTCCATTGCCATGTCCTGCATCCACCGGGCGGGCAGAAGAAGATGAAAGGCAACCGTAAAGTTCGGACGGGGTTTTCCGCGCTATGCTAGAGTCGGTCGACCCTCAGTTCAGGGAGGTCCTTTTTGCGCGACTGGGTCGGGCAGGTTGTTTCCAAGGTGCTGGTTGAAAGACGCCTCGCCCGCGGCAGCATGGCCGAGGTTTACCTCGGCCGCCACATGACGCTCAACCAGCCGATGGTGGTCAAGGTCCTCTATGCCCATCTCTCGGAGGATCGCGAATTGTTGAAACGCTTCCGCACCGAGGCCCAGGCGGTAGCTACCCTCCACCATCCGAACATCGTGCGCGTCTTCGACTTCGACAGCCTCGACGGCCAGCCGTACATCATCATGGAGCTGGTCGATGGTATCTCGCTCGAGACCTACCTCGCCAGCCTGCCCGCTGCCGGTCGGCGCATGCCCTACGCTTCAACCGTGAAGATCGTCCGCGACCTGGCGCAGGCGCTCGATTACGCCCACGAGGAGGGCGTGCTCCACCGCGACATCAAGCCCGCCAACGTCATGCTCCGCAACGGCGGCTCCCGCATTCGTCCGGGTGAACCGCTGCCGCAGGATGTCGAGCCGGTCCTGACCGATTTCGGCCTGGCCCGGCTCACGTTCGCACCCGAGCACACCGTGCCCGGGACGGTGATGGGCACACCGGCTTACATGTCCCCCGAGCAGGTTGAGGGGGGTGCGGTCGACGAACGGAGCGACATTTACTCGCTCGGTGTCCTGGCCTATGAGATGCTGGCCGGCCGGCGCCCTTTCGAATCGAAGGATGACTCGGCGGCTTCGACCATGTACCTGCAGGTGCATGCTGAGCCGCCGCCGCTGCGAGGGGGAGGCAAGCACCTGCAGCGGGTGATCGACCGGGCACTCGCGAAAGACCCGGAAGATCGTTATTCATCGGCAGGACAATTCGCCGATGAGCTGGCAGAAGCCGTTCGACGCGATTCGGCTCCGCCGCCATGGTACGCACGCCTCCAGGTCCCGGCTCGAATCTGGGGAACGGCATTGGCTTCGCTGGTGCTGATCGTTGGCACGCTTTCGGGACTGCACGGCAGCCGCACAGCCGGCGCCGAGCCGGATCGACCCGAACCATTCGCAACGCCGATCAGCCCCCCTGCTTCCACGCCGGCCTCAATCGCTCAAGGACCCACGCTGACCTCGACGGCGACCCCATATCCGACGCCCACGCCGCTCCCCACGCTGGCGGTCGACCCGCGCCTGCGGCTCAACCTTGATAAACCCGATATCGTCGATTCTTTCGATTCCGACACATCCTGGTCGGCTGTTGCCTCCGGGGATGAATTCGCTTATCAGGTGGCGAATGGTGTGCTGCGAGGAATCGACTACGAACCTGAGGAACGATTCACATGGTGGGCGATGAGCTGGCGTCAGTCCGGAAATCTTTACGCTGAGGTAACCGCCACCAACGGTGACTGCATAGGAAAGGATTCGGTCGGGATCGCGATTCGTGTCGATCCGCAAACCGGACGGGGCGGCTACTCCTTCGAAGTTTCTTGTGATGGCTCCTGGCGCCTTCGAAGACATCATAACGATGGCAGTCCTCGCGTGCTGGTCGACTGGTCTTCTTCTTCGGCGATCAGCACCGGTCTTGGGGCTGTCAACCGGATTGGAATCCTCGCCTTCCGCGATCGCCTGGTCCTCTTCGTCAACAATCAACAGGTAGGAACTGTGATCGACCCGCAGTACACGTATTCATTCGGTGCGTTCGCGCTCTACGTTCGCGCTTCGCTCACCTACTCACTCCAGGCGGAATTCGATGACTTTGCCGCCTGGCACATCCGCGCGGTCCCGTGGGATTAACCGGCTAGCTTCCCGAACGCATCCGTAACTCCTCCAGAACACCACCGGCGATATGAGGAACTTTATTCCTTCCTCGCCCGGATACCTTCACAGCTTCTACATAACTTCATCATCATTTGTTAATCAACCCGAACTAGAATTCATTCCAGTAAACCTGTGAAATTAACAGGCTCATACCGAGAATCGAGCTACTGTAATCGGATTAACCCGAGCAGGAAAGCACCGCATAGGAGTGGTAGTGATGAGAAAAAGCTCGATCTGGATCACCATCCTGGTGACCGTGGTAGTTGTAGCGCTGCTGGCAGCCGGTGGCTATGCACTCTTCCGGTTGGGATATGTGCGCGGCGTTGCCGACGCAGCCGGTGGAATGATGATGCGCAGTTTCGACGGCCGAATTCAACCGTACAACCGAGGGATCGCT
>JBJYWH010000375.1:0-12326 GCA_046259355.1 Anaerolineales bacterium
GGCGAAGATGATGATGCGATTCGACAAGCGGTGGAACTGCTGGTATCCGCGCACAAAGACGGCCTGGAGGACAGATCACTTTGGTATTGGCTGGCAGAAGCTTACGAACGGTCAGGTCTTACAGCCCAGGCGGTGGAATCCTTCCAGGCGTACCTCGATGATGTGAAGGATGAAGATCACCCGCTCCAGCTTGATGCATACAAAGGATTTGCTCGCACGGCGATTACGACCGGGCAAATAGAACGCGCCAGTGAAATGCTTGAGCGGGCGCTGCGGGAGTTCCCGACATCACACGAAGTGCTCTGCAGCCTGGCGAAGACCTACCTCGCATCCGGACGGCATTCGGAATCCGAGCAGGCGGCACGGCAGGCTATGGAACTGCAGCCAAGTGATGTCGAGAGCCTGCAAATCCTACGTGATGCGGTGCTCGCCCAGGAGAAACGAGAGGAAGCCATTTCCCTTCAGGAAAAGATCATTGCTGGGACGCCCGGTGATGTGGATGCGCTTCGTACCCTGGCGGAAATTGAGCACGCCGGCGAGCAATTCGAGGGAGCTAGAAACGTTCTCGCGAAAGCGATCCTGATGGCGCGCTCCTCACCGAAAGAGCTGCTGAAGCTTTCTCAAACCGCACATAGTTTCGGACGTCCGCGCCTGGCGCATGTGCTCCTGAAGCGTGCAGCCCGGCTCGACCCCCAGAACAAGGCTGCCCAGAAATCACTGGCGGAAACTTCGGAAGCCCTGGATGACTTTGAGACAGCTCAATCAAGCTGGCTCGCCTATGCTGCGCTCCAGAAACAGGATCCGTACCCACTGAAACGTGGCGCGCAGGCGCTCTGGAAGCTCGGCCGTCGTTCCGCATCCGTGGGGCTGCTCGAGCGAGCAATGGAAATAACCGATTCTGCCCGGCAGCATTTTGATCTTGCCGAAGCGCTGCGCATGACGAATCAAACCGAGCGCAGCCTCGAACACTATCGGCTGGCCGCAGAAAAGGATGATGCAGATACAGCCTTGAGTATATCGATCAGCGAGGCGATGTACGATCTTGGGATGTATGAAGAAGCAAAGCAGGTCCTTTCCAAGGCCGCCGCCCCGGATCAGGAGTACGAGATCCATCTCATAAAGGCGAAGCGCGCACTCGAGCAATCGGACCTTGATACGGCTTCAAAACAGATCCATGATGCCAGATCAGCGGACGATAGCAGCCCAATGATTCGGTCGATCGAAGTCCAGCTCGCACGTGCGCAAGGCAAGAGGGATGCATCGGAACGTGGGCTGCAAGAATTGCTGTCCATGGATATGGAAACGGAGCGGGAATGTGTAGGAGCCGTTGAGGCGGCGCTTTCGCTGAATGCCTGGCCGGAAGCTGTGTTGATGATCAGCAAGTATCTTGAAAATCATCCGCTCTCCGATAAGCTGGCCGAAACGATCCTGGTCCTTTCCCACCGACTGCGAGACATCGATTGGCTGTATGCGATCGCCTGCGAAGCAGAAAACCACTCTCCTCTGACATCGGCGACAGGAGTTGAGCAGCTGTTGGAGAGCGTCTCACATCTGCCATCCGGTATTGCGCCAAACACTGCCCACCTCGTGGAAACATGGGAAGCAATACAGAATGGAGACACCAGCAGCGAAATTATCGAAAGAATCCCATCAACTCCAACTACCGTGCAGCCGATGCTGCTGGAGGCCGGCGCGATCGCCCTGCTCAAAGCCAATCGACCTGCGCGCGCCCTGGAGTTATTAGAAGCCAGGTTGAGCCGGGATACCCGCGGCAGCCATTGCGTGTTGCTGCAGGGGATTGCCAGAACCATGCTCAAGCAGTATCAGCAAGCGGTAAAACTTCTGGACACCATCGTCGGCGATCTGCTGCTTCAGCCGTTAGCCCTTTACCTGCAGTCGGAGGCGCTCCGGAAAGCTGGCAACGAATCCGACTCGCTGTCGAAACTCAATGCAGCGCTGGCCCAATGGCCGGTTGAGAGCTCATGGCACTATAACCTCGCACGGCGATACCTGGAGGTCCAACGCACGGATGCTGCCCTGCCCCATCTTCAGCAGGCAGTTGAAAACGATCCTGAAAATGGGGATTACCTCATCGCGCTAGCAAGGGCATACCGCGATGTCGGTCAGCTCAAGGACGCACTCATCTGCTTTGCAAATGGCGTGCAGTCATCGGCGAAGTCCTCCCAGATCTGGAAAGAAGCCGGCGAGGTCGCCCTCGCGGCTGGAGACCTCAACAGTGCCGAAGCCTGGCTGGAACGGGCCTGCACGCTGGCTCCTTCTGACGCCATCTGTGCCATTCAATCCGCGCGGACCGCACTGGCACGCGGTGATATCAAGACCGCAGTCAAACGAGGACAGGCTGCGCTCAGGATGCAGCCCGACAACGCCGAGGTCCTGAGCGGCATGGGCGAGATCCTCGCAGCTGACGGAAAGATCGAAAAAGCCATTCAGCTCTACGACATGGCACTAAAATCCGCCGATGAGAATGTCGAAATTCGGCTCGCGCGCAGCGCACTGCTTGCCCAATCCGGCCGCCCTGGAGAAGCGGCAGCCGAATTGGAGACGATCGTGGATTCGGCTCCCGATCATGACCGGGCATGGGCGCATTTAGCCCGAGTCCAGATCGATAACGGACAGCTGGATCATGCCCTTCAGGCAGCCAACCAGGCCATCAAACTGAGCCCACGCAACGTTCAGCACATGCTGCTGCTTGGGCAAATCTGCCGCATGAACGGCCAGTTGGATCGTTCATTGAGTATCCTGAGCGACGCCTCCAAATATGCACCTGAGGAAGCGAGCATTGCACGCGAACTGGGCAAAGTGCACGAGATTCGGCGAGAACACAGCGCGGCCCTCGAAGCTTATCAGCACGCGCTTGAAATCAACCCGGACGATGTCGAATCCCTGATCGAAGCTGGATTAATCCTCAAGGCCATCAAGGTTTACGACCAGGCCGGCGAGCTGTTCGAACGAGCCGTAAAGATCAATCCGGTCGATCCCCAGGCCCTGCAGCAGCTGGCCACGATACGAGCGCTGCAGCTGATACACGGGGGCGTCAGGGAGACCGAGGCGGTGCCTTCATGACCGATCGCGATACCTTCATTAAACTAATCGAGACTGCCTTGGCAGCCAACCGGGCTGATTACGCCCGCCACACCGCCAATGACTGGCTTTCCATCTGGCCGGGTGATCTCGAGGCACAGGCACTTCTCGCCCGGGCGGAGATCCAGCTCGGGGCTCATTCGACTGCCCTGGAACGTTTAGCGCGTTTGATCCATGTTGATCCCGAACGAACCGAGGCCTACAACATGCTCGCCAGCGTGCTCCGGACCATGGGCGAGACCGCGCAAGCGGTAATTTATGAAGCCTGCGGGCGCATCCTGCGCGGCGAGGAGCTCGACAGCACTCGACATCCCCAATGGGCGATCAAGCTCCGAGCGGCGTATGCCGAGATGAGAAATACCGGCTCCAAACTGCCAGTTCGGCTCGCACAGGAAGCCCTGGCGGCTGACCCTGATCTGGCATTGCCCTATGTGATTGGTATGAGATCTCAAAGCCTGGTTGGAGACCGTGACAGCGCATTCAAGCTGGCACAGGTCGGAAACCATCGATGGCCGGATTGTGTCGCATTTCTCGTCATCCTGGCGGAGAGCTATCTGGAACAAGGTGAGATCGGCCGCGGCGTGGAGTTTCTGCACCGGGCTGCCAGCCTTGATTGTGTTGGCGAGCTCTCGGCCTCACTCCTCTCCCTGCAGAACGAATACCGCAGCCTCTGGCCCGCGGAGTTCAAAGCCGAGCTCAGCCGACCTGTCCCGGCAGATGTCGCCTCCCTTCTTGGTGACAACCGGCTGGTGGGCTCGAAAGAGAGCCCGGCAGAGGGCGCAGCTGTGGGTTCGGCATACGAGGACGACTCGGCAGCAAACGCCGGCCTCTCCGCCCCTGTGCGACGCGTCCATTCGAGCCCCCTGCCGCAACCCGAACCGTGGGAAGCCTTCCGAGGACCCGATCCGGGCGAGGCTGTACCCAGCGAACTGCCAGCACCCGAAAAAGCGGAAGTGCTGATCGAGATCGATGAGGACTTGCGCCGAATTGCGAACCGCCTAAATGCGAGGCGGCGAGTCCGTGACGAGGACGGCCGGGTCCCGGCTTATATCGTCATCACAAGCCGCAGCCGAATGCTTCAAAAGCTGGGAGACGAGCAGTTTGCTGCGATCGATCAGAAGATCATGAAGCTCGTGGAAGCCGTGCGCCGACGCCCGGGATGGACTGCCTATCGGATCTATCCCGACGACCCATCCACGCTGGATCCTTTCGCTCTGGCTCCCTGCGATCCAGGGAACGCGTGGCAGATCAAACTTCGTCTGGCAGACCTCGATGCCTCGCTCGCCCGTCGTGGTGAGATGATTGGCGCGGTCTACATCATCGGCGGTAACGAAATCATCCCATTCCACCGCCTTCCGAACCCCACCGACGACAGCGACGATGAAGTGCCGTCCGACAACCCTTACTCCAGCGGCGATGAAAACTACTTCCTGCCGGAGTGGCCTGTGGGGAGATTGCCCCTCGAGGGTGAGGAGGCTCTTGTCTCCAAGCTGCTCGATGCCTCGATTGCATACCATCAGCAAATCGGGCGACCGGTTGGCAACCTGCATCGCATCAGCGGCTGGCTGCGCCGCCGGCTTTCAACATTCTTCAACCCGAACGCCAGGACACTGGGCTACACAGCGAGCATCTGGAAGAAGGCTTCCCTTGCAGTGTACAAATCGATCGGCGACCCGAAATCGATGTTTTCCTCGCCGCCCGTGGAGGCTTCCAGGCTGCCGGCTGGCGCTGTACGCCCCATCCACCTCTCCTATTTCAATTTGCACGGTCTGGAGGATAGTCCGGAGTGGTACGGGCAGAGAGATCCGCTCCGTGACCAGGATGTCAAGATCGAGTTCCCGATCGCCCTGCGTCCGCAGGATGTCGTGAACAGCGGGCGGGCGCCGCGCGTTGTGTTCTCCGAAGCCTGCTACGGCGCCCATGTCATCGGGAAGCAAGTGGATACTGCCCTGAGCTTGAAATTCCTTTCTTCCGGGACGCGGGCGATCGTCGGTTCAACGAAGATTTCCTACGGTTCGATCACACCGCCTTTGATCGCGGCCGACCTGCTCGGACGGCTGTTCTGGCAAAATCTGAACGCCCGCATGCCGGTTGGAGAAGCGCTGCGGCGGGCGAAGCTTCAGCTCGCATCCGAAATGCACAAACGCCAGGGCTATCTGGACGGCGAGGATCAGAAAACCCTCATTTCCTTCGTGCTCTACGGCGATCCGCTCTTCCGGCCAGGTGCCGAGTCGGTCCAGCTGGGCGAAAAAACCATCATTCGCCGCAGTCATCGACCCAGCACCATGAAGACCGCATGTGCCCTCGGCGGTCCGGAAGTCGACCAGGGGGAGCTGTCTGCGACGACAATGAAAAAGATCGAACTGATCGTCGCGCAGTATCTGCCCGGTATGCAGGACGCAGCGTGCAGCATCCATCAGCAGCACTTGCATTGCGAAGGAAAAGACCACGCCTGTCCCACCCATCTGCTGGGCCAAAAGCATATTGGCGAGGATGAGGGTTCGGCCTTGATCGTCACGTTGTCGAAATCCATCCCGGATGGCGAGCGCATCCACCCCCATTTCGCCCGCCTTACACTGGACTCGACCGGGAAAGTCATGAAGCTCGCTGTTTCTCGCTGATCGAAAAGAGACCATGGCACGCTTCTTGCACCCTATATCGCAGGAAGGGACGTGCCATGGTCTCAGATCAAAATTCTCTCGGTTTCTACTATCGCCCGGACGACCTGCACTACAGCCAGGCTGATTTACATAACTGGCTCTCTGTCCTGAAATCCCTCCCAATACGATGGCTCGTGCTGCGCGCCAGGACCGATCGGGCCATCCCGGACGTGTTCATCCAGGGTCTTCAGCTTGCGGGAATCGAGCCGATTGTTCACATTCCTGCAACAATGCACTCGCTGCCGCTCGAATCCATCGAATCCCAACTGGCTGGCTATGCAAACCTGGGGATCCAGCACACCGTTATCGGCGACCGTCCCAATCTACGTGAGATGTGGAAAGCTTCAGATTGGGCTCGCGGCGGCCTGGTCGAGCAGTTCATTGATCGATTCATGCCGGTCTGGAACGCGCAGAGACGGCATGGCTTTCGTCCATTTTTCCCCGCTCTCGAGCCCGGCGGCGACTACTGGGATACAGCTTTCCTGCAGTCGTGTTTGAACTCGCTGCATCGCCGCTCCCAGGAAGACCTGGTGAAAGAGATGGTCCTGGGGGTGTATGCCTGGACATTCGGAAAACCCCTTGACTGGGGCGCTGGAGGTCCGGGGAGCTGGCCGGAAGCGAAACCCTACATCACGCCGGAGGGCAGCCAGGACCACCTTGGCGCTCGAATCGTCGATTGGTACCGCGAGATCTGCCGATCGACGGTTGGGATGCCGCTCGACATCTTCGTGCTGGCGGGAGGGGTCAACCCGGAGGCACGAACGGAGATGACGGCCGACCAGCAGGCCGATATTCATACCAACCTGGCGAAAGCTGTCCTGATGTCGAAATACACGCAGAATCTGATCGGCTTCTGCTTCTACTCCCTGACAGCTGGAAGCGACCAGCATCAGGTGGGGTGGTATGACAAAAACCTTGCAGCCAGCCAGAGTGCCGAATCCCTGGAACGGGTTATGCTGGCTGTCCCAGAGCCCAAATCGGTCTCATCACCTATCAAACCGATTGCTCATTACATCCTCCTGCCTGCTCATTCCGATCGGAATGTATCAACCGACTGGAAGAATATCGAGCCGCTCGTAATGGCGCTGAAACCCGCAGTCGGTTTCTCGGTGGAAGAGGCCAGGCTTGCCCGTCAGGTCATCATGATCGGCAACGAAGAGCTCATTTCATCGGACTGTGAACGCACGCTGCGCAATCAGGGCTGCAAGGTTCGTCGACTCGCTGCGCCCAACAGCGATGAAATCCTGCTCGCCGCATCAGAATATGCCGCACAGCATCCCTCAACAA
Organism: Anaerolineales bacterium; assembly: GCA_046259355.1. GTDB lineage: Bacteria > Chloroflexota > Anaerolineae > Anaerolineales > E44-bin32 > E44-bin32. Next base: position 7,050 of record JBJYWH010000375.1, read on the forward strand.
CAGGAGCAGACCATGTCTGATCAGGATGTTCTCAACCGGCTGGCTGCGTTCAGCGGCCAGGCCACGCCACCGAAACCGGTGGGGCAAGCTTCGATCAAAGTTCTGGGGCTGGGCGGCGGCGGTTCGAACGCCGTGAACCGAATGATCCAGCTTGGCCTGACCGGTGTTGATTTTATCGCTGCCAATACGGATAAACAGGCTCTTGCTTCATGCCTGGCGCCCACCCGTCTGCAGCTTGGGCCCCGCATTACGCGCGGGTTGGGGGCCGGGGGCGATCCGAAAATCGGTGCTGCTGCCGCGATGGAGAGCAGTCGCGAGATTGCCGCTGCGCTCAGCGGCGCCGACATGGTCTTCATTACCGCCGGTATGGGCGGTGGAACGGGTACCGGTTCTGCTGCCGTTGCAGCCGAAATCGCGCGCGAGGTCGGAGCGGTGGTGATTGCGGTCGTGACAATGCCTTTCACTTTTGAGATGTCCAAGCGCTCACAGAATGCACTCGAGGGCGTCCGCCAGCTCCAGCCCCATACCCACACCTTGATCACGGTTCCCAACGATCGCCTGCTCCAGGTGGCACCGCGTGATCTGAGTCTGGAAATCGCATTCCGCCTGGCGGACGACGTTCTGCGCCAGGGCGTTCAGGGCATCGCCGAACTGATAACGCAGCCCGGCATGATCAACGTTGACTTCGCGCACGTGCGCGAGTTGATGCTGAAAGGCGGCGGAGCCTATATGGCGATCGGGCTCGGAAAAGGGGCCGAGAAGGCCCTGGCGGCTGTCGACCAGGCCATGCATCATCCCTTGATGGAGTTCGATAGCTTTGACCAGGCCTCGGGCGTGCTGATTCATTTCACCGGTGGGGAGGATCTAACCCTTTTCGAGGTGGGCGAAGCCGTCAACAAACTGCGCGAATCCCTCTCGCCCGATGCCGACGTAATCCTGGGTGCGAGCACGGAGCCGGCGATGAACGGCCGCGCTCAGGTCATTCTGATCTTCACCGGTGTCGGCGGCCGTGCTGTTCGCCAGCGATCTGCAGCACAGGTGGAATCGAAAAGCCCTGAAGCTGCCGTCCTGGAGCCGGTTGAGGTTGATGATCTTGATCTTCCGACGTTCCTTCGCCGCCGAGCGGCTGTCGTACAACGAGGGTAACCCGATGGACGCAAAAATCGTTACGAAACTGAACAAGGAAGTCGGGCGCTCTTTTCCTGAACTCGCCAGCGTCAAGCCCAAAATCAGCGCCCAGAGCAAGTCCGCCCAGGACAGCACCTACCTGCTGACCTACAAGGGTAAAGCCCTGCTTCCCGATGGCCGTAAAATCGACCGAATCGTTCGTGTCGTGGCAGACAGCCGCGGACGAATTCTCAAAATGACAACCTCGAGGTAGCCATGAACAACATCAGCCGAATGAATGTCCAGATCTTTCTTAAAATCGCTTTCTGGCGCGTTGCAACAGCTGTAACAGGATTGGCGATACGAAATCAGCGCTTATTCCATCGCGCACTCTGGATCACGCCGATTGTGCTGGCAGCGGTAGCTGCCTACTTCCTGGGACGGGTGTTCGGCAATCTCGTGCTGTGGGGCTTGACGCTGTAGCCTTCTCTACCGTCGATAATTGCAGGCACAACGCGGCCGGAGTACAATCCGGTCGCGTTCTGTTTTCCTACATCGGGACTGATCCTATTCGATGCGAAATCGAACATCGTTCGCCGTAATCATCCCTCTCCTAATCGTGTGCTTCGCCGCAGGGGTGTTGAGCGTCGTGATCAAACCTCCCGCTCAAGAATCCCGCCCTGACAGCATTGCCCCATCGGGCTCACCCACCCCCATCATTCCCACTTCTCCCCAAACCAGGCGTTCCACCATCCTGGTCTTTGGCGTGGACGCGCTCGATGAGCAAACGGGCGGGACGCTGCTGACGGTCTGGATGATCACCTTCGGCGCGGCAGACGAGATGATCGAATTGACGGGGATCCCGTATGACACTCGCTTGCCTGATGGCAAGAGCTTGCGCGAGTCTTTCTCGCTCTTTGAGCCGCCGGATTACGGCGCCCGTTTTATCAGCAGCATGTCCACGTTCACGGAATACCCGATCCAGGGATTCATCGTCCTGGATCGGATCGGCTTTGCACGTTTGATCGATTACCTGGGCGGCTTTCAATTGGGCGAGCAGTCTTACGATGGGTCACGAGCCCTAGTTGCACTGGGTCTGCTCGAGAACAGCCCCCAGGAAAGCTTCAAACTCCAGGTCCAAATCCTGCAGGCGATGGTGAATGCCGCCCCTGCGCTGGGAAGGACGCCGGAAGTCACATCCCTTACAACGCTCGTGCCCGATCATGCCTTCACATCCCCCGCAGCCGCCCAGCTGACCACGATGGCCATCCCCCTGCTTCCGATCGATCCCGGACGGGTATCGATCCATTTATGGTCGAAACAGCCATAACTGCATACACCGAGTCTGACGCGGTCATTCTTGCATCCAAACCCGAGTCCGGCTATGCTAGGACATTGCAGTTTGTACCATTTCATTCGATGGACCTGTGAGACGATCACGTGCAGGAGGTGCCACGCTCAAACGTCCCGGATATTTCTCGATCCAAGATTGCCACCATAGGAGGAAAGAATGAAGAGGATAGGGTTGTTATGGCTTCTTGTTGTCGCGTCGATGGTCCTTGCCGCATGTGGTGGCGGTGCTACGCCGACCGCCGCTCCAGGCGTTGAGGAACCCATGGCAACCGAGGAGCCGATGACTGGAGGCCTTCCGGATCTCGGAGGCCGAACAGTCACAGTAGCTGTTGAGAACGCATATCCCCCCTTCAACAACATCGATGAAGCGACCGGTGAGCCCGTCGGCTGGGATTACGATGCAGTTCGTGCCATCTGCCAGCTGATCAACTGCACGCCGGAGTTCAAGGAAGCCGCCTGGGACGGCATCTTCCCCGCCATGCAGGCCGGTGAATACGACTGGCTCGCAGACGGCGTGACCTACACCGAGGAGCGCGCCCAGATCGTCGACTTCTCGATCCCGTATGTCACCATCGGGCAGGTGCTGCTTATCAACGCCGACGATTCGATCCCCGACCTGGCCGCTTTCCAGGCTGACAGCGCCAAGCTTGTCGGTACCCAGCTCGGCACGACGAACGAGATCGTCGCCAAGGACTACTTCCCCGAGGATCGCATCAAGAGCTTCGAAGACTTCCCGGGTGCGGTCTCCGCCTTGATAGCCGGTGACATCGATGCCGTCGTGATCGACACGGTCTCTGCCGTCGGGTTCATCGGCGCCAACCCCGGAAAACTCAAGGTTGGCCCGACGCTGACCTCCGATGAACAGCTGGCGTTCGTCTTCCCGCCCGGCAGCGATCTGGTCGCCCCGGTCGATGCCGCCCTGGAAGCCATGAAGGCAGACGGCTCGCTCCAGGCGTTGAATGATAAATGGTTCAATCCCACCACCGAGCCGGCAGCACTGCCGGATCTTGGCGGCCGGACGGTGACGATCGCCGTCGAGAACGCATATCCGCCGTTCAACAACATCGATGAAGCAACCGGTGAGCCCGTCGGCTGGGATTATGACGTAACCCGCCACATTTGCGAGCTGATCAACTGCACGCCGGAGTTCAAGGAAGCCGCCTGGGACGGCATCTTCCCCGCCATGCAGGCCGGTGAATACGACTGGCTCGCAGACGGCGTGACCTACACCGAGGAGCGCGCCCAGATCGTCGACTTCTCGATCCCGTATGTCACCATCGGGCAGGTGCTGCTTATCAACGCCGACGATTCGATCCCCGACCTGGCCGCTTTCCAGGCTGACAGCGCCAAGCTTGTCGGTACCCAGCTCGGCACGACGAACGAGATCGTCGCCAAGGACTACTTCCCCGAGGATCGCATCAAGAGCTTCGAAGACTTCCCGGGTGCGGTCTCCGCCTTGATAGCCGGTGACATCGATGCCGTCGTGATCGACACGGTCTCTGCCGTCGGGTTCATCGGCGCCAACCCCGGAAAACTCAAGGTTGGCCCGACGCTGACCTCCGATGAACAGCTGGCGTTCGTCTTCCCGCCCGGCAGCGATCTGGTCGCCCCGGTTGATGCCGCCCTGGAAGCCATGAAGGCAGACGGGACATTGCAGGCCTACAACGACAAGTGGTTCAATCCGTAAAGCCAACTGTCGCTGTGACTACGCAGTAGAACGAATACAGGCAGGTCATGGAAAGAGCCATGACCTGCCTGTCGCCACATGGAGGATCCTATCATGGCAGCAGGCGGCTATTTCGGAGAAGAACGCAATCGCTCCAGGTTTTTCGGAATCAACGGACGGATCTCGAATCTGCCCTGGTGGGCATTGATCCTGCTGGGAACCGGCCTTATTCTCACCTATCTGATCCTTGCCAACCCATTTTACAAGGACACATTTCTATTCCTGGCGGAGGGGATCAAGGTCACCCTCCGCATGACCCTTGCCGCCTTTGTTGTCTCGCTCATTATCGGACTCGTTGTTGGCCTCGCACGAACATCGAAGAATAAGGTCGTTTACACGATTGGCACGCTGTATGTTGAAACTGCACGTGGCATTCCGCTCATCGTACTCCTGCTGTATGTGGCTTTCGTGCTCGTACCGGCGGTGATTTCGGCCATCAACGCCATCGGAACCTGGGGCTTGCAAACCTTCGCCGCGAATACCTTCAAGCAGATCTTTACGGGATTGTCTGATTTCAGCATCCGCCAGGTGGACATGGAGGTCAGGGCGATTGTGGCGCTCTCGATCGGATATGGTGCCTTTGAGGCAGAGGTCTTCCGCGCGGGCATCCAATCCATCGGGCGCGGTCAAATGGAAGCCGCCCGCTCGCTTGGAATGACCTACTTCCAGGCGATGCGTTTCGTCATCTTGCCGCAGGCCATACGCCGCATCCTGCCGCCACTGGGCAATGACTTCATCGCCTTGTTGAAAGACTCCTCGCTCGCAACGGTGCTTGCCGTACGCGAGATCACCCAGCTTGGCCGGCTGCGGCGCGCAAGCACGTTTCGCGTGTTTGAAACCTTCAACGTTGTTTCATTTCTTTACCTGGCGATGACCCTGCTGCTTTCAGGTGTTGTGCGCGTGATCGAGCAACGTATGCGCTTTGAAGAATGAGCGGGAACACGATTAACGCGTGTCAAACCGGTTTCCCTGCGTTAAAATGGACCGGGCCGTCAAGGCAATGACAGCCCGGTTTCTGGTGCGCTGGGCGGGAGTTGAACCCGCACGCCTTGCGGCACATGGCCCTCAACCATGCCTGTCTGCCAGTTCCA
>JBJYWH010000376.1:0-1720 GCA_046259355.1 Anaerolineales bacterium
CTCACGATTTCCAGGATGCATTCACTGACTGCTCTCGACTCCTTCGTCCTCCCGTTCGCTCATATATTCGCTTGCTCGGTCCTGCCCCTCCAACCCTTGCTCCCTCTTCCGGTCCATGGCAACCTGGAGAAACCGTCGGAAGAGCGGATGCGGTCGGTTCGGCCGGGAGAGGAACTCGGGGTGAAACTGGCTTCCGAGCATGAACGGGTGATCGGCGAGTTCGGCGATTTCGACCAGCCGCCCATCGGGGGATTGGCCGGAGAAGATCATGCCGTGCTGGCCGAAAAGCTCGCGGTAGGTGTTGTTGAACTCGAAGCGGTGCCGGTGCCGCTCCTCCACCAGACTCTTCTCGTACGCGAGAGCGGCTTGCGTCCCGGGCTGGATATGGCAGGGATAGAGACCGAGCCGCATCGTCCCCCCCAGCTCTCCGATGCCGCGCTGCTCGGGCAGCAAATCGATGACCGGATGAGGGGTGTTGCGGTCGAACTCGGTCGAGTTGACATCTTCGGTCCCCAGAACGTGGCGTCCGAATTCAATCACCATGACCTGCATCCCCAGGCAAAGCCCAAGGTAAGGAATTGTATGCTGGCGGGCATAGCGTGCGGCCAGAATCTTGCCCTCGATCCCGCGTGAGCCGAAACCGCCCGGGACCAGGATGGCATCGGCCGCCTGCAGATCCTCCAGGCCGCGCCCTTTCTCCAATTCGGCTGAGTGCAGCCACAGGATCTCCACATCGGCGCCAATCGACAGCGCAGCATGGCGGAGCGCCTCCCGCACGCTCATGTAGGCGTCCTGCAGTTCGACGTATTTCCCGACCAGGGCAACCTTCACATGCGGCCGGGTTCTACGCTCAGCCGCTACGAGCGCCTCCCACTCGGACCAATCCGGTTTTTGTCGCGATTCGAGCCCCATCCGCCCCAGGATGTACTCACCGACGCCTTCCTTCTCCAACAGCAGCGGCACTTCGTAAAGGACCGCTGTCGTAGAGAGCGGGATGACCGCCCGTGCTTCGACGTCACAGAACAAGGCAATCTTTTCCCGCAGCCCCTCCCCGACCGGATGATCGGAGCGGGCCACGATCACATCGGGCTGTATACCGATGGAACGCAGTTCACGCACCGAGTGCTGGGTCGGCTTGGTTTTCAACTCATCCGTGGCGCCGATATGCGGCAGCCAGGTGACATGGACGTAGAGCGTGTTCTCCCGTCCCACGTCGGACCGCATCTGCCGCAGCGCTTCCAGGAACGGCAGCGATTCGATATCACCCACCGTACCACCGACCTCAACGAGCACGATCTCGGCACCCGTGGCGCGCGGCACGATCGATATGCGGCGCTTGATCTCGTTGGTGATATGCGGGATGACCTGGATCGTGCCGCCCAGGAAATCTCCCCGCCGCTCGCGCGCGATGACTTCGGAATAGATCTGACCGGTGGTGATATTGCAGACGGAGCTCAGGCTGGTGTCGATGAAGCGTTCGTAGTGGCCGAGGTCGAGATCGGTTTCGGCGCCATCGTCCAGCACGTACACCTCACCATGCTGGTAGGGGCTCATCGTGCCCGGATCAACGTTGATGTAGGGATCCAGCTTCTGAATGGAGACCTTGAAGCCGCGTTCCTTCAAGACTTTACCCAGCGCAGCCGCCGTGACACCCTTCCCCACTGAGCTGACCACGCCACCCGTCAGGAAAATATACTTCTTCATCGCCTACCTCCACCTG
>JBJYWH010000377.1:0-15679 GCA_046259355.1 Anaerolineales bacterium
CCAGCTTCCATCCGGTTCTCTGCTCACCTCGAAGGTCTGCTCCTGTTCCATCCGATACACAGGCATCTCGCTGGCTTCGAATGATTCGGGTTCGATTTCTTCAAGCTTTTGGGCAGCATCATAGAGCAGCTCGCGCAGGCCGCTGCGAGCGAGCGCGGAGATCGGGTGCAGCTCGAGATTCCTGGTTTTAAATTGCGCCTGAACATCTGGCGAGCGATCCTTTACCTCTGGAAGATCGATCTTGTTGAACGCCAGGATCTGTGGCTTCTTCATCAGGTCGGCGTCAAAGAGCGCCAATTCCGCATTGATCTGAGCGTAATCGGCCAGCGGATCCGCGGACAGCCCATCCAGCATGTGGATCAGGACGCGGGTGCGCTGGATATGACGCAGGAATTGGAACCCCAACCCGATGCCATCATGGGCGCCTTCGATCAATCCTGGAATATCCGCCAGGATCAAGGTTGTATCCGAATCGAGTTCTGCAACACCCAGATTCGGCTGCAGGGTCGTGAAAGGGTAGGACGCAATCTTGGGGCGGGCGTTCGTCACCGCCGCCAGGAAGGTCGACTTTCCGGCATTTGGTAAACCAATGATGCCAATGTCAGCGATCAAGCGCAGTTCGAGCTTGATCCACATCTCCCGGCCCGGTTCGCCCTTTTCGGCCATGCGCGGTGCCTGGTTGCGGGCATTGGCGAAACGCGCATTTCCCCGCCCACCTCTTCCTCCCTGCAGGAAGACGATCCGCTGTCCAATTTCGGTCAAATCCGCCAGGAGCTCACCTTCCGGATCCGACCGGATCTGCGTCCCTGCTGGCACGGAGAGGACGATGTCTTCGCCAGAGGCACCCGTTTTATCGGATCCACCCCCCGACTTTCCATCTCCCGCCTTGAAATGCTGGTTCCGCCGGAATGGAGACAAGCTGTTGAGGTGCTCGTCGACTTCGAAGATAACGTCGCCGCCCCGGCCTCCATTTCCGCCATCGGGTCCACCACGTGGGACGTACTTCTCTCGGCGGAAATGGACGATACCGTCCCCGCCCCGGCCGGAAGAGATGTTAATGCGTGCCTCATCAAAAAACATGGCTCAGCAACCTGTTCGCGTCATCAACCTGGGTGATTATACCGTTCATCGGCCGCGATCCGCAGCTCGAATGAGTTGCCAGTCATCCCTGCATGTGTTAAATTTGTCCTATCCTCTCGATCTTCGCCCGGAGGTTCGGATGCCGTCTCAGAAAGTTCCTGACATCGTTGTCGGCCGCTTGCCCCTCTATTTACGGGCCTTAAACCAGATGGCCGGAGAAGGCAAGGAAATCACCTCTTCCCAGGAGCTTGGCACTCACCTGGGGATTTCTTCCGCACAGATCCGAAAGGATCTTTCCCAGTTCGGCGAGTTCGGCAAGCAGGGCACTGGCTATCACATCTCGTTTCTGATCGAACAACTGCAGAAAATTCTCAAGCTGGATCGGCTTTGGGATGTCGTCCTGGTGGGCGCCGGCGATCTGGGCACCGCGATCGCGCATTATGCCGGATTTATTGATCGTGGATTTCGGGTCAAATATGTCTACGATAATGACCCGGGGAAAATCGGTCACACGATCGGTAAGTTCACGGTGAAGGATATCAGCACAATGGCTGCCGACATCGAGAGCGATAAGATCAAGGTTGCCATGCTCGCGGTCCCGGCTGGCCATGCCCAGGAAGTGTCGGAGCTGCTGGTGAAGGCCGGCATACACGCCATCCTTTGCTACGCCCCCACATCCCTCAATCTGCCGGATTCCATTCAGGTACAGTACATCGATCCCTCACTGCACCTGCAGCATATGACCTACTACATGTAATCCTCATAGACCGAGAGATTAACGAAAATGGACGCCGATCGGCGTCCATTTTCGTTTCGTAACGACTGGGTTTTCAGATTGCAGGCAGGCTGCGGCGCAAGCGCTCGAGCATACCGAGGCCGCGATAGGCCCCTTTTGCGATGCACACAACGGGTTCTTCGGCGAGGTAGGCTGGAACACCCGTCTCATGCGTGAGCCACCTATCGATGCCCCGCAGAAGCGAAGTACCCCCGCAAATCACCATGCCCCGGTCGATGATATCGGAAGCGAGTTCTGGCGGTGTTTTTTCCAGCACGTTCCGCACGGCAACCACCATCAACTGAAGGGTTTCCTGCAGGGCTTCGACGATTTCACTGGTTGTCAGGCTGATCGGGCGGGGCAATCCCGTGACCTGGTCCTGTCCCTGAAGTTCGACCGTCCGCTCTTCATCCTGAGGGATGGCAGCACCAATGCGGATCTTGGCCTCTTCCGCCGTGCGAGGCCCGATGATCAGCCCGTACTTCTTGCGGACGTAGTGAGCGATCGCCTCGTCCAGCTTGATGCCGCCCAGGCGAACGGCATCCGATGCGACAATCCCGCTCATGGCGATGACCGCCGCTTGCGTTACGCCGCCGCCGAGATCGACAACCATGTTCCCGGAGGGTGTGGCAATCGGTAGTCCGACACCAATCGCCGCCGCAAGCGGTTCCTGGATCAGGTATACATCCCGGCAGCCTGCTTGCAGGGTTGCTTCGTGCACAGCGCGGCTTTCCACGCTTGTTACGCCGAGAGGGACGGTGATCATCACGCGCGGTTTGAAAAGCCGCGTCGGCCCGGAGACTTTTTCAATGAAATGGCCCAGCATGCGGTGTGTGACTTCAAAATCCGCAATCACGCCGTCCCGCAGCGGCCGGGAGACCTCAATCACTTCTGGCACCCGACCATCCATCTCCCGGGCGGAATGACCGACGTCGACGATCTTCAGCTCGTCGATATCGATCGCGACAACCGTGGGCTCGTGCAGGACGATCTCGTCGTCCTCGCAAATCAGCGTGTTGACGGTGCCCAGGTCGATCCCCAGATCTTTTCCGAAAAGGGGCATGATTAAGCTTCCTTATCCCTCCTGGTTGTTCCAGGACGGGAGGCCTGTTTGCGGTAGCGGCGGATGGCGTCCAGGCGGAGTGTGGATCGACGCAGGGCGGCCTGGATGCGAAGGTACTCATCGGTTTCAGGCGGCGGGCCTTCTGCCAGCATCCTTTCGGCCCGACGTTTTGCTTCTTCGGCCCGGGCTTCGTCGATTTGATCCACATTCTCTCCCACATCCGCCAGAACGGTGACGACGTCCGGACGCACCTCGAGAATTCCACCGGCAATGGTAAATACCTGCTCGCTGCCCTGGTATCGTATCCGCAGTATGCCGTAATCGAGGGTGGTCAGTAGAGGGGAGTGGTTCGGCAGGATGCCCATTTCGCCTTCAGACCCGGGAACGACGACAATATCCACCAGCCCTTCGAAAAGCATTTTATCCTGGGTGACAATCTCGCAGCGGATAGGCATCGTGTACGTCCCTGAATCCCGTTCTACTCAGGCCGACAGACTTTCGGCCTTCTCAACCGCTTCCTCGATCGGCCCGACCATCATAAAGGCTTGCTCGGGCAGGTCATCATGTTTGCCCTCGAGGATCTCCTTGAACCCGCGCACGGTCTCGCGCAGTGGCACATAGCGCCCTTCCTGGCCGGTGAACTGCTCGGCAACAAACATCGGCTGGGAGAAGAATCGCTCGATCTTTCGAGCACGTGCGACGACCATTTTATCCTCTTCGCTCAACTCTTCGATGCCAAGGATCGCGATGATATCCTGCAGGTCCTTATACCGTTGCAGAACCTGCTGTGCCTCACGTGCAACCTGGTAGTGCTCTTCGCCCACGACCTGAGGATCCAGGATTCTCGAGGTGGAGGCGAGCGGATCCACCGCCGGGTAAATTCCCTTCTCCGAGATCGACCGCTCGAGTGCAATCGTTGCATCCAGATGTGTGAAGGTAGCGACCGGGGCTGGATCCGAGTAGTCATCAGCCGGCACATAGACCGCTTGCATGGATGTGATCGAGCCGGTGCGGGTGGAGGTGATTCGTTCCTGAAGTTCCCCCATTTCGGTTGCCAGCGTCGGCTGGTATCCAACGGCGGAAGGCATGCGCCCAAGCAGGGCCGATACTTCCGAACCGGACATGCTGAAGCGGAAGATATTATCGATGAACAGCAGCACGTCACGCCCTTGATCACGGAAATACTCCGCCATCGTAAGAGCCGTGAGCCCAACCCGCAGGCGTACGCCCGGTGGTTCATTCATCTGACCGTATACGAGCACCGTGTCCTTCAGCACGCCGGATTCGATCATCTCGCGGTACATCTGGGTGCCCTCGCGAGTGCGCTCCCCCACGCCGGCGAAAACCGAGTTACCCTGGTGAACGGTCGCAATCGAGCGGATGAGCTCCTGGATGATGATGGTCTTCCCCACGCCCGCCCCACCGAAGATGCCGGTCTTTCCACCGCGCGTGAAGGGAGCGATCAGGTCGATGACCTTCAAACCGGTTTCGAATACCTCAACGCGTGTTGACTGTTGATCGAAATCCGGCGCCGGGCGGTGGATCGGATACATCATTGAGGTCTTAACCTCGCCGCGCTGGTCGATGGGATCGCCCAGCACGTTGAACATCCGCCCAAGGGTTGGTTCGCCAACCGGAACCATGATCGGTGCGCCGGTCGCAAATGCCTCGACCCCACGCTGCAGCCCATCGGTAGCATCCATGGCGACCGTGCGAACGGCATGTCCACCGAGGTGACGCTGTACCTCGAGCACCAGCGGGCGTTTCCCCTCACGCGGCACCTCGATGGCCTCGTACATTTCCGGCATCTCATCGGGCGGAAATTTACAGTCGACGACAGCACCTTGGATCTGGATAACGCTACCGGTTGCTCCTGGCATGCTTCCCTCCAAACAATAAATGCAGATCGATCAGCTTTGAGACAGCGCTTCCGCTCCACCGGCGATATCGAGCATGTCGCTGGTAATCGCTTGCTGTCGAGCCTTGTTATATTCGAGCCGCAGGGCACCAGCCAGATCCGCGGCATTGTCGGTCGCGTTCCGCATGGCAACCATGCGGGCGGCATGTTCACTGGCCAGCGATTCGGTAATCGCCTGGTACACCTGAAGTTCGGTCAGGCGTGGAACGATCGAATCGATCAATTCTTGCTGGCTGGGTTCGTAGATATAGGTCGGCTCAGGCCCTCCCGGCCGGGCTTTCGAGACCTCCACACGATTTCCACCGAGTGGAAGCTCCTCAAAACTGAGCGGCAGCAGCTGTTTATGATGCGGCTCCTGTTGAAGCAGGTTGATGAAGTCGGTAAAAACGAGGTAAACACGGTCAAAATTCCCGGAAAGATATTCGTTGATCGTCAGGCGCCCGATGGCTGAAACATCGGCAAAGGTGGGTTCAGTGGGCAGATCGCTGAATTCCGCCACGATATCCTTGCGGCGGCGATAAAGCATATCACGGCCTTTGCGGCCGATGGGGATATAGCCGATTTCGACACCGGAATTCTCGAATGTCTCCAGGGTATATCGCAGGACATTCGTGTTGTAGGCACCTGCCAGACCGCGATCACTGCTGATCATCACGACCAGCGCACGAGTGACATCGGAACGCGGCGTCATCAAGGGATGTACAAACTCTCGCGCTGGCTGGCGTGCAAGATGGCGGAGAACCTGCCAGGCTTTATCGGCATACGGACGGGTCTGCATGACCCGCGCCTCAGCCTTCCGCACCCGACTGGCACTGACCGCCTCCAGTGCACGGGTGACCTGGGAGATGTTTTCCACACTGCGGATTCGCATCCGCATTTCGCGGGCTGATGCCATGTACGCTTCCCTTGCTCCCCGGGCTCAGGCTCCCCAGGTCCGGTTGAAATCTTCGATCGCGCTGGCCAGTTTGGCCCGATTCTCGTCGGTGATGATCTTACGTTCGGCAATGTCTGCCAGGATTTCCGGGCGGGTTGTCTCCAGGCTGCGGAGTAGATCTGATTCCCATTGGCTTATTCGATCCACGGATACGCCATCTGCGTAGCCATTTGTGGCAGCAAATAGAACCGCGACCTGGTTCTCGAGAGGTACAGGTTTGTATTGGGGCTGCTTGAGAATTTCCTGCAACCGCTGGCCACGGCTGAGCTGCGCCTGGGTGGCTTTATCCAGGTCCGACCCAAACTGCGCAAATGCTGCAACTTCACGGTATGCTGCCATATCGAGGCGCAAGCGTCCAGCAACCTGCCGGATGGCTTTCGTCTGGGCATCACCACCCACGCGGGAGACGGAAAGGCCTGCGTTGATCGCCGGGCGGATGCCGGCGTTAAACAGGTCCGACTCAAGATAGATCTGTCCGTCGGTGATCGAGATTACGTTGGTTGGAACGTAGGCCGACACATCCCCGAGAAGGGTTTCGATGATCGGCAGCGCTGTCAGCGATCCGCCGCTGCCCTTGACCTTGGCCACGCGGTAGGTCGTAGAATTCTCCATCGCTTCCAGCGCCGTGGTGGCATTGTGCTCGGCCAGGGGACCGCCGTAAACCTCACCGTTGACCGCTTCCGCAGCTTCTGCCTGGCCTTCGTGCTCTTTCTTAACAATGACGAACTGATCGGCTAACCGCACTGCTCGCTCGAGCAGGCGGCTGTGGAGGTAGAAAACGTCACCGGGATAGGCTTCCCGGCCTGGTGGTCGGCGAAGGAGCAGTGAAACCTGGCGGTAAGCCCAGGCATGCTTGCTCAAGTCATCATAAACGACCAGCGCGTTCATGCCGCGCTCGGCGAATTCCTCACCGATGGCGCAGCCAGAATACGGTGCAAGGTATTGCAGGGCTGCCGGATCATCGGCTGCAGCAACGACGACGATCGTATGCTCCATCGCCCCATAGCGTTCCAGCAGCGCGACGGTACGCGCCACTGCTGCACGCTTCTGCCCGATCGCGACATAGATGCAGATCAGGTCTTTACCTTTTTGATTGAGAATCGTGTCGATGGCAATGGCAGTCTTTCCGGTCTGGCGGTCACCGATAATCAGTTCGCGCTGGCCGCGTCCGATCGGGATCATCGCATCGATCGCCTTGATACCCGTTTGCACGGGGGTATCCACGTCCTTCCGGGCAACCACACCAGGGGCAATGCGCTCTACTGGCCGGTAACCATCGAATTGGATCGGACCCTTGCCGTCCAGCGGAATCCCCAGGGCGTTGACCACGCGTCCGATCAGGCCTGGCCCAACCGGCACCGAAGCGATGCGGCCGGTCGAGTAAACTCGCATGCCCTCTTCAATCTCGTTGTATTCGCCCAAGATCAGGAGCCCAACATTGTCCTGCTCCAGATTGAAAGCGATCCCCATGGTCCTGTTCTCAAACTGAACGAGCTCCTGAGCACGCACAGCAGAAAGACCTGATGCGCGAGCGATGCCATCGCCCGCTTCGAGGACTTCACCGACCTCGCGCAGTTGAACTTCCGGGGTGTACGACTCGATTTGACGCTGCAGTTCACTGGAGAGGTTGCCCAAGAAATCCGACATAGGACCTCCGAAAAAGGGGATTATCGAGGTTGCAAAGGGCTATCTACGCGCCACGAGCGCCCCAGTTCAACAGCATGACCAGGGTGCACGTGGAATGTTCGAAATCATACCTGAAGGCCTCCATTTTGTCCAGCAATTCACAATGGAGGCATCCTTTTTGACCTCACTCCTCGCCCACCGGACCCTGCTTCTTGCCCCGACCCAGTTGAACCGAACGTTCGTAGGCAGCCCATATGGCTCTTGAAAGCGCCGTGCGGAAGCCAGCCTTTTCCAGGAAATACAGCGCAGCGGCCGATGTGCCACCTGGCGAGGTCACCTGGTTCCTCAGCCGCGCCAGGTGACTTGGGGAATGCTCGTAGAAGGCGACCGACCCCTTGACAGTCTGGACAACCAGCTGTTCCGCGATCCGCCGCGGAAAACCGAGATGAACGCCTGCATCGACCATCGCTTCCATGAACAGGAAGGTGTAGGCCGGGCCTGTACCCGAGAGCGCCGTTGCCATATCAAGGTAGTCCTCGTCATCGACATAGATTTCCTGGCCCAACGCACCCAGGATGCGCCGTGTCTCCTCGCGCTGCGCGTCCACAACACTCGGGCTGCAAGTCCAGACGGTAATCCCCGCGCCTACCTGTGCGGGTGTATTGGGCATCGCCCTGACAACCGCAGGATGATCGAGACCGGTGGAGATCGTTTCCATCCGTGCCCCGGCAACAATCGAAAGGACCAGCGCATCGGGTGGAATCCTGCCATTCAGCTCCTGCAGGACGCCCGGCAGGGTCTGCGGCTTAAGTGCCAGCACCACGACTCTTGCTCCGGATACGGCTTCCGGGTTGCTGCTGGTTGTCTGCACGTGATATTCGCCAGCCAGGGCTTCAAGGCGGCTGGGATTCGGGCCGCTCATCCGAATCGCTTCCGGATCGATGCCTGCCCTTGTCGTGATTCCCTTCACCATCGCTTCGGCCATAATGCCGGGACCGATAAAGACGATCAACTTACCCTCACTCATCTTGCCTCCCACGGCTTTGACGTCGGGTTTTTTTCTGCAATCCATGTGACTGGGTTCGAGGTTACGGCTGGGCGAAGTACTGCAGTGCAAGCCGCACCCGTGCTGCGATATCATCCGGTGCATCATCGGGGATCGATTGAAGCGCCGACTGAGCTTCCACCAGGCTGTAGCCCAATGCGGTCAGCGCCGCCAGGACCTCGCCATCAGCCTCCGAGCGCCGAACGGGAGCAGCGGCGGGACCGGAAAAAGTATCCTTCAGATTGAAGATGATTTTCTCAGCGGTTTTCCGGCCCACACCCGGAACACCAGCGAACATCTCGGGCCTGCCTTCGACCACCGCGCTGCGCAGTAAGTCCGGAGAGAGATGGGACAGGACACCCATGGCGAGTTTTGGCCCGACGCCCGAGATGCCCAGCAGCAGCTCGAAGAGGCCGCGCTCCTCCGGTGTGGCGAATCCGTACAGCTTGAACTCATCCTGCCGGAAAAGAAGGTAGGTATGTACGAAAGCTGCCTTGCCCACCTCCGGGGTTTCGGCCAGCACTCCCGCGGAAACGGCTATGCGCAAACCGATCCCCCCCACCTCCAGAACCAGATGATTTTCTCCAACGTGCTGAACGATCCCGCGGACGGTCTCAATCATCCCATTTTCCGTATCTGATGCTGAATATGCGTGCTGTGGCAGTGGCAAATGGCGATCGCCAGCGCATCCGCAGCGTCATCGGGTTTGGGAAGCTCGGGCATGGAAAGCAGCGTCTGCACCATCCGCTGCATCTGCCGCTTATCGGCCGCGCCATACCCGGTAACAGCCCGCTTGATATCCCGCGGGCCGTACTCCCCGATCGGCAGACCGGCCTGCTGGAGTGCCAGCAGGATCACACCGCGCGCCTGGCCGACGGACATCGCGGTCGAGACATTCTTCTGGAAGAACAGCCGCTCGACAGCCGCCTCGACCGGATCGTGTTCTTCGATCAGCTGTTGCAGTTCGGAGTGAAGAATAAGCAGGCGTTCTGCTTGCGGAAGATCGGCCGAGGTCGCGATGACTCCGTACGCGACGAGCTCCAACGAGCCGCTCCCGGTTTCCCTGATCAGACCAAATCCTGTTCGGGCTGTGCCGGGATCGATGCCAAGCACCAACATGGTTTGACGCGTTAGGGACCGGCTCAGGCCGTCTCGAGCATGGCAACGGCTTCTTCGGTCACGTCCAGGTTGCTGTACACTTCCTGAACGTCATCCAGATCTTCAAGATCCTCGATCAGACGCATCACCTTGACCGTCTGCTCACCATTGAGCTGAAGCTCAACATTCGGGAGCATGCGCAGGCCGGCTTCTTCGGGTTGAATTCCGGCGGCGTGAAGCTGATCGCCGATTTCCTTGAAGAATTCCACCGGCGCGAAGATTTCAATCTCATCATCATCGATGACGACATCGTCTGCGCCTGCCTCAACCGCCACTTCGAAGACCCTGTCCTTGTCAACGCCGTCTGTCGGGAGATAGAAGTACGCTGAACGACGGAACTGCCACGCAACCGAGCCAGCCTCTGCCATGTTGCCGCCGGCGCGGGTCAGCGTGTGTCGGAGTTCAGCCACCGTCCGGTTCCGGTTGTCCGTCACCACATCGACCAGGATCGCAACACCGTGTGGGCCGTACGCTTCATACATGACCTGCTCGAAGGCCGCCCCTTCTTTGTCCTCACCGGTGCCGCGCCGAATCGCGCGCTCGATGTTGTCCTTGGGCATGTTGTTGTCTTTGGCTTTGTCGACCGCCAGCCGAAGAGCGAAATTGGTTTCGATGTCGCCCCCGCCTTCCCGCGCGGCAATCGCGATTTCACGCGCCAGACGGGTGAAGATAGCCCCGCGCTTGGCGTCATTTGCAGCCTTCTTGCGTTTGATCGTAGACCACTTGGAATGTCCGGACATGGTGACCTCGTGTCCTGCAGCAACCGAAAACTGGAGGTATGGTTCCCTTGGTATTTGGGTGACTCATTATACCATCGCGGCCAATTCGCCCACAACGGCACGGAGATCTCCGACCTGTCCAGGCAAGTTATGCGTTTGCAGCCAGCAGCTTCTCCAGCTTCCGGATGGTATCCACACTCTGGCCTTTGTAGTGATTGTTGGCGTAGACCAATGTCAACGGAGCCGCAGCCGCGAGTTCACGAATTCGCGTAACCCATGGCTCGAGCTCCTGCTCGCGATAGGTATAGTTATAACGCTCCCAGGCCTGATCGTGCTGCCACCACTTGGCCGCGTTGCGACCATGAAACCGGACGTACGCCACCGGGGCTGTGGCGACGGCTATGGGCGGCATCAGTCCTTTCAAATGGGGTTCATCCACACAGCAGAATCCCAGCTCGAGCTCCCGCAATTGGTCGAAAGTCTCCTCTGTGACCCAAGCACGATCACGAAACTCGACGACGACAGCCACATCCGGCAGACCTTGGCGGAGTGCGGAAAGATAGCTGTGGTTTTCCGGAGTCGCATGGAACGAATGGGGAAACTGGGCCAGAACGCAACCAAGCTTCTGCGATTCGATCAGCGGGCTCAGCGCAGCCAGGAAAGTGGAGTAATCCGGATCTTCCCGTTCATGGGTCAGAGATTGGTGTGCCTTTACAGCAATAAGGAAATGCTCCGGCGTCCGTTCCACCCAGCCAGAGACAATTTTCGTTTCAGGAATGCGGTAATAGGTTACGTTCAGTTCAACCGTCTGGAACTGCTCGGCGTAGTACCCAAGCCAGCCTCGGCGGGGCAGGTCGGGTGGATACACCGGCCCGACCCAATCGTCATAAGAAAAACCAGACGTTCCAAGTTTGATCATGGCAGCAGGACCCCCGCTCCATCAAATGCGCTCTGCGCGGCATCAGCCAGGGCACGATTCGCTTCCAACGGTGGATAAGTCGTCATCTACGCCCTGATCGGCGTCTCGGCCCCAAGCTTGAGATACTCCATCCCGTCGCCGATGAGCAGCATGGACCTCTCCCAGCACCGCATTCATGTCCGTGTGGCAGACGCCGCAGGCCGAGATCTTTAGCAGCAGTTCTCCGGGACCGGGCTCTGGCACCGGATGCTCAACCCGCTCGAGGGGTTCGTTCTCGACGGGGTCCGGTTCACTCAACCGTATCGAAAACATCCAAGGGCACCTAGTAAACCAGACGACGGGCACCCGTCCAGCACCGGATGCCCGTCGTCTCAATATTCACTTCTGCCAGCTCAGCGAATCATGCTTCGCTCTTCGGGCCTTCATCCACCTTGCCGGCGATGAAAGCTTCTGTCAACTCTCGAGCCTGATCATCATGGTACTGAACCGGCGGTGTTTTCATGAAATAGGACGAGGGCTCCAGCAGCGGACCCGAGATGCCCCGATCGAGTGCCAATTTTGCACAGCGGACCGCGTCGATAACCACACCGGCCGAGTTCGGGGAATCCCACACTTCGAGCTTTAACTCCAGGTTCAACGGCAGGTCTCCGAAGGAGGTTCCCTCCATGCGAATGTAACACCACTTCCGATCCGTCAGCCAGGGGACATAATCACTCGGGCCAATATGAATGTCATTCGGGTTCAATTTGTATGGCAGCTGGCTCGTGACAGCACCCGTCTTGGAAATCTTCTTGGATTCAAGCCGCTCGCGTTCAAGCATGTTGTAGAAATCCATGTTCCCACCGAAGTTAAGCTGGTAGGAATGGTCCATGAGCACGCCTCGATCCACGAAGAGGGAGGTAAGCACACGATGGGTGATGGTGGCCCCGACCTGACTCTTGATGTCATCTCCAATGATCGGTAGACCGCGCTCCTTAAAACGCGCCGCCCAGTAGTCCGAACTTGCGATGAAGACGGGGATGCAGTTGACAAATGCACAGCCAGCTTCGAGCACCTGCTCCACATACCATTTGGTTGCCATCTCCGCGCCGACCGGCAGATAGCTGACGACCACATCCGTCTTGGTCTTCTTCAAGATACCCACAATATCATCTGTCGGCCCGGGAGCTTTCTCGACCACCTCGGAAAGGTACTTCCCGATTCCATCGTGGGTCATGCCGCGCCCGACCTTGACCCCGAGATTGGGCACTTCCGCGAAGCGCGCGGTGTTGTTGGGGTGGGCGTATATTGCTTCGCTCAAATCCACCCCCACCTTGCCGTCGACGACATCAAAGGCAGCTGTGAACTGGATATCATGGATGTGATATCCACCCAGGTTGACATGCATCAATCCAGGAATGAAGTCCCCATCCTTCGCGTTCTTGTAATACTCCACGCCCTGGATCAGGGCAGATGCGCAGTTGCCCACTCCGATGATCGCTACACGAACTTTCTTGCTGGCTGGCATATGCAGGCCTCCAAAAGTATGATCGAGCTGTTTTTCCGTCAGTTCATCTTGTCCCGTCTGGGAGCAAAGATGCCTTGTCTACCGTGCTGAAACCTTGCTATGCTACAATCGAATGCATTCAAGACGGATGAGTGGAGACTGATGTCGGACCGAACTGACCAGCTGAGCAAGATAGAACGCCTGGAACGCTTGCTCGAAATCAGCCGCACTCTATCGGCGACCCATGATCTTCCAAAGCTGCTTCAGATGATCATCACTGAAGCGTGCGAGCTGACAAAGAGCGAAGTAGCATCCATTCTGCTCTTTGATGCCAAATCGGGTCGCCTGCGTTTTGAAGCTGCTCCTGGAAAACACCAACCAGAACTGCGGGAGGTATCCGTTCCCCTCGACCGGAGCGTTGCCGGCTGGATCTTCAGCAATGCTCGGCCGATGGTCATTCAGGACGCTGCGGCGGATCCGCGAATCTTCCGTTCGATCGACGAAAAACTCGGGTTCAACACCCGTTCCATTCTCGGCGTCCCTCTCGTAGTAAAGAACAAGCCGATCGGTGTTCTCGAGGCTGTAAACAAGTCGAACGAAGGCCATTATACCGAAGACGACCTCGAAGTACTAGAGACACTCGCTGCTCAAGCTGCCAGTGCAATCGAAACAGCAAGACTGCTGACCAGCATCCAGAACACCAACCTGGAGCTCCAGCGACTGGATCGGATGAAATCCGACTTTATCGCCATCGCCTCCCACGAGCTCCGCACCCCACTCGGCCTGATCCTTGGTCATTCAACCTTTTTGAAGGAGTTCATCCCTCCCAAGCACCAGGAACAAATGGAGGTCATCATCCGCAGCGCGATGCGCCTGAAAGCCATTATCGAGGACATGTCCACCATCTCCCATAATGAACAGGGCCAATCGCGCGTCCGCCGGGAGGCGTTCTCAATGGCCAAACTGGTCGAGGAGACCGTTGAAAAGTTCTCCGACCAGGCCAAAGAGAAAATGATTGAGATTGGCTTTGACGTGCCAGAGGGCAATCCGCTTATTGTGGATGGTGACCGCGACAAGCTTGAAGTGGCACTTTCCAACCTCGTCAAGAACGCCATCCTTTTTACCGACCCGGGCGGTCAGATTGGCGTCAAAGCAGAAGGAGACCAGGATCTGGTGAAGGTCTTCGTGGTGGATACCGGGATTGGTATTCCGCCGGCGGATATTGAACGGATTTTCGATCGCTTCTACCAGGTCGAATCACACCTGACACGCAAGCACGGCGGTATGGGGCTTGGGCTTTCGATCGCGAAAGCCATGGTGGAAATGCACCAGGGGCAGATCTGGTGTGAGAGCAAAGAAGGCACCGGCAGCCTGTTCTGCTTCATGATCCCGGCCAGCCGCGAAAAAGCACGCGGCGCGGCAAACGTCTTCCGCTCCAGCTAGTCCGCTCTCTCCCGTATCAGCTGGAGCATCCCCCAGTACTCGGGTTCCATGTAATATTCTGATCCCCTGCACGTTGTAAGCTATAGAGCCCCGACCAGGATATCATGAGGATTCTGCATGACCCCGACCTACACCCGAATTGATGAGGCGATCGAATTTGCCACAAGGGCAATCGATCGTGGAGACTACCAGAGCGGTCGAACAGCTCTCAGCTGGGTTCTTCAGCAATCCCCATCCAATCCGGTCGCCTGGATGTGGATGGCGGTCTGCGTGGAGGACGAATCCCAGAAGCAAGAATGTTATCGGCGGATAACAGGTTGAGCTTCGAGCGAACGCTTTGCTATGTAGAGTACTGGCGCCCCTGACTACAGGGGCGCTGCATTTTAACCCTGGTCCCTGGCGGGAACTATCGATCCCAGATGAACACGCGTTGACCACAGAAGCAGAAGGCGATATACTCGCACCCGTACGGGGCGTGGCTCAGCCCGGTAGAGCGCACGGTTCGGGTCCGTGAGGTCGCCGGTTCAAATCCGGCCGCCCCGACTGTCACTGCAAGAAGCAGCCGCTGGCTGCTTCTTTGATTCCTCCTTTACGCCTTGATCTCCACGACGACTCCGTCCTCGGCCCAGTTGTACAGCTCTTCCGCAACCTGTAAATCCAGGATGATGCAGCCGAAGGATGCCGGCCTTCCGAGCACATCCGCCCACAAGCGACGCCCATTCGATAGAAGCGGCAGGCCATGGATCCCATTCGTCAATCCCGGAACGGCATCATAAATTCCCATGAAATTCGGCATGTAGAGATTCCAGATCGAAGCGTAGGCGTTGAGCACATGAGAGCTGACCTGGAAGATACCCGGCATCGTGGGTGAATCGGAGATGCCGGTGCTGATCACGTGCTCACGAATCATGCCACCATCCTGAAAAACGCGCATTCGCTGCTCGCTGATGTCGACCACGATCCGCTTGTTCGGAACAACGGGAAGCGTGAGCATATCATCGCGTGGGGGGAGGATGAGCGTCTCGCCAGGGATCAAGCCCCGACGGGCAAGCGTGGGATTCACCTCCTGCAGCTTCCAATACGGCATGCCGATCTTGAAGCTCAACGAAATCCATTGATCTCCAACCTGGACCTGGTAGGTTGTGGGTCGATACTCAATGATCAAGACTTCACCCGTTCCGCCGCTGACCTGGGCCAGGATGGAATCACAGCCGCGTGCGATGTCCAATCCTCTATCTGGCCCCAACTCGTCGAGAGCGAGCCGAACAAAAACCTCAACCGCCTCCGGATCGATATCAACACTGATCGTCGAGCCTTCATCCGCCAACAGAAGCCAGTTCATTAATTCGCTTGGATTGGGAGACCAGTTGAAATGCTCGTCGGTTACCGGATCATATGCATGCAAAACCGGGTTGGCTTGCAGGACCTGATCGATTCTGCTGATGACGTCAGAGATATCTGTCCGTGCTGCCGCTACAGGTTGCATGACAAACGGGATCATACGGCTCTCGAG
>JBJYWH010000378.1:0-2428 GCA_046259355.1 Anaerolineales bacterium
TGCTGGAAGAGGAAATCTGCAAATCGGCTTACGGGAACCGGTACCTCGAATATATGCAAGGAGTACCACGCTACTTCTGATACGGAGACCGCTCTGACTGCAGCGCCGTGACAGAATAAATACTCGCCGATCAAAGCCCTGGATGAGGGACAGTCCCTTCTACAGCTGGCGATCCAGCGATAGGGATGGTTCGATGGGAGGGTAGGCCAGCGTGAACGGACAGCATATCGTGCAATCCGGCTGCTGGGTGCTCTCTCAGCGCCAGCCCACAACAATCCTGGGTTTCATCCCGTCGAGCTCCCTTGGGTAGGTCGCCGTCCGGTTGACAGGAATCGAAGCGCGAGGAGCAAGCCAATGAACCAGAAACCCCTGGAAGTGGCAGGAATGGTCATTAACGGGTTATCGATTGCCCTATTCTTCTTTCTGGCAAGCGTGCTCGATGTTCCCCGATCCCGGCCAATATTCGCGTACGCAGCCTGGCTGCTCTTCGCGATCGGTCTGGCTCTGGTGCTTCTTTCGACCATGACCCTGGCTGCAAAACGCGCCGCAGGTCTGATTGATCGGGGAATCTATGGAATCGTCCGTCATCCCATGTATCTCGGCGCGATGCTGCTGTTTCTCTCATGGATCTTCTTTCTACCTCATGGGATCACGGTCCTTCTTTCATCCGTCAATGCCGCCATCGTCTACGGATTCATCCTGCAAGGTGAGCGTGCCAATATCGAGCGATTTGGCGAGGCATATCGGAGATACATGGATGAAGTTCCCCGCATCAATCTACTTCGCGGATTGCTGCGGTATCTACGAACGCAATGATGTCATGGTTGAGGTGGCCCATATTTCGGAAGGCATGCCCGCCGGCCTGCTCTCCCTGGCCCTTTCCGGCCGATATCCAGCATCAAAGCGAGTTTCCCACTCGATCACCAGTTCGATGATCGCGCATGGCTTGATGAATGGGGTAGGCCAGTCGATCGCGTTCTACACACGGCAACGAGAGATCTTGTTGTATTCTGGGTGCGGATGGGGAAAGGGACCGATGATCCGTATCAAACCAATCACACGGCAGGACGCGCAGGATATCGCGACCTGGCGATATGCTCGGCCCTATGCCATGTACAGCTTCACAAACGAGGTGCTACCGATCCTGATGGATTCGAAGAGACGGTATTTCAGCGTTTTCGATGAGGAAGGTCAATTATGGGGCTTCTGCTGTTTTGGCCGGGAGGCCAGGGTGCCCGGCGGAAGCTATCGGCACCAGGAACCTGAAGTGTTGGATGTGGGGGTAGGCATGCGTCCGGAAAAGGTCGGAAAGGGGCAGGGAACTCGTTTTGTCGCTGCCATCCTGACATTCGCCCATGAGCAGTTTCGACCCCGCCGGCTGCGCGTGTCGATTGCTGCATTCAACGCACGCTCTCAGAAGATGTTTGCGAATCTGGGTTTTAAGGAAATCAGCCGTTTCAGAAGAAAATCGGATGGAATGGAATTCATTCAACTGGAAAGGTAAGCTGATTCTACGGCAGATCGATGCCGGGCGAGATCGCGAAAGCGGTGAACCGCTCGGAGTGACGTGGACGATTGAACGCACCAGTTCGTTCCAGCCCTGGTTCCTGCACGGAAGGGTGGTATGGCATGATGGCTGATAAGGCAGGCTGGCACAGCCAGGACGAATTCTGGGAGCTTTTCGAACCGATCTTGTTCGATCAGGATCGCCTGGAGCGTGCCAGGGCAGAGGTTGAGCGCATTGTTCGTCTGGTAGGCGCGACGCAGGGCGAGCGAGTTCTGGACCTCTGCTGTGGACCCGGCAGGCACAGCCTGGAGCTATCCAGGCTGGGATATGAAGTCGTCGGCGTCGACCGGACAGCCAGTTTTATCCAGAAAGCGAAAGCAGAGGCTGCAAGCAAGCAGCTGCCCATCGCCTTCCTTGTCGGCGATATGCGGGAATTCCGCCAGCCCAGCGCGTTCCATCTGGTGATGAATTTATTCGGCTCGTTCGGCTACTTCGAAGACCCGGCCGAGGATCGGCGTGTGGTCGAGAATGCCTATGCCTCTCTCATCCCGGGCGGCAAGTTCCTGATCGAAACCATGGGCAAGGAGATTGCAGCGAGAGATTTTCGAGAAAAGGATTGGTCCGAAGTGGACGATGGATTCATCCTGGCTGAGAGGAAACCGCTCCAGCACTGGAGTCGGATGCAGACACGATGGATCCTGCTGAAAGGAGATCGCCGGATTGAGCACACGGTCACTGTGCGTTCCTACTCGGCGGAAGAGCTCGCATCACTGCTTCTGCAGTGTGGTTTTCAAGAGATCCGGGTTTTCGGCGATTTGCAGGGAAGCGACTACGACCAGAACGCCAGCAGGCTGGTGATCGTTGGAAAGAAGTAGGCTCGCAGGAGGTCCAGAGCATTGAGCCCTCGGACGAAAAGGGGAA
>JBJYWH010000379.1:0-4557 GCA_046259355.1 Anaerolineales bacterium
TCGTTTCAAAGTAATCTTCCTGCAGTAAAAAACCAAAATTCAACGCGATCGTTGTGGTGCCAATCCCGCTCCGGGAGCCGAGGAAGGCAATGATTTGAGCCTTCTCCTCGGGCATTTCGCGAGCCTGAGCCGAACGAGAAAGGACAGCCTTGACATGCGCGGTTAACTCTGCCGGATGGGTTGGTTTGGTGAGATAGTCGTCCACTCCCGCTTCAAAGCCGGCGACCTTGTCGTCCACCATAGTCTTGGCTGTGAACATGATGATCGGGATGTGGGCCAGGGTTGGATCTTCGCGAAGCCGGCGGGTGACCTCGTAGCCATCCAGGTCCGGCATCATGACGTCGAGCAGGATCAATTCGGGGCGCTCTTCAGCAGCCTTTGAAAGACCGATGGTTCCGTTGCTCGCGACGGATATTTCATACCCCTGTCGTTCAAGCATCAGACCGACGAGCTTCAAGGTATCAATATCGTCGTCGATGATCAGGACCTTCTCAGCCATTCTGAGAGCTCCAGAGGAAAAGTGGTTCCATATGATGCTGCGAGTTTAACATAAAGCAAGGACACCCACAAGCAGGGAAGGCTTGTGGGCATGGCGCGCGATGCTATAATGCCCCCACTGGAATGACTGGGTATCGCATATGACGATCGATTTCTGGGGCTTCAGCAGCCGACCTTCTTTCAGGCTGCCCCTGACAACATCAGGGGTGGTGCTGTTCCTGCTCGAAATCATCTTCGTCATTCTCCTCGTTGTGCTCCATGGCGAACATCGGACCTTCGTCGCCAGGGTTCGCTACTGGTTCCGGCAGCCGGTTTTCCTGCTGCTGATTCTTTCCGCTCCACTTGCTGCGCAGCTTTTCGTGCTTCGGTTTTCCGCGCCCTCGTTTCTCGTGATGCCCGGTATACCGACGGCTGTTCGAGGGCCGGCTTTCTCGCTTTTTGGAGCGCTGCCCTGGCTGCTTGCTGGCGGTTTGTTGGGTGAACTCCCGGCCGCCTCGATCGCTTTGGTTGCCGGCTTAACGCGCGGCGCGTTCGAAACTCACAGCATTTTCACCCCGCTGCACTTCATGTTCATCGCACTGGCTGTGACCTGGATGCTCCGCCAGCCCTATCTGGAATGGCCTGGAAAAGCCGCTCGCAACCCGTTTATCGCCGGTCTGGCCGGCGGGTTGTTCTACGGGTTGGTGCGAGGCCTGGAATTGATCCTCTACAGCGGTGGTGGCTTCTATGATCGGCTAGATTTTGCATTCTCGCTCTTCGGCCCGACGCTCCTGGCCGGGATCGTTGAGGTCGGTCTGGCCGGTGGAATCCTGTTCTGGTTGGTGCGAACCGGACGTATTCCGTGGTACGAACCCGGTGCGCTTATCGTCGGCCCTTACAACCGCTCCTTGGCTGCACGACTGCTCTCCCTGCTCCTGATTCTCGGTTTCCTCTCGAGCACTGTCATGATCTTTGGAGATTGGCTGCTTGCCCAGCGGTCGGCACGCGATCTGCTTGAGCGTCAGATGGTGCAGACCTCGAAGCAAGCATCCGGCGCCATCCCCTATTTCATCCAAACCGGTCGTTCGGTCGGCGCACAGTTCACGGACCAGGCGATCAGCCTGCTCGCGATGGAACCGGATGCTGCCGAAGCCAAACTCCAGGAACTCTTGCGAGCTTTCAGCTTCTTTGAGGCTGTGGCGGTTTACGATGGCGAGCTGACCTTGCGGATCAGTTATCCCCCGGAGGGAGTGCTCGGGGAAGGCACGCCATTCGAGATGGCGGCCGGGTTGGATGCCGCATTGGGAGGGATTCCCCAGGAAGTGGTTCTCCGTCCAGAACGTGAGGCGTATTCTGTTCGGATTGCATTTCTGCTTCCAATTCTCGATCCCGATGGCGGCGAAGCTGCCCGGGGCGTTGTCGCCGGCGTGACGAGTCTCGATACCAATCCGTACCTGCTTCCGGTTGTCGACATCATCCGAAATATCGATCCAGGTCAAACCTTCGTTACGGATCTGTCGGGCACAATCCTGATCGACCGTGATCCCCGCCGCATCCTGCAAACATTCGAAGCAGGAAGCACGGCCGCTCTGGAAGTCATCTCGGATACAGCCCCTGACGGCACCAGGCGTCTGATTTACATGGAGGACGTGCGCGGCTATCCTTGGCGGGTCTGGTCCATCGTGCCTCAGCGCGAAGTTCAGAAATCAGCCCTTCGCATCGCAGCCAATCTGGTCGGCGTGGTGGCGGCGGTTGGAAGTCTCGCTTTGCTGGCCGTGTACCTGATCAGCCGACGCCTGACACGTCCGCTGCGGCAAATGGCGGCCGCAGCCCAGTCGATCGCGCGCGGCAATCTGGCTCAACCCGTCCAGGGCGAGGGCGAGGATGAGATCGGCCGCCTGGCGGGGTCCTTCGAGCGCATGCGACGCCGCTTGAAAGCCAGGCTCGACGAGATGGGGCTGCTGCTTACCGCAAGCCAGCAGGTGAGCCGGAGCTTTGATCTCTCGGTTTCGATGCCACCGATACTCCACGGCCTGCGGGAAATCACGCACGCCGATCTCGTTCGATTGGCCCTATCGATCAGCCGGCACGAAAACGGCATGATCGAGGTATACAGTGCCGGAGAGGATCCTGGAAACTGGGGTGCCCTTGATCCACAGGTGCTGGATCTGAGCCGTACGAAAGGTAGGTTCACCCTTGAAAATCCGGCCCGTGCACGGGCCGTGCTGGAAATCGAGGCTTTGAGCCGGCCGCTCGAGTCGATGACGGCTGTCCCCTTGCGGCACGAGGATGCCTTTGTCGGTGCACTCTGGTTGGGATATCGATATCCGCATATCTTCTCCTCGGATGAACTGCGCTTGCTGTCCATTCTCGCGGCACAGCTGGGCGTGGCTGTCTCGAACGCGCGGCTCTACCACCGGGCCGAGCAGGAACGCACCCGCCTGACGGCGGTGCTGGAGACGACGCCTGATGCCGTGATCCTGATCGATCGGGAGAATCGGGTATCGCTCGCCAATCCAGCCGCGGAGGTCGTTCTGAACGTGAGCAGTGAAGAAGCGCTCGGGCAGCCGGCCGATGATGTCCTCTCGCCCTCCGAGCTCCGGGAGCTTATTGCAGAGCCGGGTCCGGAGGCACGAACCTCGGAAATTCATCTTCCGAAGGGACCGGTGTTGTTTGCTTCGGTCAGCGAAATCGACAAGGACCAGGCCGGGGCGGCGGGTAGAGTGTGCGTGCTGTGGGACATCACGCATTACAAGAAGCTTGACACGCTCAAATCCGAGTTTGTGTCAACCGTCAGTCATGACTTGCGGGCACCGCTGACACTGATGCGCGGGTATGCAACGATGCTCTCAATGGTCGGCGCGATGAATGAGCAGCAGAAGGAGTTCGTGAGCAAGATTCTGACCAGCGCTGACCAGATGGGTAACCTGATCGAGAATCTGCTGGACCTGGGGCGGATCGAAGCGGGTGTCGGGTTGGACCTGGAGATTGTCCCGATGAATTCACTGCTTGATGCCGTCCTCACAGGATACCGGCCGCAGGCGGTCAACAAGCAAATCGATCTATCCGTTGAGATGGAAGAGGGTATGCAGCCGGTCGAAGTTGATTCGACGATGATCCGGCAGGCTATCGCCAATCTGGTTGATAATGCCTTGAAATATACCAATGCGCATGGCAAGGTCCTGGTGAAAGCACGGCAGGCAGAAGGAAAGCAGGTGATTGAAGTTGTTGATACCGGCCTGGGCATCGCCCCCACCGATCAGGCGCGCTTGTTTGAAAAATTCTACCGGGCTCGCCGTCGGGAGACTCTCTCGGTCAAAGGTTCCGGCCTGGGCCTGGCGATCGTCAAGTCGATCGTTCAACAACATGGGGGTAAAGTGACCGTCGAGAGCAAGCTGGGCGAGGGCAGTACCTTCCGGCTCGAGTTTCCAATCCGTCAGGCTGACCGCGTCGAACTCCCCGAAACCGAGATTGCAGATGATGATACAGAGGCGGATGGGCAGAAAGAGGATTGACCTGGAGGCGCGAACCTTGCTATAATCGCACCTACAACATCATATCAAGGCGTTCATCACCGGGAGGAGTAAGCTGCCCCGCACTGACAGAGAAGGTGTGGCCGCAGGTTGAGAGCCCCCGCAGGAGCAGCAGCCGAATGTCGTCCGGTGCGCCCGTCGAAGAAACCCCATATTGGGTGGAGTAGAGCGACGCGGGTGAGCCCGTTACAGCGAAGCCCCGATGCCTGTCGGCGGCAGAGAGCACCGTCATGACGGTGAATTGAGGTGGTACCGCGGAGGCTTGCCTTCGTCCTCATGGGCGGAGGTTTTTTTATTTAACGTGAGATCGACGCGATGCACATGCGGTTGGAGGCGCTTTCAAATGATGACGGGTTACACACTTCCAAAGACCTATGATTTTCGGGAGGTGGAGCCGCGGCTCTATCACTGGTGGGAGTCAAGCGGATACTTCACCCCGGAGATCGATCCAGGGAAACATCCCTATGTCATCTCCATGCCGCCGCCGAATGTCACCGGGGAGCTTCACCTGGGGCATGCCATGTTCGTATCTATGGAAGACCTGATG